>JAZFYA010000341.1:0-16072 GCA_036443315.1 Pseudomonadales bacterium
AGCTGTATAAGACGCGGATATTTTTCGCCGCTTTCGTCAAGTTTTTTTGCACATTTTTTAAGGTATTATGGGAGGAAGTAATGTCTTCAATGTAGCACGATGCTAGGGCCTGCAGGACAATTGACACGGTGGCCAATCAGGGCGCGTTTAAGCTTGTTGGTGTTTGCGGCGTTTTTAGCGAGGACTGTCTGAGCGAAGCGAGTTCCGCAGCAGCCGCAAAGACCAACAAGCTTGCGGTCGGCCACAGTGTCAATTGTCCTGCAGGCCCGGAGTGCTCACGCTGAATTTTTTGTTATAATTTTCTTCCTGAAACTCTAAACTCTAGTTTAACGAAATCGAGTGTGAAAAATGGCTGCTTCTTGTAAAACAACTGGGCTTTTCCGCAGTAGGCTCTTATTCTCGGACAGCCTCCTAGAAAACCTCTGAAGTAAGCGTCATGCTGAGCCGACTTATTGAGAGACTCCCTAGCGATTATAGGCCCTACAAATATAGGTACTGAAAAACATGCTGGCAGATTATTCTCTATTATTGATCGGCGCTATTCTGGTCAACAACTTTGTACTAGTGCAGTTTTTAGGGCTGTGCCCGTTTATGGGCGTTTCCAACAAATTGGAAACCGCCATTGGCATGTCCTGCGCTACCACCTTTGTTCTCACCCTGGCGTCTATCGTTAGTTGGCTGACCTATGAATGGTTACTGCTGCCGCTAGGACTGGAGTACTTAAAAACTATCTCCTTTATTCTGGTTATTGCCGTCGTTGTTCAGTTCACCGAAATGGTGGTACGAAAAAGCAGCCCCCTACTCTATAAAGTTCTCGGTGTTTTCCTGCCGTTGATTACCACCAACTGTGCGGTGTTAGGTGTCGCCCTATTAAACATTAATAAACAGCATAACTTTCTGGAATCGGCGCTATATGGTTTTGGCGCCGCGTTGGGGTTTTCTCTGGTACTCGTATTGTTTGCCGCGATGCGCGAACGGCTGGCAGTGGCCGATGTACCTGCCCCCTTTAAAGGGGCCGCCATTGGCATGATTACCGCTGGTTTGATGTCGCTGGCCTTTATGGGCTTTGCGGGTTTGGTGTAACGGACTATAAAGATGTTTGAACTCATTAGCCAATACCCTTTTCTCTCTGCTTTATCAGCCCTGCTGCTCTTGGGCCTACCCTTTGGTGCATTGTTGGGCTTCGCCGCGATTAAATTTAAAACCGAGGGCAATCCTATTGCCGACCAAATTGAAGCCTTGCTGCCACAAACCCAATGTGGCCAGTGTAGCTATCCCGGTTGCCGGCCCTATGCTGAAGCTATCGCCAACGGTGAAGCAATCAATAAATGCCCTCCCGGCGGTGAAAACACCATTAGCGATTTAGCCGATTTGTTAGACGTCGAAGCCCTTCCCTTAGATGCAGAACACGGTGAAGAGAACGTTAAAAAAATTGCCGTAATCCGTGAGGCAGAATGTATAGGCTGTACCAAGTGTATTCAGGCCTGCCCGGTTGATGCCATCCTGGGTGCTGCCAAACAGATGCACACCGTGATTCAAAGTGAATGTACCGGCTGCGACCTCTGCGTCGAGCCCTGCCCAGTAGACTGTATCGATATGTTGCCGATTGCAACCACCTTGCAAACCTGGAGCTGGGATTTACCCCCACCCGCTGAAATCATTGCCACTGATCTCGACCAGAATAATGACGAGGTAGCGGCGTGAGAAAGGTTTGGAATATTCACGGTGGTGTTCACCCGGCAGAAAACAAACACCCGTCCAATCAACTACCGATTGTCAGCGCTGGCATTCCTAAACAACTGGTCTTTCCTCTATCACAACATATAGGCACACCGGCCAGTGCCATCGTTGTGGTAGGACAAAAAGTCCTTAAAGGTGAAATGATTGCCGCTGCCAAAGGCTTCGTCAGCGTACCGGTTCACGCCTCCACCTCTGGTGAAGTCTTGGCGATTGAGACGCGAACCATTCCACACCCCTCAGGGTTGAGTGCAGCTTGCATTGTTATTAAACCCGATGGTAAGGACCAATGGATAGAACACAGCGGCACTGAAGATTACACCTCAATTGAAAAATCCGAGTTGCTCAACCGCATTCGCGAATCCGGTATTGCCGGAATGGGAGGCGCAGGCTTTCCCGCCGCAGTAAAATTGACTACCCGCGATGATCAAGTGATCGAAACCTTAATTATCAATGGCACCGAATGCGAACCTTATATCACTGCTGATGATAGGTTAATGCAGGAGCGGGCTCTTGAAATTATCGAAGGGACGAAAATTCTGCAGCACCTGATTAATCCTGCTACAGAAACATTAATTGGGGTAGAAGATAATAAACCGGAAGGCATTGCCGCCTTAAAAAAGGCCGCTGCAGGCTCCAATATTGAAATCGTTAGTTTCCCTACCCAGTATCCCTCGGGTGGCGAAAAACAACTGATCCAGATAGTAACGGGCAAGGAGGTACCCTCTGGAGGACTACCTGCACAGGTGGGTGTTATTTGCCAAAATGTCGGTACAATCGTGGCTATTTATCGTGCTATCAAATTTGGCGAGCCATTAATTTCGCGCATCACGACGGTCACCGGCTTTGCCCTCGAACAGCAACGTAATGTTGAAGTATTGCTGGGTACACCTATACACCACCTGCTGACACTCTGTGGCTTTAACGAAAGAGAGTGTTCCCGCCTGATTATAGGCGGCCCGATGATGGGCTTCACCCTGGAAAGCGACGATGTCCCTGTTGTCAAAACTACCAATTGTATTTTGGCACCAACAGTCAATGAAATGCCTCCACCGTCGCCCGTACAGGCCTGTATTCGCTGCGGCATGTGCGAACAAGCTTGCCCAGTGTCATTACTACCACAACAGATGTACTGGTTTGCCCGTGGCAAGGAATACGATAAGCTGGAAGCGCACAACCTAATGGATTGCATTGAGTGCGGCGCTTGCTCCTACGCCTGTCCTAGCAATATACCCTTAGTACAATACTATCGCGCCTCCAAAGCAGATATTCGCGAACATAAGCAAAATGCCACCACCGCAGAGCAATCCAAGCGTCGTTTTGAAGCCCGCAAGGACCGTATCGAGCGGCAACAGCGGGAAAAAGACGCCAAGCGTCAAGCTCGTAAAGCCGCAAGGGCAGCTGAAGGTAGCGCCACAGGCGATAAAACCGACGCCATCCAGGCCGCCATTGAGCGAGCCAAAGCCAAAAAGTCTGCTCTCAACCCAGCACCGGCCGCGATTGAAAAAGCCCAGGCAAAACGCGCAGGTAGCGCAGCACAAACACCAACGAAAGAAAGCCTTGAACAGACTCTGACCACTATTGAAAAACGTCTGGCAACCGCCAAAGAAAAACTGCAACAGGCTGAACAGGATCATGCTGACAATATTGATGCCTTGCGTACCGGCGTAGAAAAAACCGTAGCCAAATATCAGCAAGCCAAACAAGCATTGGAACAGTTTATTGCGGATAACCCAGCAGCAGCAACAGAGCCAAATCCAAAAAAAGCAACGACAACCCATCCGGCCCAATTAGCCATCGAAGGCGCGCCACAAAAATCAGTACTCGCGCAACCTACACCTACGGGTGATGCCGCCCAGGATGCTATTGCCCGCGCATTGGCCAAACGCGATGCCGCCTCTAATATGACTGCTGAGGAGCGCTTAAAAAATACCGTCGATTCCATCGGCAAGCGCTTGGATAAAACCCGAGAAAAGCTAGCCATGGCCGAAGCGGACGGTGACAAAAATGCGGCGATTCTGGCAGCAACCGCTGTCAAGCTGGACATAAAATTAGCTGACGCCAAGCAAGCCTTTGACGCTTATTTACACAAGAAAGGTAAACAGAATTAATTATGGCATTGCTTAACATCATATCGCCCCACACCACAGGCCCGCTCAACACAGCACGGGTTATGCAACTGGTATTACTCGCCACCATCCCCGGTATTTTGGCCCTAAGCTGGCATTTTGGCTGGGGCACCCTGGTGAATATTGTCTGGGCAAGCATGGTTGCAGTGAGTGCTGAAGCCCTGGCTCTAAGGTTACGTAAACGCCCGCTCAGCTTTTATTTAAGTGATTACAGCGCCGTAGTAACGGCGGTATTACTTGCCGTAGCCATGCCCCCCTATTCGCCTTGGTGGTTAATTCTAATTGGGGTTGGTTTTGCCATATTGATTGCCAAACACCTCTATGGAGGAATGGGCTACAACCCATTCAATCCAGCAATGGTCGGTTACGTTGTCTTGCTCATTTCATTCCCTGTTGATATGACTATCTGGGCTGCACCACGACAAGTCTTTGAGGGACAGCTATCCAACTTATCCCTACCCAGTTTAATAGACTCAATCACTGCCTTATTCGCCGGTCGCGATGCCGTTGAACTATTTAGCATTGATGGCATGACCATGGCCACACCACTGGATATCTTAAAACAAAATAATTCCTTGTTAGTCGAAGACCTTTGGGCACAATCTCCGCAATTTGGTCAGTGGGCCGGATTAGGCTGGGAGTGGGCAAACCTTGGATTTTTAGCGGGTGGAATATTTTTATTATCCCAGCGTGTTTTTACCTGGCATGCACCCCTTAGTATGCTGGCGTCTTTAACAGTGATATCTGCCATTTTTAACGATGGGGGCAGCTCAACCTCTGGCGGCTCACCACTATTTCACCTGCTCAGCGGTGCCACAATGTTTGGGGCTTTTTTCATTGTTACCGACCCCGTCACCTCAGCCGTGTCTAACAAAGGCAAACTGATTTATGGCGCATTAATAGGCCTGTTGCTGTATATCATTCGAACCTGGGGTAATTATCCTGATGCTATTGCTTTCTCTGTATTATTAATGAATTTTGTTGCACCACTATTGGATTATTACACCCAGCCAAGAACCTACGGTCATAATAGCCCTGATCTCAGCAACACAGGGCACGACACATCAGATCACAGTACATCGGATCACAGCAAATCGGATCACAGCAAATCAGCAGGGAATAAATAAACCATGTTGAGCGAATCCATCGGTCGTAATGCTATCCTGTTAGGCTTCTTCGCGGTCGTTAGCACGGCGATTATTGCCGGAACTTATTTAAGCACACAGGATTCTATTCGCAAAAACATCCGTCTGGCAGAGGAGCAAGCACTGATCGAAATCGTGCCCAAATCCCGCCATAACAATTCCATGCTGGATGATGCCTACGCGATTAATGACCTCGCATTACTCAGTTTGCGAGAGGAGAAAAAGTTTTATATCGCCAGACAGGGTAATAATGCGATTGCCATCATCTTGCCCGCTACTGCCCGTGACGGTTATACCGGTGACATTGATTTAATTGTTGGCATTAATGTAGACGGTTCAATTGCCGGTGTTCGTATTCTCTCCCATCGTGAAACACCAGGACTGGGTGATGCAGTGGACAGAAAGAAAAGTCAATGGGTAGACGGTTTTATCGGCAAGTCACTGGTCAACCCCACCAGCAACCTTTGGAAAGTCAAAAAGGACGATGGAGTTTTTGATCAATTTACTGGCGCAACAATTACTCCCCGCGCGGTGACCAAAGCAGTATTACAAGCACTTCAGTATTATGATAAGAACCAGGATGAAATTCTACAACATGAAAGGCTAAAAACAACACCGACCCACCCGAATGTAACGCATGAGGTCAGCAACAATGGCTGATATGAGCTATAAAGAACTTTCCATAAACGGGCTGTGGAAAAATAATCCCGCCATTGTTCAGCTGTTAGGTCTGTGCCCTTTATTAGCAGTAACCGGCTCGGTAATTAATGCCATCGGCATGGGCTTGGCAACAATGATGGTGCTGACCCTGTCAAACTTATGTGTTTCACTGATTCGCGGCGTTGTGTCTGACGCCATTCGCTTGCCCGCATTTGTGATGGTAATTGCCGCCACAGTAACGTGTATCGAATTGTTAATGCAGGCCTATGTCTATAAGCTCTTTCAAATCCTTGGCATTTTCTTACCACTCATCACCACTAATTGTGTAATCCTGGGTCGTGCTGATGCCTTTGCTAGTAAAAACCGGATGCTACCGGCAATGTATGACGGCTTTATTATGGGAATGGGCTTTACGCTTATCCTAATCTTTTTGGGCGCACTGCGCGAGCTGGCTGGCACTGGCGCACTGTTTAGTAATATGGATTTATTGTTTGGTGAAGCGGCAAAAAACTGGAAGGTAGTTATTTTTTCTGACTATAAACAATTTCTGTTAGCAATACTGCCTCCGGGGGCGTTTATTTTTACCGGCTTAATAATCGCAATGAAAAATATTATTGATGCACAGGTCAAAGAACGCACTGATGCATTAAAGGAAAAAACCGCAACGGGGTCAAAACGAGTGCGAGTGACCGGCAATATCTCCTAAAACACCCTTCAACCTGTCATAGGATTGTCAAATAGTAATTGTTAGCGAAATCTAGGGCCTGCTCCGCGAGTACAACGAGTGCTTTGGGTATCAACTGCTTTTTCTAGGATCATCGCAGTAAGCAATTTCCTGACCTTGATCATCCCGGTATCAATCACAGCGTGTATATCAGTCATAGTAATCAATATTTCACTACGGCCCGCAGCAGGATTAACCACAAGGCATAGACTGGCATAATCCATCGACAGCTCTCTAGCCAGCGCCGCCTCTGGCATGGCCGTCATCCCGATAATGTCACAACCGTCTTTTTCCAGGCGATTAACTTCAGCGACAGTTTCCAGGCGGGGGCCTTGTACCGCACCATAAACGGCTGTATCAACAACAGTAATACCTGAATGGTGTGCAGCGTTGACAAGCTGACCTCTTAGCGATTCAGTGAATGGGTAGGTAAAATCAATATGCTCCAACGAAGCTCTCCCACCATCGAAGAATGTATGTTCTCGACCATAGGTATAATCGATCAGCTGATCCGGAATCACGATAGAACCTGCGGGCAAATCAGTGTGAATACCACCAACAGCGTTGACGGCAATTACCTGCTCTACCCCTAACTGCTTTAAAGCCCAAAGGTTGGCTCGGTAATTGATTTTATGGGGAGAGATGCTGTGGGGGCGACCATGGCGGGCAAGAAAGGCCAGCGGTTGATCGGCAACGGCGGAAACAATAATATCAGCAGACGTTTCACCAAAGGGAGTCTGTCGCTCACCGGCAACCCGGCCTTGCTGAAAATCATTCAGACCCGTACCACCTATAATTGCGACTAAGGATCGGCACTCGCTCATAACGATAGCACTCTAATAAGATGAAATTTCAATTTGCTAAGGGCCTGCGAAACATAATCTGTGAACCTGCAACAACCGTTCAGAAAGAATAATCCAAAAACACTAATTCAGAAATGGCACTCCAGAAATAACCAGGCTACAACTGTTCCATATCATAGGATGGGTCTCTATCCACCATGGGTATCAGATTGAGATATACGATAGTTAGGGGATCAATACCCAGCCTTCCGAAGCAGACACACCTATGAATTGCCTGCAGGCTAACATATTACTTGTTGCTGGCACCCAGCGTAATGTCATCGGGCACCTTTAGTGTAGTGGTTGGGTAAGCTACATCAGCATCATGCCCTAGAATAATATCGAGGATCTGCAACAGAACTCGCTGCTTCACCTGATGATACTCCAACCAATCGGTCGTTTTGGTAAACGTATAAATAAAGAAATCCAGAGATGAAGGTCCAAACTCATTGAAGTTAACGATAATGATCTGGCTCTGGTCTATATCTTCATGCTGCTCCAGCAAGCTTTTTACAGCAGCGATAATGTCTTTCAGTTTGGCCGCATCATCGTAGCGAATACCTATGGTTTCGTAGATTCGGCGGTTTAGCATTCTGGAAGGGTTTTCTACTGATATATGACTAAAAGTAGCATTGGGAACATACAAGGGACGTTTATCAAAGGTTCGAATACAGGTCTGACGCCAGCCAATATTTTCAACGGTGCCTTCTATTTCCTGGTCGGGTGAACGAATCCAGTCGCCAACAGCAAAAGGACGATCAAGGTATATCATCAGCCCACCAAAAAAATTCGACAATAAATCCTTGGCGGCAAAACCCACCGCAATACCACCAACCCCACCAAACGCCAATACACCTGTGATGCTATATCCCATATTCTGTATCACCACCAGTGACGTGGTGATAATAATCGTAATCCGAACTAGTTTACCCAACGCCAACACCGTGGTTTCATCCATCGGTTCATCGTTATAGTCATTGGATAGTAATCGTGATTCAACCTGTCGAATAACCCGAATTAAAAACCAGGCCAATAACACAATGACCAATAACTCGCTAGCAGGGGCAAGGGTAGCAAATACCACTGCGTCCGACCGTTTAATCAATATTTCCAGAACAAGGCTAAATCCCAGTAGCAAAACAAGATAGTTCGCAGGTTTTCGCGCCGCTTCCAGCATGGCATCATCCCACAAATTAGCGGTTTTTTGCAGTTGGGCTTCCAGTTTGCGAAACAGAAATCCAACAATATAACGGGCTACAAGTGTTAAAAGTACCAGTGTGAACACTTCAAATAACCACGGGTAATCCACAAGTTGTAGGTTAAAAAATTGACCGTTAGCCATTTTTTCCTTCATAAGTTCTTACTCGATAGCGAAACAAACTCTATGGGGCGGGGACACCAACCCTATAATCTATACAAATTTATCTCAGTTGAGATGATTTTTATACTTAAACCCTCTAAAAAACACTTTATAAAACATCGCGATTCGAATTACAAATTATAAGCCATTGAAACGTAGAGCTTTTCATTTTATGTGAAATTATTGATCAATCATAATACATATTGCCAATTAGCAGGCTAGCTCTGGACAGTCCTGTATTACGTGGTATTTTGAAGACAGGCAATTCATAAATAATTCGTGCATAGAGGATGTCTAATGAATCGAACAATTCCCCACGTTGGTAGCTGGTATAAAGAATTACAACAAGGTGCAATGTTTGAAATAGTTGCGGTCGACGAATTTGAACAAACAATAGAAACTCAGTTGCTAGATGGTGCTGTCAGTGAATATGATTTCGACAACTGGAACGAGCTTCTACTGGAAGAAATTGCAGAACCTGAAGATTGGCGCGACGGTTACGAACTCAGCAAAGAAGATTACCTTGACCCCGATGCAACTATTTATCCCGAAAATTGGAATAACCCGCTAGTAATGATAGAAACGGACATTGTCAATGGTGTACTCGACGAGCCATAAGCAGATGAAACACCAGGGTTAAATAACCGCTACACAACAGGACTACCAGGGATAGCCTTAATAGACGCGGTGTGATCGAGGATAATTTTAGTGGCCTGCTCCGCGCTACCCACTATTTGCAACAGTTCTAAATCTTTTTTATCCACGCATCCCTCCCATTGCATGGTTTGCTGCATCCAGCCATACAAACCACCCCAATACTCCTCCCCCACCAATACAATGGGAAACGCCCCTACTTTTTCGGTCTGCACCAGGGTTAGAGCCTCAAACAACTCGTCTAATGTTCCAAATCCGCCAGGGAAAATGACAAATCCGACAGCATACTTAACAAACATAAATTTGCGAACGAAAAAATAGCGGAATGACAAGCTGAGATCCTGGTAGAGGTTATTCGGCTCGTCATCTGCCAGGCTTATATTCAAGCCTACAGACGCCCCCGCTTCTGGGTATGCGCCACGATTTACCGCCTCCATAATACCGGGACCACCACCGCTAATCACCGCGAGATTATTACTCGCCAACAGTCGCCCCAGTTCCTGTGCCTGCTGGTAGTAAAAACTACCTTCTTTGGTGCGGGCACTACCGTAAATGGATACAGCTTGACCCAGCTTGGCCAATTTTTCGATGCCATCAACCAATTCTGACTGAATCCTGAACATCCGCCAAGCTTCTGACATTTTTCTTTCATCCATAGGAAATCCTCAATAACTAGACATTTGTTCAGTATAGCCCGGATAATTAATGAAATAAGTGCTTGTAAACATTTGCAGCGCAGGATTTACTGTATATAATAACAGGCACTGTATAAAAACACAGATGAACCATTAACACTGATCATACGTTATGGATCACACACTACAGCGGGCACTACTACAGCGGACACTAAAGTTATGACCAAGCTGACGCAAAGACAATCTGAAGTTCTAGCCATAATCAAACTCCATATTGAAGAAACCGGCTTCCCCCCTACTCGGGCGGATATTGCCAAAAAGCTGGGTTTTAAATCCGCCAATGCGGCTGAAGAACACCTCAAAGCTCTGGCTCGAAAGGGGGCGATCGAGATGATTGCTGGCACTTCTCGAGGAATAAGAATCCCAGAGGATAAGGGTATACCCATTGTTGGGCAGGTTGCCGCAGGCAATCCTATATTAGCTCAGGAGCATATTGAAGATTACTGTGAAATGCCGTCCTCTTTCTTCCGTCCCCATGCCGACTACTTCCTCCGTGTACGTGGCGACAGTATGATTGATATAGGAATATTCGAGGATGATTTACTGGCTGTACATCAATGCAATACCGCAAACAATGGTGAAATAATCGTCGCCCGGATTGATGATGAAGTCACCGTTAAAAGGCTTAAAACAACACGTAGTAAATACCAGATTTTACTACTGCCGGAAAATCAGGATTTTCAACCCATCGAAGTAGATTTACGGTGTCAGGACTTCGCCATTGAGGGGCTAAGTGTTGGCGTGCTGAGACGCTGAGGTTTAACGCGAATTCATTAACTAATCGACAAACCACTTGAAACGAACCGGTTATACTTTTTGGCCGTTGTAGCAGTTATTAAATTCTCGTGCCATTGTTAAATACACTACACAACACCCTTTTAAGCAAATGGGCTCCTACTCCTATAGGAATGGTATTTACTTAAGGCTATAACCGAGGAGCTTTGAACCCGCTGTTCGCAATGCAAGGCCCACTATCGGTTGGAACCCCACGCCCTTTAGCGGGCCTTGCATTGCGAACAGCTACTTCAGTGCTACCGACTCGGATACTGCACAGTCTAGCCACCCTCGGTAGTCTAAGCCCTCACCAGGGCGTGGGGTTCCAACCGAGTGAGGGCTTAGACTACCGAGGGTGGCGGCGGGATACTACGGTCGCAAGCTGTTAACAGCACTGCCCTTAAGTAAGCGCCATTCGGCTCCTAGAGATTTTATTTCCTGGTTAACATTTAGTGGAGAACCAGATCTCCATGCTCCCCATGCTCCCCATTATCCGCAGCCAAATCTTCTAACGTCATTGCAACGTCCTGTGCTGATTTATCTCTAGCCTGAGCCTCATTGATATGGGCTACCGCTTGTATCCCGGATTGAATCATTATTTTCGCAATATCCAAACCAGCATCGCCGATATAAGCAAAAGACTCTTCGGAAAAACGAATACTAACAAGGGGCTCTGCTTCTTCGCCGACCCGCTGCAATACAATATCCCCATCAGGGAGCTGCACAACTTCTAGAAAGAATGATGACACGGTGTAATCCTGATTATGCTTGGGTTTTAGGTATGTTTGCCACTACTAGTTGCCAATAGATTTCTGAACAACTTTATTATATTGGGAACTATTCTAGCAGCAGCATTCGTTGTAGTGAAGTAATAGATTTAGTAGCTAGGTCACTATTCTCGGCCAGCCTCCTAGTTACATCACCATTCTTCCAAGCGGGTGCGCTGATTATCGATTATTTCACTTAAAGCTTGGAAGTAATCACGACAATCTTCCAAGCCAATGGGGTCTGTATTATTAACTTGGCTTGCGGAAATAACCTGCAGTGAAGACACTGCTGTGGGCCCTCTCAATGGACCCAAAGCACTATATTGGGTTAATAGCCCTGCAAGCCAACCCATCCCAACTTCTAAAGCCGCAAGTTCCCTTGCTTCGGCAGAGTCATAACCCTGTGCCGATAAGGTGGCAATTAAATCACCAGCGTTAACATAGTCTATCGCAGGAACGGTATAGGCAGTGGCTATTTCCTGTAGATAAGCCCGGTATGCCATTACCAGATGAAACAGGGTTGATTCACCCAAAGATTGTTCAATAATAGCCTTTGGAGTTTCCTGCCTAGCCAATTCTGCCGACCACCACTCAAGGTGTAGTCGGCAAAAATACAAGCGCTGGATAACGATAGGGCGCTGTGCATTAGCCATGAAAATTTACTCCTGAAGAAGCCCAAATGACTCACATATTACTTGGACTTTTTCTTTTTTCCTTCCTGAGTAACCCACTTGCCTTGTTTATAAAATGCTTTCCAGCCGGTAGGCTTGCCATCAATTTCAGTCTGTACATACTGCTCTTTGGTTTTACGACTAAAGCGGATCACTGTCTTATTACCATCGGGGTCTTCGGTTGGCGCCTTGAAGAGATGGGTATACTTAACATCGATGTGTTTTTTATGGGGCAAAATTTCCGCCACCAGAGGGGCTCTTGTTTCCCGGTTTTTCGGGAAATTACTGGCTGCCAGAAACATACCTGAAGCGCCATCTCGCAACACATAATGATCATCCACTTTCACACAGGCTAATTCGGGCATTGGAACCGGGTCCATTTTCGGTGGTGCCGCTTCACCACTTCTCAATAACTTGCGGGTATTTTTACAGTCTTCACTAGTACAGCCAAAATACTTGCCAAAACGTCCTGATTTCAGCTGCATTTCGGCGCCACATTTATCACAGTCCAGCACCGGCCCTTCGTAGCCTTTGATTTTGAAGCTGCCTTTTTCAACCTCAAACCCGGCGCAATCAGGATTGTTACCACAGACATGCAGTTTGCGCTCTTCATCAATCAGATAACTATCCATCGCCGTATTACAGGTTTTACAGCGATGTTTTTTACGCAGTAACCGAGATTCACCCTCATCATCTTCATCAACATTGACAGCTTCGTCACCGCGAATCAGGTTAATGGTGCTTTTACAGCGTTCTTTAGGGGGCAAGGCATAACCAGAACAGCCAAGAAAAACCCCAGTACTTGCCGTTCGAACCTGCATATAGCGGCCACACTTGGGACATTCGATATTAGTTTTAGTGGGCTCGTTAGCTCGCATGCCACCTTCTGCAGCTTCTGCAGTTTCTAGTTTGGTCTGAAAATCACTATAAAAATCGTTAAGTAGTTCCTTCCATTCCAACTTACCGTTGGCGACCTCATCAAGCTGTTCTTCCATTTTAGCCGTGAAATTAACATCCAGCAGATGACTAAAACTTTCCACTAATCGCTCGGTGACTACGTCGCCCATTTTCTCCGCATAGAAACGCCGATTTTCAACCCGCACATAGCCTCTATCCTGGATTGTAGAAATTATCGATGCATAGGTGGACGGGCGACCAATACCGCGTTTTTCCAGCTCCTTAACCAGGCTGGCCTCAGAATAACGGGGACTTGGTTTGGTAAAGTGTTGACTGGGGTCCAACTGTTCTAAAGTAAGTTCGTCAGCCACTTTTACGTCGGGAAGGAGTATATCCTCATCTTTCTTTGCGGTAGGCGGTTGCACTTTCATAAAACCGTCAAAACGCATCACCCGACCACGAGCACGCAACTCGAAATCGCCCGCTTTAACACTAATACTGGTACTGGTAAATTCTGCGGGCACCATTTGACAAGTGACGAACTGGCGCCAGATGAGTTCGTACAGACGCTCAGCATCCCTCTCCATACCGTTAAGCTGGGTAGGCTTAACGCTAACATCGGAAGGACGTATCGCTTCGTGAGCCTCCTGCGCACCTTCTTTACTCGAATAGTTGTTTGGCTTCTCAGGCAAATACTTGTTGCCATGGTTATCCGCAATATAATCCCGACAGAGCTCAACCGCGTCAGCACTTAAGTTGGCCGAATCAGTACGCATATAGGTGATATAGCCCGCTTCATACAAGCGCTGGGCCATCATCATGGTTTTCTTTACCCCGAAATTCAGGCGCGTGCTGGCAGCCTGCTGAAGTGTCGAGGTAATATAAGGTGCTGAGGGTTTAGATTTTGTGGGCTTGTCATCCCGCTTAGCGACAACAAACTGCTGTGCTTTTAGTGACTCCAGAGCAAGGTTAGTTTCAGTTTCATTATTGGGGCGGAAATTGTTATCCCCCCACTTTTTAACGTCTAGCCTGAGCTTGCCAACCCTAGCTTTTGTATCGGCATACACCTGCCAGAACTCATCAGGTACAAAAGCCCGAATTTCCTGTTCCCGTTCAACCACCAAGCGAGTAGCCACGGACTGCACCCTACCTGCCGATAAACCTCTGGCAACCTTGGCCCATAACAAAGGGGAAATCATATAACCCACAACTCGATCAAGAAAACGACGAGCTTGCTGGGCATTAACCCGATGGGTGTCCAAATGGGCCGGAGCTTCAAAGGCTTGAGTTATCGCCTTCTTGGTAATCTCATTAAATACCACCCGGCAATAACGATCTGGATCGCCACCGATCGCCTCTTGTAGATGCCATGCGATAGCTTCCCCCTCCCTATCAAGGTCAGTCGCGAGATAGATAGCATCGGCATCAGCTGCCAATTTTTGTAATTCAGCAACAACCTTTTCCTTACCTGGTAAAATTTCGTAGCGTGCATCCCAATTGTTTTCAGGGTCAATACCCATGCGCTTGATCAGCTGTGCACGGCTTTTTTTCTTCTTATATTCTGCCTTTTTTTCCGGCGACATTTTCCGCGTTAAGGCGGCGGCCTTTGCTCTTTCCTTGGGATCTACCTTCTTGTTACCTGCGGTGGGCAAGTCTCTGATATGACCGATGCTTGATTTAACAATAAAACCTTTTCCCAGATATTTATTGATGGTCTTAGCTTTAGCTGGAGACTCTACAATAACCAATGATTTACCCATACTGTCCTAATACCTTACTGTCGTTTAGAATAAAAACATCCCCCGAATGTGGATGAGGGCAACATATATAAGACCTGCGGCACGCCTGGTCAAGTGGCAATTAATAATTTTTGTCTCCATGGAAGCAATATTCATGAGAAAAACAGGCGGACCCAATCCGTTAATGGCCCCTATTAAGCAATCAAAATGTGTGATCTAAAAACCTTGATTAAGCGAGACATGCATAAATCTTTTCAAGGTCAAATATAACGTTAAAGGCAGCTCTATTAATGGCTTACGGCCCGAATGGCGCTTACTTAAGGGCAGCGCTGTTCACAGCTTGCGACGGTAGTATCCCGCCGCCACCCTCGGCAGTCACTACCCTCATTCGGTTGGAACCCCACGCCCTTGTGAGGGTAGTGACTACCGAGGGTGGCTAAATTTGATCTCACCATTAGGGTATCACTGGCCATGCTGAGCGCGCAGGATGAGCCCTACTGCATTTTCAAAAAAGCTCTACTGTCAGCACCTTAAACACCCTCACTATGATGGGCCTGCCCAGTGAGTACAACGAGTGCTTTGGGTATCAATTGATTTTTCCAGGATCATGCATTTTTTAATACTGACAACTCACCGGTAAGGGTATCCAGACGGTGACGCAGAAAGTCAACACCATCTGAGGCTCCTGTTTCGCGCCAATAGATACCCACACCCGAGCTAGTATACTCAATAGCAACAACGGTCTCAGGTAAGTCTGATAAAGCCATTGATAAGATGGAGAGTACTACTGAGCCCTTTGTCAAAGAGAGCATTTCCTGTTCGTCACGCACACAGATGAAATGAAAAACGCCTGAGTTAGAGCCAGGCCGCCGCCATGGCAGGCTATAGTTTACCCCTTGTTCGGGGTCTTCCTTGCGCACTTTAGCTCTGTGAGTCTGCGGTAAATCACAGACTTTCACCACCAACCCCAAGCTCATAGCATACTGCCGCAGTTGCATCTGGCGCTTCTGTCTGGGGCTGGGCATCATCCAAAAAACAGGCGCCAACAGTAACGCTATCACGGCAAAGATAATCAGATACGTCACATTTTACTCCATTTGGGGACACACCCGAATGGCACTTACTTAAGGGCGGTGTTGTTAATAGCTTGCGACGGTAGTATCCCGCCGCCACCCTCGGTAGTCTAACCCCTCACTCGGTTGGAACCCCACGCCCTGGTGAGGGGTTAGACTACCGAGGGTGGCTAGATTGTGCAGTATCCGGGTACCACCGGAGTAG
>JAZFYA010000342.1:0-3752 GCA_036443315.1 Pseudomonadales bacterium
ACAGTTGTCCATGAACTACGCCTAAATTTCCAAGCCAAATTCCTTCCTCAGCTCTATCTCCGATTTGTCGAGCGATTTTTAACGCTCCTTGGAGATAGTTCTTTGCTGTAGCGAATCTCGACAAGTTCCGGTACGTATTCCCTAAGTTACCCAAACATACTTTTTCTATATCTAGATCTCCTATCTGTTGAGCCATTACTAAGCTGTCTTCAAAACAAGAAATTGCAGACTCAAACTGAGCCCATAGCAAATACACAGATCCCAGGTTAGCCAATATCGTAGCCGTTTTTTTTATATCATTGATCTTTTGAGCAATCTGGTAGGCTTGTTTTAAGAGGTCGATAGCATATTGAAAATCCCCGATCTTAGCACGGACGTTACCTACATTGGCCATATTTAATATCTGACTTTTCCGGTCTTTGAGCTCTTGAGAGATGGACAGAGCACGATTGTAATAATCCAGCGCACTTTGGTAGTCGCCCATGCTATCGGAAACCAGTCCCAGATTTCCCAAAAAAGTACCGTGCCGTTTCTTATCACCGACGCTCAAGGAAAGTTCACTTGCTTCCAGCCAAAACCTTCTGGCTCGACTAAAATCGGCGAGTCTAAAGAATAAATGTGCACAAAGCCCATAGTCAAAGGCTTCAGCGCCATCCTTTGACTTCAAATACCATTCTTCAACCCGTTCTGTCCATTCGGTAGTAATTTGACGCATTTCATACACTTCACCCTTAGCAAACTTAGACCACAAGCTTTCCACCAATGCGTCAGTGTTATAATAAAGCCGAATACCTTGTTCAAATTGCTTAAAAGGATTATTTCTTTCTTTTCGTTGAATAGGCTCTAACTTCGCTACATCAACTGAATGCTCAATGTAAGTGACCGATTTACCTTTAGCACTTAAATCCTGAATGTGTGGCGTTATATCAAATATGTCGGACGAACTGTACCCTAACATCAGTACTTGTTTGTGCGGACCATCCGAAAAAAGATGCTTTATCACTCTTTGCCTTGCTTGTGATAGTTGTTTTTGTGAGACTTGACTAAGTGTGATGGCCATATTTTCTTTATCTTGAACTCCACCATGCAACTTGATGACGCGTGGAAAACTATCATTTAAGTCAAGCTGTTCGAATTCATCCTCTCGATAAATGACTTCATAGTTTTTACCCTCCAGCCAGCCCTCTTCATGTAAAGAAGCTTCAATTAGCCTGTCAAAATTTGTTGTGCAAATCGTCCTAATATGTTTTTGCACCATAAGTTTTGCCAAAAGCCTGTGTGTCGTGTTGGGTTTCCCTTCTTCATATATGTTAAAAATGGGGTCGATTATGCTATCGCCTCTTAAAATTTCAATGAACCGTTCAAACGGCATGTTGGAATTCATTAAATACCGTTGTTCATCTTCTGACATTCCAATTTTTCGCAATATCGCAGGCACCAGTTGTTCAACAACAGGCAACCCCGAGTGATATGAAATGCCAGCTCCGGCCAGAACAGAGATTTCCCCCTCTTCTAGCGATGTTGTTAATCTCGCAATGGTCTCTTCGATCCCAATTGCATCCGCTTTGGTATTTTCTAGTTTCTTAGTGTCCGCTGTATTTTTTACCTTGGTTTCTATCAAAGCATTTGCTCTACCTAGAATCGTATCATCAGACAGATATTCACCAATTTCCTTCAAAAGAAACGGTGTTTTAAAAAAATTGTCGGATAATTTAGTTAATTTACTAGAGAGTATTCTTTTGTCACCAATTAAGAAATTACCGACCCCAACATCGAAAACTTGTAATGCGTCATCGTCGATAGCATAGGAGTCACCATTCTCAATCGGAGTATAAACAGTGTTTTCGCATTCAAATTCTTGAAAACCCTTTATGGTATTACCCTGTCGCAACATTTGAGTATATAAAGTTCCTTTTTCCTCAAACAGCGGTATAGAAAAACAAGGCTTTGGTCTCAAGGGATTTATCGCCCCAATTAGTTTCATTATCTTACCCTGCTCTATATATAGTCCTTTGATTCTAAATATGATTCAACTTCTCTGTATAAGAAACCCAAATATTCGTTTGGGTCTCCATGATGAATTGGATATGTTCGAACATCCGACTGCCAGTCTGAGATTATTGTGTCCCTCAATTCGTCATTATCCATAAACACATTGGGTAGTACTATAAGCTGAACGTTTGATTGATTTAGGGCAATGTCCTTTTCTGTTTGAATCTCGACAGTCTCTTTCCTGTCATCATATGAAGTTCGTACTTTTGATGAGATTAATGAATAGTAGCTTTTTGCTTCGAACTCTAAAGGAGAAATATCTAAATGGATTGGGTTAGCATTGTAGTATTGTTCATTTGAGCCGTAAAATTTAGATACTAATCGGCTAGGCATATCCATTTGTGGTTCCAGGAGGAAATCGTCACGATCCATTTCCGGATGCATATGAGCTTCGAATAACATTGAATCAAATGCCCCCGTATCAAATGGCGCTATTCGTTTGGGACTTCTTACAGCATCAGGACTTAACAATATGACAACTGGCATAAAGGCTTCATGAGAAACAGGACCGATGTTCCGAGAAGTGCGGTAAGAAGGTCGTCCATAAAAGAAATACAATAGGCTTTCTCCTTTATAAACATTGCATGGTGAAGTTTTTAACTTCTTTTGCTCAACAACTTCTCGGAATGCATATCCATCACATGTATGCAAAAGGGGCATGCATTTTTGGCGGGCGCTACTATTCAGGAATTTGCTGAATCGGTTCATGCGGCATCTCTTTAATTGTATGTTGAAATTCAAAGTGTTTATACTAGAGATATTTTACTATTATATTTCAACACCTTATATCAAAGGGCGAAAATTGTACATTACTTGGTGTAGACAGTTAGGAGCCCATGATACGTTGCAGTACTATGATTGCTTATATTGGTTAAACCATAACCGTCGATAAATGAACGCTTCCTTTGCTTTGGCCCCGTTGATCTTGTAATTTCGTTAGCCATTGGTTGATACTTGTTTGTGAGTGTCTATCAGATAACACCGCGTAAAGAATAATTCCTAATGTCAGCTTTCGGGAAATTGTAGAATGCTATCAGCTCGTAGAGTTCACCAGCACTCAATAGCTGCTTTGGGCACAGAGGAGCCGCAGTGCTACCTCGCATACCTAAGTTCGTTACTGGCACATAGCGACTAATATACTCGCCCGCAATTTTACCCGGTAGTATTCGTTAAGGAATTAAGAGCGGACTGTACGATTGAATCGCCTCATATTGATCGTAGATATCATTTCAAGCCTAAGCTACTATACCTAATTGTGTTACAAATTAGGACAGTGTTATTAGTCGGAGTCGCTTAAAATTCTCTCGCACACGCTCAACGCTACTTTTAATCACCCAGTTCTCAACATGATCGTTGATCAACCCCATGGCCAGTATTTTCTATTTCATGTTGCTCGCCGGAATGAAAGGTACAGTTGTTCCAGGAGACTACTGTTGCGTTTAACGGGATCAGCAGAAACAACCAAAGGTTAGATCGATTTGATAAATACTTTGGAGTTACGCTGTAAATAATTGGGGAAATAATTGGGGTCAAAATAATTGGGGTCAGATGAACATTTAAAATAATTGGGGTCAAAATAATTGGGGTCAGATGAACATTTCATTAATCAACAATTCTACCCCTTCTTTTTAGGTCGTCCCGCCTTCCTGGGTGTTACCCGGCGGCCGTGCAATAACTCAACCTCATCTTTAAACTGCTCA
>JAZFYA010000343.1:0-3191 GCA_036443315.1 Pseudomonadales bacterium
CACCACATTGGCACGATGTTAGGGCCTGCAGGACAATTGACACTGTGGCCAATCAGGGCGCGTTTAAGCTTGTTGGTGTTTGCGGCGTTTTTAGCGAGGACTGTCTGAGCGAAGCGAGTTCCGCAGCAGCCGCAAAGACCAACAAGCTTGCGACCGGCCACCGTGTCAATTGTCCTGCAGGCCCGGAGTGATAGTGTTGAATTGCCTGATCTAATACTCTTCCTAAAACTCTAATTTACCAGCATTACTAATAATTGCTATAAACAGCCCCCTAGTGGCTAAAATAGCATCCTGGTTTTCCTCAATCCTAGCTGAATTCAAAGAAAACGATCTGCCTTCTCCTCGCGTAACTGCTAAAATGCGTCCATTATCCTAGAAAAAGCACGCTATCAGGCAATCTATGACCACCCTATCATCCACGCTTCAGCTCACCGTTGATCTTATCGCTCGCCAATCTGTCACACCAGACGATGCGGGCTGTCAGGATCTGATGATTCAACGATTGGAAGCAATAGGCTTTAAGGTTGAGCGGCTGCGCTTTGGCGATGTCGATAATTTTTGGGCGGTACACGGTAACGAAGGGGCAATTTTATGTTTTGCAGGTCATACCGATATTGTTCCCACCGGCCCAGTTGAACAATGGCAATACCACCCTTTTGAGCCGACGATGGTTGAGGGCACACTTTATGGTCGCGGAGCAGCGGATATGAAAGGCAGCCTGGCGGCGATGGTTACCGCCTGTGAACGCTTTATTGCCGAACATCCCGATCATCGAGGGCGTATCGCCTATTTAATTACCAGTGACGAGGAAGGCATTGCTATTAACGGCACCGTTAAAGTGATGGACTGGCTGGAGCAACAGAATGAAAAAATAAGCTGGTGCGTGGTGGGTGAACCCTCTTCAACCAATAATGTCGGCGATGTCATTAAACATGGCCGCCGCGGTTCATTAGGCGCAGTATTAACGGTAACAGGCCTGCAAGGCCATGTGGCCTATCCACATCTAGCCTCCAACCCGATTCACACAGCAGTACCTGCCCTGGCTGAGTTAATGGCGGAGCAATGGGACAACGGCAACCCGTTCTTCCCAGCCACCTCATTCCAAATTTCCAATATCAATGGCGGTACCGGCGCAACCAATGTCATTCCCGGTGAATTAGAGGTGGTGTTTAATTTCCGTTTTTCTACCGAGCTTAGCGATCAAGCATTACGCCAACGTACAGAAGTCATACTCGACAAACACGGTCTGGACTATAGACTGGAATGGCACTTAAGCGGCCAACCTTTTTTGACGTCTAAAGGCGAGCTGATTGATGCAACCGTTACCGCGATTCGCGATACCGCCGGAATTGAAACCGAGCTCTCGACTGCAGGGGGCACCTCCGATGGTCGTTTTATCGCACCTACAGGCAGTCAGTTAGTAGAACTGGGGCCAGTCAATGCCACTATACATAAAGTTGATGAGTGCGTTACCGCCGCAGACTTGGATACCTTATCTAAAATGTACGAAGGTATTCTGAACAACCTGCTGACTTAATATACCCAAAGCGATTGAATAACGGGGACAGATTTATTTAATCAGACAGAAGGAGGTCGATATGCCAACGAGCAAGATTAGCAAATTAGGGGTTAGAATCGAGCACCGTAAGCCGGGTAGACCGAAAAAATAAATCTGTCTCCATTTTCGAAACTAAAGCCATGCTAGAGAAGATAAAAAAACTTATCGATGACCAACGTAAAATCCTCAGGCTATATGCACTGGGGGCTCTATTTTTTTTTATTGGTGTGGGATTTATTCAATCGGCCGATAAACTAATGGAACCTTCTCTGCAACAGGAAAGCTACGCCTTACTTGGCATGTTCATCGGCGGACTGGGATTTTTCACAGCAATGCTAGCGCAGATTTTTTTGATTATTTTTCGGTTTCGCAAGATGGGAAAAAGGGGCTAGTCCAGCCTGATTGTGCTCATAGCTTAATGTCCCGTTCTTAATTCGCTGATTACTGCATTAACTTATGATCTTTCGGCAACTGCCTTGATATCCACAAAGCCAGTTTATGCTTTATTGCCGGTTCTTTTTCTTCACCTTTGGCGAGGGGCTGAATTAATTTATCGTGCACCAGCAGGCGATAGAGATAGGTCATTTTATCGTGTGAGGAATCAGTGCCTTCAAACTTGGCAACACCACGCTTTTGAGCATAAATAGCGCCAACCCGCATAGCCTCCTTGACTAGCTCCAGTTCATTTTTTAATTTTTTCACGATTGAAATTCCCATACAGACCATGAGCACAACGGCAATGTGCGTTATTATGTCCCCATTGGGGATACAGAGTCTAGCTCGCATTTCTCACTTAAGGGCTAAACGAGTACAATCTCACTCTCTATTAGTATTTTCGATAGAGGGAACATCTATTAATCTGGAAAACCATTATGGATTTAGAACAACTTCGGCGGGATTATTTGCAAGGGGGATTAAGACGTGAGGGCTTGGACCCTAACCCCATAGTGCAATTCGAACACTGGCTACAACAGGCTATCGATGCGCAGATCAATGATCCAACGGCAATGACGCTAGCAACCGTTGATGCCGAAGGCCAGCCCAGTCAGCGTATTGTGTTACTCAAGCAGGTCGACGCGCAGGGATTTGTATTTTTTACCAATTACCAAAGTATTAAAGCGCAGGATATTGCTGTTAACTCTAGAGTGAGTGTACATTTCCCGTGGCACATTCTAGAGCGCCAGGTAAAGGTCTGTGGTCGGGCGGAAAAAGTCTCCAAAGCCGAATCAATAAAATATTTCCTGACTCGACCGCAACAAAACCAGTTAGCTGCGTGGGCATCGGCACAAAGTCGCCCTATTTCATCACGACAGTTGTTGCTGCAGCAATTTAAAGCCATGAAAGATAAATTTGCAGCCGGAGAAATTCCCCTGCCCGATTTTTGGGGAGGCTATCGGATAGTGCCACAGAGTATCGAATTCTGGCAGGGGCGCACTAACCGCTTACACGACCGCTTCCACTACCAATTGCAAACCGATGGCAATTGGTCAATTGAGCAACTCGCTCCTTAGACATTATCTATGCAAAGGCAACTAGTACTCCTGCAATTTTATATTGACGGATAAAGTGATAGAACTGCCAGGTACGCAAGTGTGAGTTCGGGAAAAATCATCATCCCTGTTCATCGGATAGG
>JAZFYA010000344.1:0-3902 GCA_036443315.1 Pseudomonadales bacterium
TAATGCCGTCAACTCTTGCGCGGATATAGCCGTTGATTTTCAGATCATTGAAGACGTGTACGTGTTCACCTTTGCGGTCCTTTATTATCGGCGCCAACAACATAACCTTGCACCCTTCCGGTAGGGCTAGTACCTGATCCACCATTTGGCTGACAGTTTGTGCTTCTAGTTTGTTATGGTGCTGCGGGCAATAAGGGTGACCCACACGGGCAAAGAGTAGGCGCAGGTAATCGTATATCTCGGTAATAGTGCCAACGGTAGAACGGGGATTGTGGGAGGTGGATTTCTGTTCTATAGAAATGGCAGGGGACAGACCTTCGATATGATCTACATCAGGTTTTTCCATCATGGAAAGGAATTGTCTGGCATAAGTGGAGAGGGATTCCACATAACGTCTTTGGCCCTCGGCATACAGCGTGTCAAAGGCCAGGGATGATTTTCCAGAGCCGGACAAGCCAGTGATGACGACGAGTTTGTCGCGGGGAATGGTGAGGTTAATGTTTTTAAGGTTATGGGTGCGCGCGCCTCGAACTATAATTTTATCCATTGTTCCCGACCATCATACTTCCACCACTCTTTTACCAGTGCGGGCAGCAAAATCAACCATTATACGACGTTTTGGCTAGGGTGATATGCCTTATTGTGTTTTCGATTTGCATTTCTGTTACGGTGAGCATTGAGGGGGATAGTGGATCGTGTTTAACAGCAGCGTTGAGATGGTGTTATTCCGCAGGTTAAGTTAGGCTACATTTTTTATTAAGTGTACTGCAGCATCAACGGGTGAAGTACTAGTATAAATGCCTAACCCTCTTCTCGATGCTTCATAAAGTAGTTCTTCTATGTATTCATTGATAGCTGATTTTTCTTCGGCAGTATCAGAGCTTGGTATTCTCAGAAGTAGTTCGCAAACATCGGGTCTAAATAATGTGCCCTCGTCTCTCAATCGGTCTAGTTGCCATAATTTGCTTTGGGCTCTTACGAGACTCTGTTGAATACTCTTAACTTCTGAAATAGCATCAAATTGCGCGGCATAGTTATCGGACAAAAATCCAAACTTAAGTGGCACACCGGACCCTCTTATAGATACTTTACAATCAAAGTAATGTGCATAATTCGCACGCTCAATTGTTACAGCTTCAAGAATTTTTTTCCTCCAAGATTCTGGGGCCGATATATCGGATTTACCCACTGAGAGTAGTTTTTCTGCTTCTAAGGAGACACTGAATGATGAGCAATGCATAGCGGCTCTCAGTAATCCTTCCTCAATATTTTCAGCTACAGAGGAAAAAACTTTGCTTATAAAGAAGCCTTCCAACGGAGGAGCCCAGTGACTTGATAGTGGTTTGTTATTATAGAACTCTTCGGCTGCCCTTATGCATACTGTAAGTGCATCCGCAATTCTAGCGCCAAATTCCTGACTATATATATTCTTCAATTTTGGAGCATGAATCAATTTCGCAGCGATAAGTGCTTGGTCACTGCCTTTGACTAAAGCTCCTAATGTGATTCTTTCACCAGACAAAGGAATAGGCTCAACCTGGATGCTTCTCCAAGTGAATTCATAGTTAGGCAATTTTGGGTAAGATAGCGTCATTTTTGGGTTTCTTTCGTTATCTGGTTCGGGTTAGCAAGCTCTAATTCTTTTTGTCTAATCCCAAGAGCTTGTGTAAGAATGCCTTGCATGTCGTCGGTCCGGATCTTGAGAAATTGAATATATTTTTTAAAATACTTAGATCCACCTGGGAGCTGCGTAGGCAAAAGTAGCTCATAGATCTCATTCCAATCAATAGATTGATACTGTTCAACATACTTCATCGATTTTTTTCTGAGTTCATATAATTCGAATTCTGATTTATTCGTAGCTAAAAGTGCTAAGATATCTGATTTCACTGGTGCAGTAGGCGATACGTAGCTAGGAAAAGCGCCATCGTGATCTATCAACCAAAAATGCCTATTTCCAGCGAATAATAGATTGTGCGGATATCTGTCGCCATTGGCAATCCATTGATCAAATACCGCGCATCGCAATGACTCTGGCCAATTGATTAGTTCAATATTCAATTGTTGGCTTGCAAGCCGGAAAGCGGGTAAATTATCCTCCTGAAGCCCAAAAGCAATGTTGTGAATGTTACCGGGACTGCAATCTTCTAAATTAGTGGAATCAATGTTCACGTAGTAGGCTTGTAGAATAGGAAGGTGTACTATTTTTGCTAACACCGCACAAATAGCTTCTTTTGCAATATCTTCGATGCTTAAGAGTTTAATATGTGCAACAAGACGATCTTGGCCGGTACTAATGTCTGTACGTAACGTCCTGCCCTTAGGTGACGG
This sequence comes from Pseudomonadales bacterium, assembly GCA_036443315.1. GTDB lineage: Bacteria > Pseudomonadota > Gammaproteobacteria > Pseudomonadales > Dasaniaceae > Oceanicoccus. The sequence goes on from JAZFYA010000344.1 coordinate 2,332, forward strand.
TTTTTTTTCTGCACCTGGATGAGCAGTTGCAACCTGAATATGAAAGTCATTCACTGGCATTTGAAATCTTAATCTCTAGATTATTCGTTTAATGAGACCTTCAGTAAGACATACATGGCTTTTCGACTTAAAACGAATTTTATGCATATTAGCAACAATGTCAAAGCACAACTCTGTTATTAATATGTGGATAACTCGGTATTAATTATAAATCGACATACTACTGCAAATATATACAGTAATCAATTGGCGATGAAAAACATAACCAATTGATTTTCAATAATATAATGTTCTGAGACATAAAGTTTGGAATAAGTAAAAGATAGATTTTTTTTACCTAAATCTGCGCATAGAGTGCTGTATGTTCTAGCCAATACCTGCCACGCCGTACTATACACAAGATGTCTGCCCACTCTTGGGCCTCAAATTCAGATTTCTGTCCAGGCTAAGAGATTTATTTAAGCTGGTTTAAAAACTTCTCATTCTTGCCAAGCGTGGTAAACTAGCCTATACATTAAATCCTGCCGGATTTTGCAAAAATAACACTTTAGGGGAGAAACAATTGTGGAAAGAGGTGTCAATAAAGTCATATTGATTGGTAACTGTGGGGCAGACCCTGAAGTGAAATATATGCCCAACGGCAATGCCGTTGTAAACATTACCCTCGCCACAAGCGAAAACTGGAAAGATAAGAACACGGGTCAACAGGTGGATAAAACTGAATGGCACCGAGTGGTGTTCTTTAGCCGTTTGGCTGAAATTGTGGGTGAGTATGTGCGTAAAGGGGCCAAGCTATACATCGAAGGGCGTTTGCAAACACGTTCTTGGGAGCAAGATGGTGTCAAGCGCTATGCCACTGAGATAATTGCCAATGAAATGCAGATGTTGGATAGCCGCAGCAATACCCAGGGTGGCAGCTACGACAATCAGTCCGCAGATATGGGGCAGCAGCAGGGAAATTCGAATAATCAGGGGGGGTACCAGCAACCACAGCAACCACAGCAACAGCCTGCAACAGCTCAGTCGCAGGGGCAGCCTGCAGCATCAAGTGTTGATAATTTTGATGATGATATTCCCTTCTGAGATGCTAGTTAATAATTAGCGACCACACTACAGCAGTATTTCATCAATCCTGGGCAGTATTCTCAGACACTACACTAGCGCCCTATTGTTAACATTCAGTTGTTGTCATTCCTTGACTGCGTATACTTAGGGCCTGTAAATAAATAACTTTACATTCTTGGTGTAGAGACGCCCGACTGGCAAGGCGCTGACGCGCAGTAATATGCCGATATTTCAAGCGTCAGCAACGCGGCAAGGCGGGATGGTTCAGCAGCAAGAATGTAAAGTTATTTTTTTACAGGCCCTTAGCTAGAGTGGTTTATTCTTTACATTAGCACACCAACGCGATTGGCGGAGTCCTTAGAGGGATGCAGTGAAGTTACTTATTTTTGGTGCGAGTAGTCAAATAGGCCGGGAGTTGGCGTTACTACTTGAGCAACAAAATATTGATTTCTCCGCCTTTGGCTCCGACACGATTGATATTACCGATCAGATGCAAGTTGCTAAGG
>JAZFYA010000345.1:0-6476 GCA_036443315.1 Pseudomonadales bacterium
AAGGACACGAAAATGCAAAAGGCTTTACACAAAAATATAAAGTTCATGACCTTGTTTACTATGAAAAACATTTTTCAGCGGAATCAGCTATTCGTCGGGAGAAACGGTTAAAAGAATGGAAAAGGCAATGGAAGGTAGAATTAGTCGAGAAGGACAATCCGAAATGGCGTGATTTCTATGCCGAGATCACTGGATCCCGCGGTCAAGCCGCGGGATGACGGAGGGGTAGGCGAACCGGTGAAATAGAAAGGGTAAAACATCATGGTAAATCATTTAACCAATGTATCTTGTGGACATTTTGGTATTTACTTGAAAAACAGAAAACACCAAAATTCTCCAAATACAAGCGTTAAGGTAATTTCTTTCCTGGGGTACTATGTGTTTTTTTGGAGAGGGTAAGCACATGGCTTCTATGTATACCCAAAGCGGTTGAAATTTAGGTGTTATAGGCCGCTCCTGCGCATCCATGCGCCTGCGGCATTAGTGCATCCATGCACGTCACACCCCCTTTTTGCCCATGGCTGCGTTTGTTTGAACTTGGCAGTTTGAACTTGAAATATTGACAGTTTCCTGCGTTCAAACACCTTGCCATGAACAACTTGCCATAAACAAAAAGGGACGGCATCTATCCTGACACAGAGGGTAAAACCTAAATTTCAATCGCTTTGGGTATATTTTGTCGGTTTATCAAAAACTTAGCCCATCCCGCTCGCCCCTCGCCGCGTTTTTTAGTATCATTCCGCGTCTTTTTCAACGGTACTTTTTAAGTAGACCTATGTCAGCAAGTTGAGTAGGCCTATGTCAGCAAGCCAGGTAGAATAGGTCAAGAAAGCACCCTATATATTAGCCAGTAACCATAAGTAAGCACAATGTATCTATACGACAAATATGATCAGCGTTTGGTGGATGAAAGGGTAAAGCAATTCCGTGGCCAGACAGAACGCTATTTGGCCGGGGCTATCACCGACGAGCAATTTTTGCCCCTACGACTGCAAAACGGCCTGTATATACAGCGCCTGGCGCCGATGCTACGGATTGCTATTCCCTACGGGACTTTCAACAGCACCCAAATGCGCAAGCTGGCCCATATTAGCCGCACTTATGATAAGGGCTATGCGCATGTCAGTACTCGCCAAAACCTGCAATTTAACTGGCCCAAGCTAGAAGAAGTCCCGGATATTCTTGAGGAGCTGGCCTTCGTACAGATGCACGCCATCCAGACAAGTGGTAATTGTATCCGCAATACCACCACTGACCAGTTTGCAGGCGCTGCCGCCGACGAGCTGGAAGACCCTCGCCCCTACTGCGAAATTATCCGCGAATGGTCAACTTTTCATCCTGAATTTGCCTTCCTGCCGCGTAAATTCAAGATTGCCGTATGCGCCTCTGAAGCGGATCGAGCAGCCATTCATACGCACGATATCGGCATTGAAGTGGTGCATGACGCCAATGGCGAAACGGGCTTTAAAATATTGGTGGGTGGCGGCCTTGGCCGTACCCCAGTGATTGGTACTGAAATCGTCGATTTCCTACCCAAGCAGCACCTGATCACCTATCTGGACGCGATACTGCGGGTCTATAACCAGCTGGGCCGTCGTGATAACAAATATAAAGCCAGAATCAAGATCCTGGTACGCGCAACCGGTATTGATGCCTTCCGCGAAAAGGTTGAGCAGGAGTGGCAGAGTTTAAAGGATGGGCCGTCCACGCTAACTGACGCCGAGTTTGAGCGAGCTAAAGCCTTTTTTCGATCACCGGATTATGCCATTATCGATGACGTCCAAGCCGACGCAATACTACACACTCAGGCCGAACAAAATCCAACCTTTGGCAACTGGCTTAACCGCAATGTAGAAGCCCACCAGGCGCCTGGCTATAGCGTAGTGACTCTGTCCCTTAAGGCAACCGGCTATGCTCCTGGTGACATTAGTGACGAGCAAATGGACACCGTGGCCGATATGGCAGAGCAGTTTTCTTTTAGTGAAATCCGCACCAGCCATCAGCAGAACCTCATTTTGGCCCATGTCCGTAAAGAGGATTTATTCGCCGTATGGGAACAGGCCAAGACGTTAGGCTTTGCTACAGCCAATATTAATTACCTCACCGATATGATTTGCTGTCCAGGAGGTGATTTTTGTGCGCTCGCAAATGCCAAATCTATTCCGATTGCAGAAGCCATCCAACGCAAGTTTGATGATATGGATTATATCTATGACCTCGGTGAGATCGATCTCAATATCTCCGGCTGTATGAATGCCTGTGGTCATCACCACATTGGCCATATCGGTATATTGGGCGTCGACAAAAAAGGCAAAGAGTACTACCAGGTTTCTCTGGGCGGCAGTCAGGGTAAAGACACCTCTTTAGGCAAAATCCTCGGGCCCTCTTTCTCGCAAGTGGACATTCCCAATGTGATTGGGATAATTCTCGATACCTATGTTGCGCAGCGTACTGACGAAGAAACCTTCCTGGATACCTATCGCCGTATAGGTCTTGATCCATTTAAGGAGAAAGTCTATGCCAAATAACATCATCAAAGACGGCGTCATTGTTGAAGATCAATGGCAGTTGCTGGAAACCGCAGCCACTGACATACCGGAAGGTGCGGTGATTGTTCCTGTTTCGGTATGGAATGATCAAAAAGACCAGCTGAGCGGTCGTGAACAAGTGGGAGTTTGGCTAGATAGTGACGAATCGCCGCAGTTAATTGCCGACGACCTGGATAATTTTGCGATGGTTGCGATTAATTTCCCCGCCGTCGCCGATGGCCGAGGCTTCTCTTATGGCCGCGAGTTGCGGGAATTACACAACTTTAAGGGTGAAATTCGTGCCATCGGTAATTTTATCCGTGACCAGTTGTTTTATCTGCAACGGTGCGGCTTTAATGCCTTTGCACTGAACGAAGTTGATCTGGAGCAAGCACTAGACAGTTTTAAGGATTTTTCAGAATGTTATCAGGCAGCAACTGATCAACCTGAACCATTATTCAAACGGCGTTAAAATAAAAAACTTAAGGCCACTATTCAGTGGCCTTGTTATTCGTTTAACGCAATAATGATCCCACTCAATTAAACAATTTCAACAGATTCTATGGATTCCAATAGCATCACCCTTGCTTTTTGCCTGATCTTTTCCGGTGCCGCCGTACTGGCTACTATAGCCCTCTACACCCGCCAACCGATGATTATTGCCTATATCGTCCTGGGTGCACTGATTGGCCCTTATGGCATGGGCTATGTGACCGACTTAAAGCTACTGTCAGATATAGCCCATTTCGGCATTATCTTTCTGCTGTTTTTATTGGGGCTTGATATGCAACCCCAGGCGCTGTTGTCCACACTTAAAAAAGCCTCCTGGGTTGCACTGATCAGCTCCATATTGTTTGCCAGCACAGGCTATGGTATCGCCTTGTGTTTTGATTTTACCCAGATCGAGTCGATGATTATCGGTGCTGCGATGATGTTTTCGAGTACGATTATCGGGATTAAATTACTGCCGACTACCGTACTCCACCACCGCTATATGGGTGAGATGATGATCGGCCTGCTATTGATTCAGGATGTGATCGCTATCTTTGTTATTCTGATCTTACTCAGCGGCAAGCTCGGTGAATTTAATTTGATGATCTTGGCGAAAACCATTGTCGCCCTACCACTCTTTATTGGCTTTGCAGTGCTTGCAGTTAAATATATTTTACTTAAACTGATTCAGAAATTTGATCGTTTCCACGAATATATTTTTCTTCTGGCATTAGGGTGGTGCCTCGGTATGGCCGAGGTGGCTCATGGGGTCGGTTTATCGGCTGAAATTGGCGCCTTTATCGCCGGTATTTCATTGGCTACCAGTCCAATTTCACAATATATAGCAGTTAATCTAAAACCCTTGCGTGATTTTTTTCTGGTATTGTTTTTCTTTTCATTAGGCGCTCGTTTTGATTTAAGTTTGTTGAGCGATATTGTATTACCCGCCTTGATATTAGCGTTCTTAATGCTGAGCTTAAAACCAATAGTCTATTATGGATTGCTGCGTAATGTGAGCGAACAAAAACCCCTGGCCTGGGATATTGGTTTTAGGCTTGGCCAAATCAGTGAGTTTTCATTATTAATCGCCTATATTGCCACCAGCGCATCGCTAATCGGCCAAGAAGCTTCCCACCTCATTCAGGCAACAGCGATTATTACTTTTGTTATCTCGTCCTACATCGTGATATTTAATTGTATGACGCCGATTGCAGTATCCGATAAGTTAAGACGCGATTAGAACGTAGGTTGCTAAAACCATGGGCTGCTAGAGTTTCAGTAGCGCGCTACATTTTAGCAGGCAATAAAAAACCCGGTAAAACCCGGGTTTTTTATTGCCTGCTACCTGAGCAGCTTTTAATACTTACAGTGCAGAATCTAACTCAGGCACTGCATTAAACAAATCAGCAACCAAACCATAGTCTGCAATCTGAAAGATAGGAGCATCTTCATCTTTGTTGATGGCAACAATGACTTTACTGTCTTTCATACCCGCCAGATGCTGAATCGCACCAGAGATACCCACAGCAATATACAGATCAGGTGCAACGATTTTTCCGGTTTGACCGACCTGCATGTCATTAGGTACGAATCCGGCATCGACTGCTGCACGGGAAGCGCCAACCGCAGCGCCCAGCTTGTCAGCAATGGATTCAAGCATGGCAAAATTTTCGCCGTTCTGCATGCCGCGACCACCAGAGATAATGACCTTGGCAGAGGTCAGTTCAGGGCGATCATTTATCGCCACCTCTTCACCAACAAAGCTTGAAATGCCTGCATCCTGAACATTATCAACAGCCTCAATGACAGCAGAACCCCCTTCAGCAGCAACCGGATCAAAGGCAGTACCACGCACAGTGATCACCTTGATAGCATCGGATGACTGCACTGTTGCAATGGCATTGCCAGCATAGATGGGACGCTTGAATGTATCAGCACTATCAACCGCAATAACGTCGGAAATTTGCGCAACATCTAACAATGCCGCGACACGAGGTAGAATATTTTTGCCCGTTGTTGTCGCTGGAGCCAACACATAACCGTAGTCTTTACCCAAATCAGCAAGCAACAGGCTAACGTTTTCAGCCAGTTGATTGGCGTAGGCCACATTATCAGCGACCAATACCTTGCTAACACCGGCAATTTTCGCGGCTGCTTCACCGGCAGCACTGCAATTAGAACCCGCTACGAGGATAGCAATGTCACCACCCATTGCGTTAGCGGCCGCTACAACATTTAATGTAGCAGCTTTAATGGAGGCATTATCGTGTTCAGCTAGAATTAAAATACTCATCAGATCACCTTCACCTCATTTTTCAGTTTATCAACCAACTCTTCGACTGATTCCACTTTGATACCGGCCGGCCGTTCTGCTGGCGGCTCAACGTTAACCGTGGTCAACCGAGGTGCAACATCAACACCCAAATCTTCAGGTGTCACCACATCCAATGGCTTCTTCTTCGCCTTCATAATATTCGGCAATGAAGCATAGCGTGGTTCGTTCAAACGAAGATCAGTGGTAACAATCGCAGGTAAATTAAGCGCGACTGTTTGTAAACCACCATCGACTTCGCGGGTGACATTGATTTTGCCATCAGCAATCGCCAGCTCAGAAGCGAAAGTTCCCTGCGGCAGACCAGCCAGCGCAGCCAACATTTGACCCGTCTGGTTGTTATCACCGTCAATGGATTGTTTACCGAGAATAATGAGTTCAGGCTGTTCTTTCTCAACAATCGCTTTTAACAGCTTGGCAATCGCCAGAGGTTGCAATTCAATATCAGATTCAACCTGAATACCGCGATCAGCACCTAGCGCCAGGGCTGTACGAATTTGCTCCTGACAGGATTTATCACCTATGGAGACCGCAATAATCTCTGTGGCAGTGCCTGCTTCTTTCAGACGGACAGCTTCTTCAACGGCTATTTCACAGAATGGATTAATCGCCATTTTGACGTTATTCAAGTCAACACCAGTACCATCTGACTTGGCGCGAACTTTCACATTGGCATCAGCAACACGCTTGACAGCAACAAGAACCTTCATAAGATTCCCCGTTTTAAATACAGTGGAATTTGGCTATATCGCTACTAATATCACACCATAAAACCTCTGATATAACAGCAACAGCCCCGAAAAAACGCGGCTATGTTGACGCCTATCCCACGCAAGGTCAATAACTTTTTTATTACATCGCCATTGCCACAAACAGCCAAGTTTGGGGCTACTATCTCTATAGACAGACTGCTCTGCGGGCTATTAGGGCAACAAACCACACTGCAGGAATGGCTAATTTTTGCTTACAAGGTTCCAGGCTGTTGTTGGCACTTTTACCAATGAACTTATATACTTGGCACCCTTTCAACACCCCAGAATGCAACGCCCAGAATGTTAGTTTAGATAACAGCCTCTGGTGCCATCCCATTAACTTGAATGAGGACACTTGAATGACGACAACGG
>JAZFYA010000346.1:0-4660 GCA_036443315.1 Pseudomonadales bacterium
GCTGGATGTATCATTGCCATGTCATTGAACATATGAAGACTGGGTTGATGGGATATATAAGTGTGGCGAGCAAGCAGACGGCTCCGGGATAATCACCAAAGTAAACGACTCCAGTGGCTACAAATCATCGAGTGGAGCGAGCGTAGAAGTAAAAAAACTACTAACCCATTCATTGAATAAAAGAGGATGCTTAACATGTCAATACATCAGGAAATAACCTACCAATGTAGTGCACAACGCGTTTTCGAAGCGCTTACAAATGCGCAGCAGTTCGGTGAGTTAACAGGCGCTACAGCGGAGATAAACCCGGAAGCCGGAGGAAAATTTTTATGCTTTGATGGAATGATCTCAGGTATATCCATAGAAATTGTCTTGTATAAAAGGCTCGTACAAGCTTGGCGAGTAGGCAACTGGGAGCCAGGAATTTATTCAATCGTCAAATTTGAGCTTGAAGAAATGAGTGCATCAGAAACCAAATTGGTCTTTGACCATAAGGGATTTCCAGAGACGTATAAAGCTGATCTTGAGCAAGGTTGGCATAACAAGTATTGGGAGCCGATGAGGAAGTATCTAGATGCATAATCTGTATCGGTTCAGACTCCACCTGACAGGTTTTAATAGAAGGTGCGATAACATCTGGCAGCAAACTAACGTCTAAACCACTGCTACTCGCACGATGATAGGAGACATTAATATTTTTGGTTAATTTGGGTTCCTAAAGACGCTATTGACTCATTACTGTCAGTCAGGAATGGTACTTACTTAAGGCTATAACCGAGGAGCTTTGAACCCGCTGTTCGCAATGCAAGGCCCACTATCGGTTGGAACCCCACGCCCTTTAGCGGGCCTTGCATTGCGAACAGCTATTCCGGTGGTACTTGGATACTGCACAGTCTAGCCACCCTCGGTAGTCTAACCCCTCACCAGGGCGTGGGGTTCCAACCGAGTGAGGGGTTAGACTACCGAGGGTGGAGGCGGGATACTACCATCGCAAGCCGTTAACAGCGCTGCCTTAAGTAAGCGCCATTCCTGTCAGTCAGATTTAATTACACATAAACAAAATATCATCGAAAGAGGCGGAACTATTTACAACCGCTATTTACAACCGCTAATATTTATAAAAGTGGGAATGGTTGGTATTCTTGAGCTGTGTAAAAAAACAAACCGAAATAAAGATACAAGGAATACGCCCTCATGCTGAAGAAAACGCTAGTCTGTCTATCTATTTTTTTCACCATTACAGCATGCAGTGGCAATGGCAATGGCGATAATGCTGATGCCTTTCCAGACAATACTACTAACGATCAGCCCTGCGCTCGCCCAGGTGATACCGAAGGTCAATTCTTGTTATGTGGGACTTTGCAGCTATCCGTTGATGGTAAGGGCTATTTTATCTTGTCTGGAAATGGCGCACCGGTTTATGCTAGAACCGCAACGTTTCAGTTGGAGGATGGTGAATTTATAAGTACTGCTCAAGGAGCTCACCTGCAAGGTCAACTGGCAGACGCTAATGGCAATATTACCGGTGGTACACCAACGGCCGTTTCAATTGGGGAGGCTGAACCTACCACCATAAGAATTGATCAGCTGGGCGTTATTACAGGCGAAGTAGCGAGTGAGACAGTTATCTTGGGTCAAATTATATTGGCTTCATTTTCTGCTCCATTTTTTCTAACAGATCTTGGCGGTGGACTGTTCGCTGAATCTTTTGGATCGGGTCTATCCAATGTTGGTCCTCCAAATTCAGGGAGCTTAGGGATGGTCGCCATTGGAGAACTTAGCGTCGAGCTTGATAATACGTTTAATTTGCTTGTAGATGGCAGTGGTTACTTCGCAGTCGATAATGATGGTGAATACCTATACACGAATAACAATGAATTCACCACTGATAGTATTGGATTATTAATTGATTTAGAGGGACATTCTTTACAGGGTTATCCTATCGATTTCCTGGGCAATATTACTTCATCTATTGGTAATCTCTTCATAAATTCGGGTACTTTACCGCCACAACAGACTGGCTCGATTGATCTGACGTTTAATCTAAATTCCGCTGCTGCTATACCTACAATTGTAGTGTTTGATGCTCTTAACCCATTGAGCTATAACGAGTCGATATCATTGACGGTCTACGATAGCCGGGGTGAATCCCATACCTTGAACCTTTATTTTGTAAAAACTTTTACGGCTAATACCTGGAATATGCATGCTTTTATTGATGGTGTTAATGTGGTGACCAATGGCGCAGTAATCGCTGGCCCAGTTACCAGCACATTTTATCAATTGTCGTTTACTAGCAGTGGCATCTTGGTAAGCCCCACCAATCCCGCAACCTTGACGGTTGACAATTGGGTTCCCACCAACGGTGCAGCGGGTTCTATTGCCTCCGGTGAGCCTGCTCTTGTTGCCTCGGATTTTGTGATCCGCATTGCCGGATCCACTCAATTCGGTGCGTCATTTTCAGTGGGTATAAGTGAGCAAGATGGCTACCCCTCAGGCAGCCTGGTGAGTACACAATTCAACAATTGTGGGTTGCTAACGGCTATGTATAGCAATGCAGAGTCAATTGTGATTGGACAACTAATTCTGGCTAGTTTTCCCAATTCACTGGGCCTGATAGAGTTTGACGCCACTCGTTATAAAGAGTCTGCCCAGTCAGGGTCGCCAACCTTTGGCATCCCCTGTATAGATGGTTTTGGTGTCATAGGTGGAGATCTGGTGCAATGACCTTCAAAAGGGGGTGATAAAAAGAACTGATTGTGATTGAATCTATTCTTTATTGGAAGTAACAGTCGAATAGCTGACACTGGCACATTTCGACCCCATACAATTTAACAAACCAATGCTCTCTACGAGGAAAATGCAGCCCCACCTATCAGACTAGATTTAAACTTATTTCATAAGCTACAAGATCAAGCCTGGATGAACTGATACACATAATCCTAGAAAAATCAGTTAAATCTAGCTTAATGCTCCCTAGTCGCCCTAAACGTTATATCCGGCCATCGCTCTTGCATTAATTGTAGATTCACTCTGGTTGGCGCCAAATAGGTTAAATGGCCGCCGCTATCCAGCGCCAAATTCTCCGCCGCTTTGTTTTTAAATTCTGCCAATTTTTTCGGATCATCGCACGCTATCCAGCGGGCCGTATGCACACTCACCGGCTCGTACATGGCCTCAACTTTATATTCATCCTTTAAACGATAAGCCACCACTTCGTATTGCAGCTGGCCAACGGCGCCAACAATTAAATTAGCATTGCCCAGCGGCATAAACACTTGGGTGGATCCCTCTTCCGACAACTGCTGCAAACCTTTTTTCAGCGCCTTGGCTTTTAACGGATCTTTTAACCGAATCAACCGAAACATTTCAGGCGCAAAGTGAGGAATGCCGGTATATTTTAATTCCTCTCCTTCAGTAAACGTATCACCAATCTGAATAGTGCCGTGATTATGCAAGCCGATAATATCACCTGAAATCGCTTCTTCTACCGCCTCACGCTCTCCGGCCTTGAAGGTCACAGCATCAGCAATTTTTACATCCTTGGCGATTCGTACATGCTTCATTTTCATACCTTTGCTATACGTACCTGAGCAGATACGCATAAAAGCAATACGGTCACGGTGCTTGGGATCCATATTGGCTTGAATCTTAAACACAAAACCGCTGAACTTTTCTTCGTTGGCATCCACTTCACGCGTGCCGGCTTGCCTTGGCAATGGCGTTGGCGCCCACTCAACAAAACCGTCTAACATTTCCCGCACACCAAAGTTTGATAAAGCCGTACCGAAAAACACTGGCGTTAAGGTTCCGGCCAGATACGCTTCGAGATTAAATGCGTGACTGGCGCCACGTACTAGCTCAATCTCTGCAGCAAAATCTTCATGGTAAACACCCAGCAACGCTTTAGCCTCATCGCTTTCCAAGCCTTGAATCTGGATATCATCGGCGATGACATTGCTTTGGCCCTGGCGGAATACATGGATGATATCGGTATAGAGGTTATAAACACCTTTAAATTCTTTGCCCATCCCAAGCGGCCAGTTAATCGGCGCAGCCTGGATGGACAACACTGCCTCGATCTCATCTAACAGATCAATAGGATCGCGAATATCACGATCCATTTTGTTCACAAAGCTGAGGATAGGCGTATCACGGAGTCGGCAAACGTCCATCAATTTAATAGTGCGCGCCTCCACACCCTTTGCACCATCCACCACCATCAAGGCAGAGTCAACGGCGGTAAGCGTGCGATAGGTATCTTCCGAGAAGTCTTCGTGCCCCGGAGTATCCAGTAGATTGACGACTCGATCCTTATAGGGAAACTGCATCACCGAGGACGTCACCGAGATCCCCCGCTCCTGCTCCATGCTCATCCAGTCGGAGGTGGCATGGCGGTCGGATTTTTTACCTTTAACCGTACCTGCCACCTGAATTAGTTGCCCGAGCAGCAACAGTTTTTCAGTGATGGTGGTCTTGCCTGCATCCGGGTGGGAAATGATAGCAAACGTGCGTCTAGCGTTGACTTCATTGATAAAATTGCTATCACTCATACTTCGAAAACCCTAGTTTGTACTTAAATTTGTACCCATTACTTGGTTACTTTTTTTTAGCAATCGGAATATCTTCCAGATGCTTTTCAATTGCCTCAATCACGTCG
>JAZFYA010000347.1:0-13107 GCA_036443315.1 Pseudomonadales bacterium
TTATCCACATAACTTTCATATTCATCGCCGGGCTCAATGCCTGCTAATCGACACTGATCAACTGGCAGTGTAATTTGTCTTTTTGCGCTAACTTTTGGCATTATCTTCGTCCTTTACAATTGTCTGACAAGTAAAGAGTAATGATATCTTTACATAATGTCAAATAGTAAAGATTTAGTGAAGTAGCATTGGCTAGGTGTTTGATGCTCGACAGGTAACACAGATAGCCGAACGACGAAAAACCGAATTTCAAACCCTCGTCTGCTCCACCCCCATCTTCGCCCCCGAAAATTTTTACCCACTCGACTGCTGGCTAAACTCGATCTTTAAATCCATCCTGTCTTTTAGTGTTGAGCTAGCTCAGGTTTACGCGGATCAATTAGCACAGCCAAAAACAATTAGCACAAATCTAGCACATCACTCTATGTGGCAAAAGTCCGGCAGTACCCTTTGTGTATTTATTCAAGGCTGGCCTATCAATACAGAGTGAGTCGTGAACGATTGTTATTTTAACTATCGCCATTAAATGGATTGATGAGTTCAATCTGACAGTGTTCGAAGTCTTGTATATTTCGCGTTGCTACAGTAAACCCTCTTGACCTGGCTATTGCAGCAATTTGCCCATCCAGGTTGCTCATAGGACGACCGATTTCTTTTCGCTGACACATCACTTCGCCGTAAATACGTGCAGCGTCCTCATCAAATGACAAAACTCGCTGAGTGAAAGCCGCTTCGACAAACTGCTCGAAACGTTCATTCAATAGCCGACGACGCTTACCTTCAGGCATTGCTCGAAGACCATAGCCAATTTCAGCAATAGTGATTGTTGTTAAGTACAGTGAGGTTACATCTTGAGCATTTAGCCAACCAAGAACCTGACTCGCAGGCGGAGACGTCATAAATTCTGAAACAACATTAGTATCCAGAATAATCATTTGAAACTCAAAGGCTCATGGGTTTCACGCTCAGGCAGGGTTAGTTGCTCATTGCCATAAGCGGGACTGAATAGCTTAACGGCAAGGTCACCCAGAGACTCAGGTGTTGAGACAGCACGTTTTAAAATTTGGCGAACTTCCTCTTCCATAGAAGCTCCGTGTTTTGCAGCCCGTATTCGTAGAAGTCGCATGGTTTCCCCATCAATCTTTCTAACACTTAAACTCGGCATAGCTCCACCTCCTATCATTCAACCAAACGAATGATAGCGCTAGACATCAATGCTGTCAAATTAGACAAATTGATAGCATATTGCAATCTACTTAGAGTCTGCTCAGAAATAGCTCTAAACAGTCAATATCCCTTCTCGGAGCGAGTAGCCTAGCTCAACTGCTCGCTCCTCTTTGAAGGGCATTAACCTCTTCAACAACAGGTTAACAATACGGGTTGAGCTGAATCGAGACCACCACACACTTTTCCGCAGCCAAATAAAAAACCCGTACAATACCAACAGGTTCATCACCAGGAAAATGCTGCGAATCCAAGCCCCGATGTGTCTGCCAACCAAGCTCTGATATAATTGAGACGGTAGCCATTCTTGCCCTGTCCAAATTTCCCTTCTATGGGTATCCTTTGGCGATAACCCTTCTGCCGCTGTCGTTTTTCTGCTTGCAATTGGAGTAGTGAGTGCCTGTCCCAGCAGTAGTGTCAAGAACCTACGCCACCCATTTTTTTCCTTGGGCCGCAAAATCAACCATCAAGTCAAAAACATTATCACTCTTCTCTTTAAACAAAATCCGATCATAGGAATCCGGTAAATCCTTATCCAGCACTTGCTCCACCGCCGCTTTCACCTTGCGCTGGGTTTGACCATCCTTCCACCAGTCCTGCACCAGCACTTTGGGATGCTCATCCAATAAGCGTGTAATCAGGTGCTTTGCGGCCAGCTTTACTTTTTGCTCTTCCGCTTGGGTCAGCTTGTCTTTTCTTAATGTGTCGTAAAGTTCCAATTCATCTTCGCTTAGCCCTTCGCGTATATGTCGCTCATCTTCATCCTTCATGCCCTGGGTAAACCGCATTAGGTCTTCCATGCAGTTTTCTGTGGATGAACCGCCTGAATTATATTTATCAATAATTTCTTGCAGCTTCTGTGCGAAGTCGACGCGAGTATGATTTTGCTCCATCATTTGTCGCAGCTTGTCTTCGATAAATGCGCGCATCTCGGCGATTTCGATATTCTTGTACTGTGCCTCGGCAAAATCTTCTTTGAGTTTTTCAAAATCAATGGTGCTTAAATCCCAGGTTTTGCCGGTTTGAACAATTTTGTAATCGGCCTGATGCTCTCTAACAGCGAATTGCTCGGTGTTATCTACCACCAAACTTTCATCCAGCAGCTCGGCTATCTTCTGGCTAATCTCATCAATATCGGCCTGCTCAACGTGTGTATCAATCACGCCACGCAGATATTGAATCACGGCGATCAATGGCCTAGGCGCTTGTTTGAAAATTTCAGGCTTACAGGCTTCATACAGCGACGACACGGTATTGTCATACACATAAAAGGACTTACGCCACTCATCCAAACTCAGTAATAGGTCGGCATATTGCTCAAACTGAGCGATATTTTTAAAGGTGTGTTTCTCTCGGGCGATGGCGTGCAGGTCAATGTCACGCTCTTGACAAAAAGCCACAGTTTGAGTGATGGCGTCGTCTAGCAGGATGAACAGTTCTAATTTTTCTTTAACGGGGGCTTCGTCAGCCCCTTCTTCACCCTGGCTATTGCCTTGTGCATAGTCGCGCAGGGCCTTTTTCATATTGCGGAACACATTGTAGTAATCGACAATATCGCCGTTTTTCTTCTCGATAAACTGGCCACTATGGCCCTTTATTCTGTGTGCAGCCACCCGGTTTGCCCGTGCGATGGTTTGCATGAGGGTATGGTCTTTCATGGGTTTGTCGAGATACAAGGTGGAGACCGTGGGCGCATCAAAGCCGGTTAACCACATAGCGCAGACAAACACTAGCTGTAAAGGGTGCTCAGGGTCTTTAAAGTTATATTCAACGTCGTGGCCATGCTCGTCTAACTGCTCCAGGCGTTTCACGTGGGGCTTGATATCCAAACCTGCGCGATCAAAACGCTCTTCATCTGCTTTGGGGTCACTGATGATCACCGCCATTTCCACGGATTTCATATACGCCACACTCTTTTTAAAGCGCGCCTTTTCGATATCGTTGCTGGATTGTTGAATCACACCGCGCAGTCGCTTAATCTCGGCCTTCCAGTGGTGCTGTACCTTGTCGTACATTTTAACGGCAGTGAACTTGTCCAGTGTCACCGCCATGCCTTTGCCTAAATAGCCCCGGCGCGGAAAGTGATAAACAATATCTTCGGCTATTTTATCAAGGCGATCATCACGTTTAATGATTTCCATTTCAGTGGAGAACTTTCTTTCTAATTTTTGTTGTTGTGCTTCATCCAAGTTCTCATCTTCTAGCAACTCATAAAATTCTTCGCTTAAATCATCGTTTTGTATTAATACTTCGGGTACACGTTTTTCATAATACAGCGGCACGGTGGCTTCGTCTTCCATCGCTTGCTGAAAATTATATTCTGAAACGTAATCGCCAAACCAGGCGCTGGTTTTACGCTTTTTACCCAATAGAGGCGTACCGGTAAACGCCAGAAAGTGCGCACCTTTTAACCCCTCGCGCATATTTTCAGCCAATGATTTGTATTGGGTACGGTGGGCTTCATCCACCATCACAATCACTTCACGTTTTTCCTTGGCCGGATCAAACAAGCGCGGGTATTGCTTACCTTTGTCGTAGCGGAATTTTTGAATCAGGGTAAACACGACCTTCTTGTTCTGCCCCAAAAACTTGCGCATCTCGGTGGTATTGGCGGGCTGGGCAGCGTCTTTTTCTTTAATGGTCCGGGTGTTTAGAAAGTTTCGGTAAATTTGAGTGTCTAAATCTTTGCGGTCGGTCACCACCACAAAACTGAAATTTCCGGTGACTTTACGAAATATCTTGCGGGCGTAAAAAATCATTGAGAAGCTTTTACCCGAACCCTGGGTATGCCAAAACACACCCAATTTACCATCGTGTTCGTGGCGATTTAAAAAGCGTGCAAAGGCACTGTTTACACCGAGAAACTGGTGATTCTGGGCGATAATTTTGTTGGTGTCTTTATGGAACAAAATAAAGTTTTCCACATAATCGAGCAGCTTAGGGGGCCGACAAAGCCCAGCCGCCGCCACTTCCAAACTGGTGCCCTGGGCGGCAATGGCTTTGCGGTTTACCGGTTCCTTTTCGCTGTCCACCCGCAACCAGTTAAAAAAGTGCTCCCAACCTGCGGTAAAGCTACCGATTTTGGTTTCGATGGCGTTGGATAAAATGCAAAAAGCATTGCAGTGGAACAGCTGCGGAATATCGTGTTTGTAGTTAAACAGATTATCGTCATAGGCCGAACGCAATTTCACATTGGAGTTTTTTAATTCAATAAACACCAGCGGCAAACCGTTAACATACAAAACCACATCGGGGCGGCGATATCCCGCTTTTGGCGCTTGCACTGTGGATTGTATCCATAGCTGCGACACCGCCAAATAGTCATTATTGGCAGGGCTATCAAAATCAATCAGCCGCACTACTTCGTGCTGTTTCACCCCGGCTGTATCATCGAACTCAACCGGCACACCATCGCGAATCAAGCCGTCTAACTCACGGTTAGCGGCGATGGTGCTCATGGCGCCGCGCCGGTCCATAACCTTGGCCACCACTTGTTCGATGGTCGTGGCAGGAATGTCGGGATTTAAGGCCACGCAGGCCGCTTGCAGGCGATCGGCAAACACCACATCCCGCTTGTCGCTGCGGTGCGAGCCATCGTTGAGCTCCTCCGGTTTGGCGGTAAAACAATTCAACAGGCTAAAGCCAAACTTATCCCTCAGCCGGCTTAACAAGGCTTGTTCGATATCGTCTTCTGAAATAAAGTTTTTTGCCATAATGCCGTTGCCTGTTGTTTTTCTCTACTTGGTTACCTCTTTGATCTTCTTTTGCATTTTCTACTTAGGCCATTTCATAAAGCTGCACCCTCTTCCTGCATGTTAGGCGGAAATTGGATATCTAAGTTTTCGACGGAGAGCTTGCCAGAGATTAAGCGCGGTAATAACTCCTCCTTCGTTTTTGCTAAATTATCATTTATCTTCTGTAGAGTCTGTTTCTGTTCAAATATGGCATTAATTTCACTGCTAAATTCAATCATCAATTCGCGCTTTGGAACAAGGACCTTAATACCTGCGATTAGTGACCGATTCAATTCAACCTGACCAGTTGACCCTGATGCCATAAATTCAAAGTAACTTTGCAAGTTGCTAACTGTAGTTGCCAAATAAATAGGGGCAATCTTTTTCTCATCAGCTCGACAAATAGTTACATGCGAGTCAATTGTAATTTTCATGGGGTGGAATTCAACAATGGAAACTCGCCCTAAAGTACCGACCCCAGTTGAATTTATAAGTGCATCTGCATACTGGATATATTTTTCTTCGGGAACTTTACTGTCATGGCGCCTTGCTTTTGATAGATCTATACGACCGTCGCGGATACATTTTTGGTTTATTACTAACCTGCCTGCTTCGTCACTATATTTTGGCGACACACCCCTCTTGATCACTACGCAAACGTCTTCAAGCTTTTCATAATTCCACCCCTTCGGAATCCCTTTTTCAAATTCAGCGTCTTGATAACCGGGAAAGCGGAAGCGGACAAACCATTCGCGGTAGATTTCTTCGGCCATGTTTTCCAATATGGTGATACGGCGCTTGTTGTTTTCGATGAGATCGTCGTAGGTGGATAGGATGGCGGCAATTTTTTTCTGGCTTTCTAGTTGTGGAACCATCACATCGAGGTTGTTAAGAATTTTTAGTGTAAGAAATTTAGTTGTAGCACCTGTCGCCTGCTGCTGAAACGCTGTCAATAGTGGTCGAAAATAGTAGTATAAGTACCTAATATCAAGCGAATCCCCGTTTTTTGGTTCTATAATATAAGTTCTTTGATATGCATTGAATTTACCTTTGTAGTATTTAAGCGGAAATACTCCTGTTGCATTATTTCCCGCCAACAAGACGCATTCTGTATCAAAAGCAAAGCTGTTTATTTGATACGTTTCTTGTGAACAAGTGAAGAAGGGATAAATTCCACCTTCCTGTGCTGCATTTGAGTCAAGCTTCCCAGTCTTAAAGGTAAGCAAATTTTTGGCTTTTATCATTACCGCGCTCATAACTCATCGCCAACCATGACAGATACATTTTTTTCGATTACTTCTGTTAAAAACATTGACTCATCAATTAGACTTTTCAGTTCTTCGGTCATTTCTACTAGGCACGCAATAAACTCCTCCTCAGTTTTGCTATCTTCCTCAATCACCACCCCCACATAACGCCCAGGATTCAGTGAATAATCCTGCTCTTTCACCTCTTCCTGGCTGGCTAATTTACACAGCCCCGTTACATCTTCATAATCAGCCTTCGGAAAGCGCTCTTGGAGCCAATGAATATGCTGGTAATAGCTTTCTGCCACCTTCACTTCCTTGTGAAGCAACTCCAAAGCATCTTTGAGCTTTTTAGTTTCACGGTCCGTGGAGCCACGTTTACCTTTGGCTTTCTCTGCCTCTGCTTTCTCTTTCTCATGTTGGCGAACAATTTTATCCAATTGTTTTAGCCCAGCATGTAATGATTCAAAAAACGGATCGAAAGTGTGACGTAGTTTGTGTTGCTGCTTGTTTGCCGTGGTAATTTTCGAGCTATTCTTGACTCCCGCCTTTGCGGGAGTGACGGATGCGTGCTTATCAAGGTAACGTTGATACGCTTTTTGAAGTTTAGCCAAGCCCTTCCATTGTTTGACTAAATCGCCCACGGCTAGCTTACCCTGTACGTCATCCAGAACTTCCAGCAACTGTTCGCTGATAGGCGTGATATGCTTTTGGTTTTCAATTAACTGCTCCATACCTTTGGCAAAGTAACTGTCGATCAAATGCACAAAGGCGCGGCGATTCCCTTTGTGCAGTTTGCTGATCATGGCAATATTCTGTACCTGCTCATCACTAAACTCCCGATGGGCACGGTCGATTTGGGTAAAGATATTACGGGCATCAATAAACAGCAATTTGTCATCGTGTTTATTTTTATCAAAAAGCCACAAAGTGGCGGGCAAGGTGACGGTATAAAACATATTCGATGGCATGGTGAGCATGCCGTAGATCAAATTATTTTCAATCAATGTTTGACGAATATCGGCTTCACTGTGGCGCGCATCGGAGGCCGAGTTGGCCATCACCAATGCGGCGCGGCCTTTTTCCTTTAACGATGTGGCAAACAAGTTGATCCATAGGTAGTTGGCGTTGGGGACGGTTTCTTTGCCTGCTTCACTTTTCTTCACTTTGCTCTTGTTGCGCGGTATGCCGAAAGTGTTAAAACGCGGGTCGGCTTCAACGGTGGCAATGGGTACGTCGTCGACATTAAAGGGCGGATTGGCCATCACAAAATCGAACTTACCAAAGCCATCATAAGGGTCTTCGGCGTAACTGTTGGCTTGTTTCACCTCGCCACGCAGGCCGTTGACGGCCAGGTTCATTTTAGCCAGTTTGACGGTGTCCAAGGTTTTCTCTTGGCCGTACACGTACAGCTGGTCTTCGTCGTGCAGCTCACCCAGGACTTTTAACTCTTCGCGGTGTTGCTCGACAAAGAGTTGCGATTGCACAAACATACCGCCAGAACCACAGGCGGGATCGTACACGGTACCTTTATAGGGTTCGATTATTTCGACCATCAGCCGTACCACCGAGGTGGGGGTAAAGAACTCCCCTCCGCCTTGGCCTTCAGCCAGGGCAAAGTTACCCAGAAAATATTCGTAGATTTTACCTAAAATATCGCCCGTGGCATCGCGGGGGATATTGGAAAAGGTTTTTAAAAGTTGCGCTGGGATGGTTTTGTCGGTACGGGTTAAGGGCACGTATTCGTCTTTGGGCAGCACGCCGTCGAGTTCGGTCTTGTACTTTTCGATATCATACATCGCTTCTTTGATTTTTTTGGCGATGTCTTCTTGCTCGGGCAAGTTTAGCAGGTAGTCGTAACGGGCATGGGGCGGTAGATAAAAACCACATTTTTCGATAGCGATATCAGAAATCGGCTTTTCACGTCGAGTACCCGATAACTTGGCAAATTCTTTGTTGATCGCCTGCTCGGCACGGGCGTAGTTGTTATCGGCAAACTTTAGGAAGATAAGACCGAGTACCGGCGTGGCATATTCGGTGGATTTTAGATCGGTATTGGCGCGCAAGTTGTCGGCGGCTGACCACAGGTCTTTTTCTAGTTGTTTGAGTTGTTTTATGTTCACTAAGGTTTCTCACTACTAAATGTCTTGGGGTTATTCGTTATCATTTATTATCGGGCTTATCTTTACGCAGAAAACCCTGCATCAATGCGTTTAATAGCGCTGCATTACGTTCGTATTCTCGGTCTATCTGTTCACACATCTCCTCGGTGAGCATTGCTTTATGCTCGGAATTATTTGTATCTCCGAGCAACAGGGATATAAATTTATAAGTTGACTCTCCGGCAATTTCCGCCGCATTGATACCTAAATGATGGGCCGCTGCCAAGCTTAAGTCTGCATCATAAGTATCCATTGTGTGTTGATCGGCATAGAGAGCGATTTCTATTGCCGGGATCTTTTCATAGGTTTCCAAGAGGTAGCGTATGTCCTTGGCATCCTTCTTTCTCTCGCCGGGTATTCGATCAGTCCAAGCGATCATCTTAAGTAAAACCATTCCCTCCGGCGTCGCCACTGGGATTTCAAGGTCAGGGTCTTCTTGAATCTTAACCTGTTCGGCGTTATCACAAGCCTCCTGAAAACCCAGGATGTTCATTTTAACACCGCCCTCTTGGGGCCAGGCAATGATGTCACCCTCTGAAGCCACCTTGCCAAAGGGCACGATATCAATCGCCGTTCCGTCTGAGCTGATTAACCGGTGCTGTCGGGAGATCTCCGTGAAGTCCTTGGCAACGAGCCCGGCCTTCACCGCCTCATAGGCACCCCAGTCCGGCACCTGGATACCAAAATCCACATCGGCGGTAGCGCGCTGAACTTTTGCCCCATGGCCATGGTGTAGCACAATATCCCGAGCTGATGCTCCAACCACCACATAACGAACAGCCAATGACGTGGCGACTTCATCCACTGCCGCATAAGTTGACACGGTGGCGGAATCAATTTTCCCCGATATATTCAGCGATGAATCGCTCATAAATCATCCTTGCGGTCTCTAGATTTCTGCTATCCCCTGTGGCGATTAAATCGGCATAGACCAGTATGGGATGAACCAAACCCGGGGGAACAACGGCGTTATTGTTCTTTTCAACGTACTCAGTTTTATTCTTGGCTAGCGCTGTTATTTTCTGCTGCCAAAATGGCCGGTATATCCTGACGATCCCTGGGCCGCCTGCGGTCCATTCTAACGCTTTTCTGAGTTTGGCTGCGGCCATTAACTTCTTTTCTGCCTGCTCGGGCAGATAGAGAGTGACTACTTGTGGCTTTAGATAGTCCGTATATTGGGCAGCCGCGACTTCTCCGCCCCAGTAAGCACCGTACTTTTCAATTTGGAATTCTTTCCACCAGTAAGGATCGTCGTTAACATACTCACCCACACGGAGCTTCGGCTTTAATTTTTCAGGATATGCGTCCACCCACCGATCCAGTAATTTACGGCGATTGACTAAACGCCGCTCCTTTGTTTTGCCCCGATCTACGATGTAGCCTGTATCCTTAAGACCGTTCACGATCTGACCCACCGTCCCCAAAGCCACACCGACCTCCCTGGCAATGGTCCTATAGGGGGCGTTGACCAATAAAGCATCACACACAAAACCAAAGATGACCTTGAGGCCCGTTGTATCGAATGCTCGATTGGCGCCTGCGTTTTTACCCGCTTGGTTCTCTAACGGCTTATTCCCAGCCACTTGAATATAGAGAGGTGGCAAATTGATATAGGCATTGCCTGCGGTATCAATAAACTGAACATCCATAGCCTTTAGTTTTTTTGCCATGTTGGGGTTTACATAATCGGCCACCAACATGCCCGTTAAAGGTAGCTGCTTTACCTGATTCACTAAAGCCCCTAGATTGGCCTGCTGCGCCCACTTCTTCACTTCAACGACTAGTCGCCCGCCATGATGCGGTGTCTCGATAACCGCATCCACTCTCTTTCCAGCGATGAGTACCTGCTCCTGAATGACATCCAGGCATAAGCCCGTTTCTCTTTGAAACGCTTGAATCGCCTTGTCTAGGAGCTCGCGCTCTATCATCCTCGGTTTCATGTTGGTGTGTCACCTCATGCAAGCCGCTAGTGCTCATATACTCATTAATCATCAAACCAATGTTCACAAATATAGCATGTTCATTATTAATGTACAGCGTAATGTAATGAACAGAATGGGTGGTGATGCCGGGACGTGCCAGGATAGGAGCCATGCGGCCAGGACAGGCACTCTTGCTGCTAATTTTTAACGATCTATATCAGTGACGTGCATTGCAAAAGTCACTATAAATCATGCTAAAGCACGGTGGAGTCACTCATATCTCACTTCAGTTTAATAACCCCAAACTATGAATGAAGTACAGGACCCGAGCAAGGTTATACTATTGTAAAACCACAAGAATTATACTAGAGTATAACCTCGATTAAATCCATGTAAGGAGTAACAATGACTCAGATAGCCATCAGACAATCCGGGGGCGCCAACATCGTAAGCATCCCCAAGGCCATTTTGAGCACGTTGGGCCTTCATGTAGGTTCATCCCTCAATCTTAGCATTGAAGATAACCGAATCGTCCTTACGCCTGCATCAGATGAGCAAACTCTCGAAGAGCTGCTCGCTAGTAGCCCAAAGGCAAATTTAGTAATGACTGAAGAAGACAAGGAATGGATTGCGGATTCCTCCAAGGGTAGAGAAATCTAATGACATACACCCCAGACCAGGGCGACATTATAGGGCTCGATTTTGATCCAAGCAGCGGAAAGGAAATCATGAAACGTCGCCCTGCATTTGTTATCTCCAGAAAAGCCTTCAACGAACACACCGGATTAGCTATTGTAGCCCCAATCACCCACTCAATTCGCAACATCAGCTTGGAGGTCGTGCTATCAAACGGTATCAAAACTGGCGGGGCTGTACTTGTCCATCAATTGAAATCCTTGGACTTTGCAGAACGCAAAGTGGAACTCATTGAAAAGACATCGCAGGATATTATTAACCAGGTGACAAAACTGGCGAAGATTATCGTTCAGTAGGTTAGCAGGCTGTTGAAAAAAGATTCAGTCGCAAATATATTTTGCGACTAGCGAGAAACTCGTTCGAGTGCCAGACTAACTCGCCAGACTATAGAACAACTCAGCGGGAGTTTCTGAGATTCCCGCTTGATATCGCATCTGTCCCTTCTTTAACATCTGCATCAGCTCGATACCCATCAAGGTACACTGAGCAATGGCACAAGTTAGGTTAGACCACAAGCTTCAGGCCTTAGTCTACTGTACCCTGGGTATCTACCCTTTTAATCATACTCTCACTCAATCACTCCATGGTCACTATGTGCCAATGGACTAAACCGCTCGCGCGGTAAACGGCATTGTTCGGCGACAATGACGGTGACCGGTCGTACAGGGGAACATGGATTCATGCTGCACCGCGCATTAAGCTGTTGCCGGATACGCAAAAGCGTTTGCCTTATCCGCTGTCATGGAAAGAGCGGGAGGCTTTATTTAGACAGTTACACGTTACGCGCTGAACGCTACAGCCTGATAAGGTTCACCTTGCCTGCGGGGGCTAATCTGGATAGTGACTTTTTGATCCATATGTTTTAGAAAGTCTAACAATTTATCAACGGTAAAACGGCTAAAATGACCATTTAACAAGTGGGAAACTTCGGCTTGTTTAATGCTTAACAGTTCAGCGATTTCCCGCTGCTTCATGTCTTTTTCTTTAAGCATTTTCACCACATGAACACCAATCATACCGCGTGCTTGCAGTTCTTCAGCATGTTCCAAGCCAAGATCAGCAAAGATATTGCCGGAGCTTTCTTCACATTTAATTTCGTCTCTGTTTGCCATTGTGCTCTAACTCCTTTGCTTCCCTGTATCGCTGTTTAATCAAATCCACATCTGTTTTCGGTGTTGATTTTTGCCTTCTTCTGAAACGCATGGAGTACATAAATATGCTCGCCTAACTGAACCGCTTGAACGCAGCGGTATGCTTCCTTGTTGTGTTTGAGGGCAATTTCAATCACCCCTGACCCCACCCCCTTAAAGGGCTTTGCATCCTTCGGCATACCGCCATATTGTATAAGTTGAAGCTCATCACCGATCAGCTGCCTAACCTCTTCCGGGAAGCCCAAAATATTCTTTTTGGCATTGCCAAGCCATATAACAGGGCGCAGTTTCGGTGTATGTCCACTATTCACGCTATTCACGGCGTCTCACAAGCTACAAATTTAACGGTATAGGAATATTCCTATAAAGTCAATACTCCTTATTCCTGCAATGTATCACAACGCCAGCCACGCAATAGAGCTAGTTGATTGTAAATTCCACATGGAAATACCGCTCCAAAAAAATGAGTCATTTTTCTACACATTAGTTTTTCTGCGTTTTTTCTTCATACCGTTTATTAAACTTCTGCATAGAAATACCCAGGGCCTTACAGATATCACTGATCTCAACATAGTCAAGCTTGCGCTCACCCGTTTCATATTTAGAAACATAGCTTTGAGGCCTGTTGAGTATTTTGCTCAATTCAACTTGGGTCAAACCAACCTCATCCTTTCGAAGCTCTTTGAGTAATGCCCTTAATTTCTCCCTATCTTCATCCCAGGATTTATTAGTCATCTGAATATTTCTGCTCTTGAGAAATATCCCATTTCGGGATATTTAGTGATTACATTCACTCCCAGGAGGTAGAGCCATGCCCATTGAACCATCAAGGTCGCCGGAAACACTGCTTAAAACTGATTTATTGCTCTTCTATGATAATTTTGTAGAGTTTCACGATTACTGCTCTTTCATGTGTGACGCTTTCGCGAGCTTAGCTCTCGGAGAAGACGGCCTAGATACAAGCACTGCAA
>JAZFYA010000348.1:0-2880 GCA_036443315.1 Pseudomonadales bacterium
TCCCTCCAGTTTCTCAAACAGGGCAATGCCAAGGCCCTCTATTTTAAAACTACCGGCACAGTTGTAGGGCTGTTCTCGCTGTAGATAATGTTTAATGGTTATTTGATCCAGGGGGCGGAAATGCACCAAGAAGGGTTCAACGCAACATTGCAGAGTATCGGTGGTAGTGTTGAGCAGGGCTACTCCGGTATAGAAGGCGACGCTTTTGCTACTGCACCGATTTAGCTGGGCAAAGGCATTTGAGTAATCACCAGGTTTGGTTAGTATGTGGCCTTCAAGGCTGGCTACCTGAGATCGGAGGCTATGATCAGATGCTGGGGGTATTGCTGTGCTACGGCTCTGGCTTTTTGTTCGGATAGTCTAGCCACCAGCTGCTGTGGTGTTTCATTGGCCTGTATGGATTCGTCGATATCTGGGCTGTAGCAGTCAAAGGGGAGTCCCAGCCTTGCCAATAGTTTGCGGCGGTAGGGCGAGCTGGATGCGAGAATGATGGGAGGCATGCGGGTGGCTCTTTGATTGGGAAGTAAGTTTTCTCTTGTTCCCCCTTAAAGTGATCGGAAAACGGCGCCTTCGCCTTATAGGTTCAATTATAGATGGAGTCTGATTTCCCTACAAAATCCCGGTTTTGACACTATTTTCCTTTGACAGTCTCGGCCTTCGGCCCTATGATGGCGCGCTTATGTCGACTGCCCCCCTGCCAAACCAGATTGATATTCGTAAACTGGTGGTTAAAGGTGCGGAAATCAGTGTTCAAACACCGATATCCACATTGCCACGGATTGTAGATTTATTGGCGAATGATGATGGTTCAATAGCGGTCAATCTCCAGTTTTATATCGATGAAGGACGCTTTCGCAGAGTTGATGGCCATTTGATGGGCACAGTCGATGTAATCTGCCAGCGTTGTCTGGAGCCAATGCCGGTAGCGATTGATACTCGATTTGAACTGGGTATTGTCTGGTCGGAAAAGGATGCAGAGCGCTTGCCGAAGTCATTAGATCCATTAATTGTTGGTGAAGAATTAATGGATCTTGGGGATGTCGTTTCGGAAGAGTTGATCCTCTGTTTGCCCTATGTGAATTATCACGATTCGGCAGACTGTCAGCAACAAGTGGGTTATTCCAGTGTTGACCCTGATGCAATAGTTGATGAAGCTATTACTGTAGGGCAGAAGGGTGCCAATAGGGACAGTCCCTTTAATGTCTTAAAAAAGTTAAAATCGAACAAAAAATTCACCCAATAACTACTTTTTATAGAGTGATGTTTGTTTGAGTGGTATGTATCAGAGGAGTTTAAGGCCATGGCCGTTCAGAAGAGTAAAGTAACCCGTTCGCGTCGCGGTCAGCGTCGTTCACACGATTCATTATCTGGATCTGGTCCAACGTTGTCAGTTGATCCAACCAGTGGTGAAACACATCGGCGTCACCACGTATCAACGGATGGTTTTTACCGTGGTAAAAAAGTTGTTGATGTACAAAACGACGAATAACACAGTTCTTGATAGCCCCCGTTTTCTATAAAAAGGGTTATTGATAATACCAGAATGACTCCGCAAATTCGTATAGCTATTGATTGTATGGGCGGAGATTTAGGTCTCCGAGCTTCCCTTCCCGCCGCTATTAAAGCTCTATCTCAGTTTACTGATCTGGAAATCGCTCTTGTTGGCAATCAGCAGAGTATTGAAGCACAGCTAACAGCCGCGGATCATGCCCGCTTGCAAATTGTTCATGCGCCGGACGTAGTGGTGATGACCGACAAACCTTCCTTTGCGTTACGAAAAAAGAAATTGTCCTCTATGCGCATTGCTATTGATTTACTGCAGGAAGGTAAGGTCGATGGGGTAGTGAGCGCAGGTAATACCGGTGCTTTAATGGCGATGGGCTGCTATGTCCTAAAAACTTTGCCTGGTATTGATCGTCCGGCAATTTGCTCAGCTGTACCTTCCGCTAATGGTCATTGTTATCTGTTGGACTTGGGTGCAAATGTTGATAGTAGTGCGGAACATCTTCACCAGTTCGCTATTATGGGCGCAACCTTATCCTCGGCTGTTGATGGTATTGAAAACCCACGAGTCGCTGTGTTGAATATCGGCGAAGAGGAGATTAAAGGCAATGAACAGGTCAAGTTGGCGACAAAGTTGATCGCTGCAAATCCTCAGATTAACTATATCGGTTCCATTGAGGGTGCTGGACTATTTTCCGGTAGCGCCGATGTGATTGTCTGCGATGGCTTTGTTGGTAATGTCGCTCTTAAAGTGTGTGAAGGAACCTCCTCCCATATCGCTGATGTTGTACAAGATCAATTTAAGAAAAATATTTTTAGCCGTTTAGCCGCTATGACGGCAATGCCTGTACTGAAAAGAATTTACCAAAAACTGGATCCGCAACAGTATAATGGCGCCAGTTTTTTGGGCTTGCAGGGCGTGGTGGTAAAAAGTCATGGTAGTAGCACTATTGAAGGTTTTTTATATGCAATTGCTCAGGCTCGATCAGAGGTTAATAGCAATATGTTGGACATGATTAGTCAGCGTTTAGCTGCTTTATCTGAATAGCTGCTTTATTTGAACAGTCACTTTTATATACCCATAGTGTTTAAGCTTTAGGTGTTTTAACTCAGTCCGTCATTCCAGCGAAGGCAGGAATCTATATTTGAAAATAGCGCTATACCCAACTGGATTTCTGCCTTCGCGGGAATGGTAAATGACCTAAAACCCAAACGCTTTGGATATATAAATAAAATTAAGCGTTTATTGTGGCAGGTTTGAATGGCACTTACTTAAGGGTAGCGTTGTTAACGGCTTGCGACTGTAGTATCGCGCCGCCACCCTCGGTAGTCTAACCCCTCACTCGGTTGGAACCCCACGCCCTGGTGAGGGGTTAG
>JAZFYA010000349.1:0-11178 GCA_036443315.1 Pseudomonadales bacterium
GGAATAATAGGGTCAGGTCTTTGGTTTGTGATTAAGTAATTCTAACGATATTTGTTAACCATTGGCAAATGGAGCCAGGTTGTATTTAACGACAAGTGTAAAAATAAATCTGACCCCTTTGTTCGCTTTGTTCAACAGTGAAAGAAGCACGAAGTTATCGAGAACGTAGAAAAATTTATTAGGTATTTACAAAAAATGATTGCGTATTTAGTTGCCTTTCTTATTAACGCTGTACTGCTGTTTTATGTGTGTAAAATAGTGGTACAAATTCGAAGAAAAGAAGGGACGTATTATAAGGTGCTAAGTAAAGCCGTGGTGCCGTTAGGAGTGGTAAAAGTGCTTGCGTATATTGTGTTAGTTAATCTATTTCTTATTACTATTTTTTCTTTGTTGAACGTGTTCTTGTTGATTGTTAAAGGAATAAATTAAAGGATAAACCGGGACAGATTGCATGCCGTGTCAGCTAATTAAAGGGTCAGATTTATTAAATCGTCAAGTTCAAGCAAGAGATTGAGAAGAGTTTAAAAAGGCGGATTTCTCCAGGTAAGCCTGGGAGGCCAATTTTAAAAGTAAGGTGAGAAATAACCGTGGTCTGTCCCGGTTTTTCCCACTTAAGGCTATAACTGAGGCGCTTTGAACCCGCTGTTCGCAATGCAAGGCCCACTATCGGTTGGAACCCCACGCCCTTTAGCGGGCCTTGCATTGCGAACAGCTACTCCAGTGGTACTCGGATACCGCACAGTCTAGCCAGCCTCGGTAGTCTAACCCCTCACCAGGGCGTGGGGTTCCAACCGAGTGAGGGGTTAGACTACCGAGGCTGGCGACGGGATACTATGGTCGCAAGCCGTTAACAGCGCTGCCTTTAAGTCAGTGCCATTCCGATCAGCATGTTACTTGGCCCAATAGGCTAAAAATCGCCCCAAATATACTGCAGTACAGAGATAACTGCCAGCGGCGCTGTTTCGGTTCTCAACACTCTGGGTCCTAATTGAAGCGCGGTAAATTCCAGTAATTCTGCTTGTTTGATTTCCCGATCACTTAATCCCCCTTCTGGGCCTATTAATAAGGCCGCGCTGGTTATAGCTTTATCGCTGGCCAGTTTCTGGTTGCTGCGGTGATGTAATACAAACTTTTTGTCGGCGGAGACCGAGTTTGTCCAGTTTTCAATGGGTTGAAATTGGTTAAGCACGGGCAGTTGGTTGCGTCCACATTGCTCGCAGGTGTTGATCAATATCTGTCGCCAATGTTGGTGTTTTTTCCCCAGCCTTTCTTTGTTAAGTTTTATTGTGCTGCGTTCGCTGAATAAGGGACTTATTTCCGCCACGCCAAGTTCTGTGGCTTTTTGCATAATCCTATCCATGCGATCGCCCTTTGAGGCGGCAATGCCTAGGTGAATTCGTAAAGGCGATTCCTTAGTGGGTGTTTCGCAATCTGCTATATGAACAGTAACCGCTGTTTTTTCAATGGCGTCGATGATGCCACTATATTGATCGCCGTTACCATTGAACAGAATGAGTTCGGCACCAACTTTAAGCCGCAAAACCTTGCTTAGGTGATGGCTTGCTTTTTCTTCTAGCCTGATGCGTTGCTGGGGTTGGAGTGGGGCTTTAGTAAATATACGGCTGATACGCATGATGTATTAAAGCTCCGACTTTTATTGGGTTCTACCTTTGAGGGTGTCGCAAAAGGGTCATAAATTGAGTCTCCCGGTCCAGCAGTGCGTTGCCTGTTATGCCAACCTAACAACGCGTTTTGATTGGGCATAGCAGGCAACGCGCCATTAGACCTACTTTCGCACCCTGAAAAAGCGTTTGCGACACCCTTATTCGCGGGGATGATAAAAAAGATTATAAACCAAGATTCTGCCAAATAGTTTTGTTGGGTTCGATCTGGTTCATGGTGTAAAAATGAATACCCGGTGCGCCAGCTGCTAACAGTTGCTCGCAAAGTCGGGTTATTACTTCAGCACCAAATCCAACAACACTTTTCTGGTCATCACCAAATGCATCCAGTCGCTGGCAGAGCCAGCGGGGAATTTCCGCGCCACAGTTTTTAGAAAAACGAGCGAGGTTTTGGTAATGGGTAATGGGCATAATGCCGGGGTAGATCGGCTTATCGATACCGGCCTTTTGGCATTGATCGATAAAATAAAAGTAGGCGTCGGCGTTATAAAAGTATTGGGTAATAGCACTGTTGGCACCGGCATCCAGTTTTTGTTTTAAACACTGGATATCGTGATCGTAATTTTCAGCATCGGGATGAATCTCCGGATAGGCTGCCACTTCAAGGTGAAAGTGGTCGCCAGTATGCTCGCGAATAAAACCTACTAACTCTTCAGCATAGACCAAGCGTTGTGCGCCCATACCGGAGGGTAAATCACCGCGCAATGATACAATGCGGTCTATTCCAGCCGTTTTGTACTCATTAAGCAGTTCAAGGACTGATGCTTCATCGTCACCGCCAAAGGATAAATGCGGTGCCGTTGAAATGCCCTCAGATTTCATAGCCAGCACAATATTCTTGGTGTTGTCGCGGGTAGAACCGCCAGCACCGTAAGTGACAGAAAAGAAATCCGGGCCAAGCTTGTTTAGCTCGGCACGGACCCCTTTTAGTTTTTCCATTCCAGCATCAGTCTTGGGTGGGAAAAACTCAAAGCTGAAGCGTTTTTTATCGCTGCTTTTTTTGTTGCTCATAGCGCCTTCTTCAATGCGTAGGGTGGATCGAGATCCCCCCTTTCATTATTTATCAATATGATCCTAAATAAATCAGTTGAACCTACTGCGGATGAACAAGGTGGAGAAACATCCACCCTTCTACACGAGTCTGATTAGGATCAATACTTATAAGATTCAACCTTATAAGGGCCATCAACAGAAACGTTAATATAGTCTGCCTGTTTTTGGGTCAGTTTAGTCAACACGCCGTTAAAGCCTTTAACCATGTCCGCAGCAACTTCTTCGTCCAGTTTCTTCGGCAATACTTCAAGGCTAATGGCGTTTGATTTCACATCTGCTTCCAGATCGGCGAACTTGCGTTCATACAAATAAATTTGCGCCAGTATTTGATTGGAGAAAGAGCCATCCATAATCCGTGATGGGTGACCCGTGGCATTACCCAAATTCACCAATCGACCTTCTGATAATAAAATTAAATGATCGTTGCTGGCCTTGTCGCGATACACTTTATGAACTTGAGGTTTTACTTCGTCCCATTCCCAGTTTTCACGCATATAGGCGGTATCGATTTCATTATCGAAGTGGCCAATATTACAAACCACGGCGCCGTTTTTCAGGGATTGCAGAATGGCGGAGTCGCAGACATTGTAGTTGCCAGTAGTGGTTACCACTAAATCAGTATTTTGCAGCAGAGCTTTGTTGGTATCTGCTGCCTTGCCGGTGTTAATGCCATCGTTATAGGGAGATACCACTTCAAAGCCGTCCATACAAGCCTGCATTGCACAGATTGGATCAATTTCAGCAATACGCACAATCATGCTTTCCTGGCACAGCGATTGAGCGGAACCTTTGCCCACATCACCATAACCGATAACCAGCGCTTTTTTGCCCGCCAGCAAGTGGTCAGTACCACGCTTAATTGCATCGTTGAGTGAGTGGCGGCAGCCGTATTTATTGTCGTTCTTTGATTTGGTGACAGAATCGTTAACATTGATTGCAGGAACTTTTAACGTGCCTTTATCAAGCATTTCCTGCAGACGATGAACACCCGTAGTGGTTTCTTCAGTAATGCCATGAATATTATCCAGCATGTCAGGATATTTTTCGTGCAGCATTAAGGTTAGGTCGCCGCCGTCATCCAGTATCATATTGGCATTCCAGGGTTGACCGTCTTTTAAAATGGTTTGCTCGAGGCACCATTCATATTCCTCTTCGGTTTCACCTTTCCAGGCATAAACGGGCGTACCGGTAGCGGCGATAGCAGCTGCGGCGTGGTCCTGAGTAGAGAAAATGTTACAGGAAGACCAGCGAACTTCTGCGCCCAGGGCAACCAGTGTTTCAATCAATACACCGGTTTGAATAGTCATATGAATACAGCCAAGAATTTTGGCATCTGCCAGGGGCTTACTGGCGCTGTATTTCTCGCGCATGGCCATCAGTGCGGGCATTTCGGTTTCGGCGATGTCCAGTTCTTTGCGCCCCCATGCGGCCAATGAAATGTCGGCAACTTTATAGTCGGTGGTATCAATATTTGCTGCGGTGTTCATAGAGGTTGTTTCCTTTTATCAATCGGCTCTTAACGAAATAAAACCTGACAATAAATGTAAAAATTATTGGGCGATTAAGCGTCTAACGCCGCTTTTAATGCGTCAACGCGGTCTGTTTTTTCCCAAGCGAAGGCGGTGAAAGTATCAGACTGTTCAACACCATCGTCAATCCAGTTGTACGTGTGCTCAAATGGTTCGCGGCCAAAGTGACCGTAGGCAGCGGTTAATTGGTACATTGGATGTTGTAAATCCAGCATTTTTGTAATGGCATAAGGGCGCAGATCGAAAGTCTTGCGAATAGCGTCGATTAATTCCTCATCAGATGCTGTGCCAGTACCGAAAGTGTTAACCGCAATGGACGTGGGCTCGGCAACACCAATGGCGTAGGAAACCTGGATTTCACAGCGCTCGGCCAAACCTGCAGCAACAACGTTCTTTGCTACATAGCGACCTGCATAAGCGGCGGAGCGATCCACCTTTGATGGATCCTTGCCGGAAAATGCGCCACCGCCGTGACGCGCCATACCACCATAGGTATCTACAATAATCTTACGACCGGTTAAACCACAGTCACCGACTGGGCCGCCGATAACAAAATTGCCAGTTGGATTGATATGGTATTGGGTGTCTTCGTGCAACCATTCTGCAGGCAGGACGGGCAGAATAACATTTTCTAATACCGCCTCGCGCAAATCTTCCAGGGAAATATCCGGGTCGTGTTGAGTCGATAGAACCACGGCATCGATCGCAACAGGTTTGCCATTTTCGTAACGTAAACTAACCTGGGATTTTGCATCGGGGCGCAACCAGGGCAGTATGCCTTCTTTGCGCATATGTGCCTGGCGTTCAACTAGGCGGTGAGAATAATAAATCGCAGCGGGCATTAAGGCTTCGGTTTCATTGGTGGCATAACCGAACATCAAGCCCTGGTCACCAGCACCCTGGTCTTCAGGCTTGGCGCGGTCCACACCCATATTGATATCGGGAGATTGTTTGCCAATGGCGTTTAATATCGCACAGCTAACGCCATCAAAGCCCACCGCTGAACTGTCGTAACCGATACCGACAATCACATTGCGGATAATCTCTTCCAGATCGACATAGCAGGAGGTGGTAACTTCACCGGCGACAACGACCATACCGGTTTTTACCATGGTTTCAACGGCAACACGGGCCATGGAGTCGCGTGCGATGATGGCATCCAGTACGGCATCGGAAATTTGATCCGCCAATTTATCGGGATGACCTTCCGATACGGACTCTGAAGTAAAGACTGAATATTCTGACATGAACTTTGTCCTCTTAATGTAAACGGTTTAAATTTTAATGCTCTAAATCTTAGTGAATTGTCTTATCTGTACGCGAAAACCATTGCGCTGTGCCAAATAAATATGTTCACCGGTTTTGAAGCCAGCAGCGGCGGCCCACTGCGTTAAGTCCTCGGGCTCAAACCCCAGCCACAAATCACCGCAGGATTCTTTAACCCACGTTTGATCGTGACTACATAAATCGGTAACAAATAATTGGCCGCCTTTTTCTAACGCTTTAGATATATCGAAGAATATATCGGCCGGGGAGGGAATATGGTGCAGGACCATATTTACCACGGCACAATCGGCCTTTAAAGAAGCCAGTTGTTCGTCCTTAGTATCACCTTTAATAAAAGTGATATTGGACAAACCGTTTTGCTTAGCAAAGCTGGCAGCTTTATCCAACATCTGCTGGGAGTTATCTAGTGCGTAGACTTGCTGAAAGCGCGGTGCCAGTTCTGCTAGAAAGGCACCTTCTCCAGGACCTACTTCCAACGCCTTGTCGTTGGCTTTGCTTGCGTTAACATTGCGACTGATTAACTCAATAGTATTGGGGCCATACAATTCATAGGCGGCGATCTGTTCCTGCTGCTGACGAAATTTGTCGGCGTTTTCACTGAAGAATAACTGTGAGTTGCTAGCCCGTTCCTGTTGTACGGTATCTACCTTATCCTGAATATCACTGGATACCGGCTGGTGGTCTACTATCTGATGCAGCGCTTGTTGCAGGTCATTTAGCGCGTCATTAATATTGTGGTGGGCGCGGCGGTAAAAAATGGAATTGCCTTCCCTGCGGGTGGTCACCAGCCCTGCATTAGCAAGAATCTTAAGGTGGTGGCTCATGCCAGACTGCTTGCAATCGAAAATACTGCACAGTTCTAACACGCTGTAGGAATTGCGGCTTAGCACTCGCAGCACATCCAGCCGCAACTGATCGGCACTGGCTTTGCAAAAAGCCAGTAGCGCCTCGGAATCAGCCAGAGGGACGTGGAGTTGAGTGATATGGGTAGCATTGGTGGTCATGGCGGAGGAGTCTAGCAGCACTTTGCAGCTATATCAAAATATTTTGATATAGGTCGTGATGCACTTTAGGTTTGGATCCGGATCTTGTTGTTGATGGGCCCACCACTGGCATAGCCTATTAATAGAGGTGCCCGATAATGCGATGTTAGGCGACAGGGGCAGTTTTTTTACGTTCAGCAATTGCCGTAGAGCCATGGGTAGGAGAAAATAGCCGCCTTTTTCCAGTCCCCCTCTTTTAGGAGTCTTTTAGATGCCCTCTCGTAGCGAATTAGCTAACGCCATCCGCGCACTCAGTATGGACGCTGTGCAGCAAGCCAATAGCGGCCACCCTGGCGCACCTATGGGTATGGCCGATATTGCCGAAGTGCTGTGGAATGACTATCTACACCACAATCCTGCGAACCCTAACTGGGCGGACCGGGATCGCTTTGTGTTGTCCAATGGTCATGGCTCGATGCTAATTTACTCGTTGCTGCATTTGACTGGCTACGACCTGCCAATGGAAGAGTTAAAGAACTTCCGACAATTACACTCCAAAACCCCGGGTCACCCAGAATATGGTTATGCCCCTGGCATTGAAACCACTACCGGCCCACTGGGGCAAGGCCTGGCCAATGCGGTGGGGATGGCAACGGCGGAAAAGGTTCTGGCAGCGCAATTTAACCGCGATGGCCACGAGATCGTTAATCACTATACCTATACCTTCCTTGGCGATGGTTGTTTGATGGAGGGTATTTCTCATGAAGTCAGTTCCCTGGCGGGCACACTGGGGCTGGGCAAATTGATCTGTTTTTATGATGACAACGGCATTTCCATCGATGGTGAAGTGGAGGGTTGGTTTAATGATGATACGCCCAAGCGCTTTGAGGCGTATGGCTGGCAGGTCATTCCTAATGTCGATGGTCATGACAGCAAGGCTGTTGTTGAAGCGATTGAGGCGGCTCGTGCTGAAACCGCTAAGCCTACGATGATTTGCTGCAAGACTATTATTGGCAAAGGCTCTCCTAACAAGCAGGGTAAAGAAGACTGTCACGGTGCAGCCTTGGGTGAAGACGAAGTGGCGCTGGTGCGGAAAACCATCGCTTGGCAACATCTGCCGTTCTTTGTGCCCAGCGATATTTATGCCGGTTGGAGCGCGAAAGAAAAAGGTGCAGCGCTGGAACAAGACTGGAGCAAACGCTTTGATGCCTATGCCGAAGCTCACCCCGATTTAGCCGTGGAGCTGGCTCGCCGTCTTAGCGGTGAGTTACCAGAAGACTTTGCCGAGCAGGCGGAGGCCTATATTCGCCAGTGCCAGGATGAAGGCGCCACTATCGCTTCCCGCAAGGCGTCGCAAAATACATTACATGCCTATGGCCCTCTATTGCCAGAATTGCTGGGGGGTTCTGCGGATTTGGCTGCGTCCAATCTGACCCTCTGGAGTGGTTCCAGGGGTATTAGCGCTGAGGATGCCAGCGGCAACTACGTGTACTACGGTGTCCGTGAATTTGGTATGTCGGCCATTATGAACGGTATTACGCTGCACGGTGGTTTTATCCCATACGGTGCTACCTTCTTGATGTTTATGGAATACGCCCGCAATGCGGTGCGGATGGCAGCGCTAATGCAGCAACACACTATCTTTGTCTATACCCATGACTCCATTGGTCTGGGTGAAGATGGCCCCACCCACCAGCCGGTGGAGCAGTTAACGGCCTTGCGCTCTACCCCTAACCTGGATACCTGGCGACCCTGCGATACGGTTGAATCTGCCGTTTGCTGGAAGGCAGCGCTGGAGCGCAGCAACGGCCCCGTAGCGTTGGTCTTCTCCCGGCAGGGGCTGGCTCATCAGGAGCGTAGCGAAGAGCAAGTGGCTAATATTGCCCGCGGTGGTTATATCCTCAGTGACTGCGCTGGTGTTGATGGGAATAGCAACCCCGATGCCATTATTATTGCCACTGGCTCAGAGGTGCAGTTAGCGATTGATGCTAAAGCAGTGCTGGAGGCGCAGGGCCGCAAGGTGCGGGTGGTCTCCATGCCCTCCGCCTCGGTATTTGATACTCAAGATGTGCTCTATAAAGAAGCTGTACTGCCCAGTAATGTGCTGGCCCGGGTGGCAGTGGAAGCAGGCCACAAAGACTTCTGGTATAAATATGTCGGTCTTGATGGCCGTATTATCGGTATGGAGACCTTTGGTGAATCTGCCCCGATTAAAGCACTGATGGAGTACTTTGGTTTTACCGTGGATGCAGTGGTAGAAGCCGTTGAAGATGCGCTGGGTTAGTCCGTGACGATGATCCGTCTGGCGATTAATGGCTACGGACGTATCGGGCGCTGTGCCCTGCGTGCCCTCTATGAAGCGGATTACCGCCAACATATGCAGGTGGTAGCTATTAATGAGCCAGCGGAGCTGACGACGATTGTCCACCTGACCAAATACGATAGTACCCATGGTCGTTTCCCGGCGCAGGTGACAGCAGTGGGTGACGGCCTGCGGGTTAATGGCGATACGATTGCAGTCAGCCATCATAAGCATTTATCCGAGTTGGATTGGTCTGTTCACGAGATAGATTTGGTGCTGGAATGCACGGGTCGTTATGCCAAGATCGCTGATTTGCAGCAGCATTTACAGCGGGGCGCTACCAAGGTGCTGTTATCACAACCCGGGGATTCGTCAGTCAAGGCGATAGTATGGGGTATTAATCAGCAGACCTTATCCGCTGCTGACAGGATTGCCTCGGCAGCCTCCTGCACCAGCAACTGTATTACACTGGTGATTGATGTGCTGCACAAAGCGTTTAGCATACAGTCTGGGGTTATCACGACTATTCACTCAGCAATGAATGACCAGCCGGTGATCGATGCTTATCACCATACGGATTTGCGTAAAACCCGTGCAGCAGGGCAGTCCATTATTCCGGTGGATACTGGTTTGGCGGTGGGTATTGGACGGGTTCTTCCTGAGATGGAAGGGAAATTTGCTGCCCGGGCGTTGCGCGTGCCGACGACTAATGTATCGGTAATGGAGTTGTCGGTGACGGTGGCCACGCCGGTTAGTGTTGAACGTGTAAATAATGCGTTGCGCGAGGCCACAGAGGGTGACTTAATGGGCATTCTCGGTTATGGCAATGAGCCGTTGGCCTCCTGCGATTACAATCACGATCCCCGCTCTGGGATTGTCGATGCTGGCCAGACCCGGATCAGTGGTAATATAGTCAATGTATTGATCTGGTTTGATAATGAGTGGGCCTATGCCAATCGGATGCTCGATGTGGTCAATGGCTGGTTAGGTGGTGAACTCTAGGACAACCTACTAGATTCCGAGTGCCAAATCAGTGAGTGCTAATGTGTGAAGAAGAGAACAAATAATAATGCCTAAAACTTGCAGGAAAACGCATGACATTAGCTGTCATTAACATGCTGGACCTCAATCTTGCCGGTAAGCGAGTATTGATACGTGAAGATTTAAACGTGCCAATCAACGCCGGCAAAGTGAGCAGCGATGCGCGTATTTACGCCGCCCTGCCAACCATCGAGCATGCGTTGCAAGTAGGTGCTAAAGTGATTGTAATGTCGCACCTGGGTCGTCCCACAGAAGGTGAATTTGACCCGCAGTTTTCCATGCAGCCGGTGGCAGATCATTTAACTGGCTTGTTAGGTCGAGCAGTGCCAGTGATTAACGATTGGCAAAACGGTGTAGAACTTGCCAACGGTGAGTTAGCGTTATTGGAAAATGTACGCTTTAATCCTGGTGAGAAAAAAGATGATCAGGCATTGTCCAAAGCCTACGCTTCACTCTGTGATATTTTTGTGATGGATGCATTCGGCACTGCTCACCGCGCACAGGCGTCAACGCATGGTGTGGCTAAATATGCTCCGGTTGCTTGCGCTGGCCCGTTATTGACAGGTGAGCTGGAGGCTCTATCCAGGGCCTTGGCTAATCCGCAGCGGCCAATGGTGGCAATTGTCGGTGGTTCAAAAGTATCGACCAAGCTAACCGTGTTAGAAACATTGGCAGATAGGGTTGATCAACTCGTTGTCGGCGGCGGTATTGCCAATACCTTTTTGGCGGCTAGCGGAAAACCTGTCGGCAAATCATTATGTGAACACGGTTTGATCGATAATGCGAAAAAACTAATGGCCAAAACGGACATACCCATACCTGTAGATGTAGTGACCGGTAAGGAATTTTCGGCAGGCACTGCTGCCAGTTTGAAGCCTGCAGATGCGGTAGAAGAGGACGATATGATTTTTGATATCGGCCCCGAGACAGCAGCGCAGATTGCCGATATTCTTAAAAACGCTAAAACTATTTTGTGGAATGGTCCGGTCGGTGTTTTCGAGTTTGATCAGTTCGGCGAGGGCACCAAAGCTATAAGCGAAGCTATCGCAAATAGTGATGCGTTTTCTCTTGCCGGTGGTGGTGATACATTGGCGGCGATCGATAAATACGCTATTGCCGACAACATCTCCTACATCTCCACTGGCGGCGGTGCCTTCCTGGAATATGTTGAGGGAAAAGTGTTGCCCGCCGTTGCCGTTTTAGAAGAGAGAGCTAGAGCTGGGAACAATTCATAAAGCAATCATAAATCAATAGTTAAACGATTAATAATAGCTAAACAATGATAAAGGTGTTCGGCGTTT
>JAZFYA010000350.1:0-3347 GCA_036443315.1 Pseudomonadales bacterium
GCATAGCTGATTCCGCCGAAAAATGTTTTTCATAGCAAACAAGGTCATGAACTTTATATTTTTGTGTAAAGCCCTCTGCGTGATTATTTTTGTTCTCCAAAATCCTTTTTATCAGATTTGATGTAACGCCTATGTATAACGTTCCTTTGCGTTTACTCGCCAGTATGTCAATATAAAAGTCCTTTTGCATTTTCGTGTCCTTCCGTGGATCCCGCGGTCAGGCCGCGGGATGACGGGGTCAAGCCGCGGGATGACGGTGTAGAAGCAGGTCAGCTCCAAACAGATTAGTTTGATGAGAATCGGCACGTTGTGTGAGCATTATTCTTTCACCATTTCGACCAGAAACGATGTTTACAGTTTAGCTTTTCTGGTCGAAATGAACACCTGATTCCTACATGAATCATCTAATAATCAACGTGTTAGTGGGTTTTTTAGGGCCGATTAATTATTCAAAGGCGCCCTAGATCATCCTTCCTGCAAAGAACTGTGGCCTGCGTCACAATTACAGTGAGAAGCTAGCGAAACTGACTATTTAAGCCATACTGAAACCCCATGAAGCCCAAAATCAGCAAGATAGGCTGTCATGGCAGGATACCAGAATACAAAGATTTATATTAAGAGGAAATACCGTTGGTTAGCGTAGCCTTAAACCCACATATCAAGAATGTGGATGAATTTCTCAGCCACTGCCATCGCCGTCGTTACCCGGCTAAAAGCACCATCATTTATGCAGGCGATACCAGTGACTCTCTTTATTATATTATCGAAGGTTCCGTCACGATTGTAATCGAGGACGACGATGGCAAGGAAATGATTGTTGCCTACCTCAATAAAGGCGACTTCTTTGGCGAAATGGGCCTATTCGATGACCAGGAATCTCGCAGTGCATGGGTGCGTGCTAAATCCGAGTGCGAAGTGGGCGAAATTAGCTATAGCCAGTTTCACGACATCAGCGTAAAAAACCCTGAGATCCTTTACGCTATCGGTACCCAAATGGCTAAACGCCTACGGGAAACCACCCAGAAAGTTGGCGATCTCGCCTTTCTCGATGTCACGGGTCGTGTTGCCCGCACGTTGCTTGATCTGTGCAAACAGCCCGATGCCATGACCCATCCCGACGGTATGCAGATCAAAATCACTCGCCAGGAGATTGGCCGGATTGTTGGCTGCTCTCGAGAAATGGTTGGGCGCGTATTAAAGACCCTGCAAGAACAAGGGTTGCTTGAGGCTAAAGGAAAAACAATGGTGGTGTACGGGACTAGGTAATTACCACTGGACCCTCCTGTGTCAGGATAGATGTCGCCCTAAAAACCGTCAACGTATTTTAGGACGAGACAAAATATAAATTCTCGTTTCTATACCCAAAGCCCCAGACTAACGTTATTAATCGTTACTGAAAAAAAGTTGCTGCAATTTTTCACCCGGCTTATCTACCCGCATGAAGGCTTCACCCACCAAAAATGCGTTCACACCATGTTTGCACATAGTGCGTACATCATTATCGCTATTGATACTGCTTTCGGTAACCACAATTCGATTATCTGGAATATATTTCAACAAATTAAAAGTCGTGTCTAAGCTAGTTTCAAACGTATGCAGATCGCGATTATTGATGCCGACCAGGCTATTTTCCAATGGCAATGACCGCTCTAGTTCTTCGCGATTATGCACTTCAATCAATACATCCAAACCTAACTCTTTGGCCGCCGCATCCAGCTCTGCCAGTTGACTATCGTCAAGACAAGCAACGATAAGCAAAATACAATCGGCACCAATGGCGCGAGACTCTATCACTTGATAGGGATCGACGATAAAATCCTTGCGAATGACTGGCAGTGAACAGGCATTACGCGCTTGTTGCAAATAAGCTTCGCTACCCTGGAAAAAATCCTTATCGGTCAATACTGATAGACAAGCCGCTCCGCCAGCCTCATAACTAACGGCTATATCCGCAGGATCAAACTGTTTGCGAATAACACCCTTACTGGGTGAAGCTTTTTTGGCTTCAGCAATAACGGCCAATTGGCCCATCGCCAATTTATCTTG
This sequence comes from Pseudomonadales bacterium, assembly GCA_036443315.1. Classification (GTDB taxonomy): domain Bacteria; phylum Pseudomonadota; class Gammaproteobacteria; order Pseudomonadales; family Dasaniaceae; genus Oceanicoccus. The sequence continues at coordinate 2,047 of JAZFYA010000350.1, forward strand.
TATCGACTGCACAAAACCACGGCAAGCCGATTGCTGAGCGATTTGTTGTTGCAAATCACTGACTGATGTCATTGCCAAGCGCTCCGCCACTTCTTCGTGTTTACGTGCAACGATTTTTTTCAGAATAGTAGGCGTACGCATCGTTTGCTCTCAATAATTACTTTGCCTAATTTTTTTCTAAGGCTTTAATGGCTTCGACAAACGTAGCCAAGTGATTTATTTTTTCCAAGGCTTGGCCACTGCCAATAACATCCTGCGCCCTTTTGACACCATCTAGCAAATCATCGGCAACCCCGCTGACATATAGCGCCGCGCCACCATTCAACGCAATCATATCCGCCGCTTTACTCGACTCAGCACTGTCTGCACCGGAGAGTGCCGCTCGAATTAACGCCAGGGACTGCTCGGCGTCATCCACCGTCAAACCGATTAAACTTTGGTTCTCAATACCCAGGTCTTCTGGTCTGATACTGTACTCAGTCACTGCGCCGTCTTTTAATTCAGCCACCACCGTTTCTGCCGCAATACTGATTTCATCTAGGCCATCCCTAGCGTGAAGAACCAGTACATGCTCGCTGCCCAGGCGCTTTAGTACTTCTACCATTGGGCGGCAAAGCGTTTCGGAAAAGACGCCGATGACCTGTCGTGTCACACCGGCTGGATTAGTCATGGGTCCTAACATATTAAATATAGTGCGAAGCGCTAATTCCCTGCGCGGCCCCATTGCATGTTTCATCGCACCGTGATGTGCCGGAGCAAACATAAAACCCAAGCCAACCTCATCAATACAACGCCCGACCTGTTCGGAAGTTAAGTCCAACGGTACACCCAATTTTTCCAGCACATCGGAGCTACCGCTGAAACTGGATACAGAACGGTTACCATGTTTCGCAACCCGCCCACCTGCAGCGGCGACCACAAATGCCGCAGCCGTTGATACATTGAATAGATTGGAACTGTCGCCGCCGGTCCCGCAGGTATCCACTAAATGGGTTTTATCAACACTTACTTTGCGCGACAACTCACGCATCACCTGCACAGCACCTGTGATCTCATCAATTGACTCACCCTTCATCCGCAGTGCGACCAGCAAGCCTCCAATCTGGGCCGGGGTCACCTCCCCTCTCATTACCTGGCGCATGACTTGAATCATTTCTTCGGTGCTCAAATCTCGATTATCAACTGCCGCGGCAATGGCTTGTTGAATATTCATAGTATTGGTCCTTCATTCAGCTATTCAAAAAATTGCGTAACAGATCGTGGACATGTTCAGTCAAAATCGATTCCGGATGAAACTGCAC
>JAZFYA010000351.1:0-8878 GCA_036443315.1 Pseudomonadales bacterium
CATATTTTTTAACCAACCTCTCGAAATCCTTAAACACTTTCAGCCATTCTGCATCACCCTTATATTGATAACCTTTTGCGTAAATGCCGACAGAAATCATATCTTCATGATACGACGGGCTCAGCCATATCTCATCTTTTTTAATAAAGCGAATTTCATGCAGAAAAGTAGAGGGATGGCCAAACATTTTCATTTCCTTAAGAAAATCCTCCGCACACCTCATCGGGATACTGTACTCAGAGTTCATCATTGCGATAGTCGGTCCAAAATTAATCTTTTGCTGCAAGATTCTGAACATAGCCAATATACGCGAATTTATAAAATTGGGCGGATAACAAAATATTTCATCACTTCTACCCGCCCTAAAGAATGGCTTCAATGCTTTCCCACCTACAGCCTTTCCAAACCACATTAGATGTTTAAATGCATCCCAAGCTGACAAGCGATGAGAGTCATATATTTTATTGATGGTTTTCGGCTTAACCTTGGACATAGATTGAACGACCATTCCGTCTTCAGAAAACCAAAATAAACGTAAGCAATAATTATGATCTATTAATCTATTTAGTTCGGGAACAACATCGGTATAATTTGAAACCTCTAAAAATTCAGCCAAAAAGAATGCTGATTACACACTGTAACGTCAACTTGGTTACAACTCCATGTAAACCCAGGCTTAAAACAGACGCATAAAACTCTTCAGGCTGTTTCTCAACAGATAAACAGATAACTTCCCCACACCCTGTTACCATCTCTATTTCAATTACTTGCGATGCTAGGCTGCCATGTTCTGGGCATATCCCTCTCGTTCCAGTAGAAATTGCACCTGCAATAGTTTGCTCAGCAGTTGACCCCAACACAGACAAAGCAAGACCAGACTTGGCTATAACTTGATTTATCTCCCTTATTATAGCCCCCCCTTCCACCTGTACAGTTTTTTTCTCTTTATCAACCCTCAAAACTGTATTCATTTCAGCTAAAGAGATAGTATATTCTGCGCTACAAAAAACAGGAGTCAATGAGTGCATACGACCAATCACCCTTATTTTTTTGTGATGCTGCCTCGCTTGTTTAACTATATCAACAATCTCAGAAACTTCCCCAGGAGAAAAAAAATGAGAGGATTCCCATACTATGTTTTTCCAATAATTCGATAAGGACACATTCTTACTTAGTGGTGTTTTTGGTGACACAATCACTTCCATATAATGGGGGCGGATATTTATGTTATAACTATCGCCTACTTCAAATCTGACTACAATTTAATCTGCCTATGCTTTTATTATTATGCCTTTTAGTTAATGAATGATAGGTAATTCAATTTTTAGGTTGAACTAACATGGTCTGTATCTAATACAAACATCGAAGGAATACCACTACCATTCAGCGGGAAAACAAAATTACCAGGCATTGGCAACAACCCATTGTTATAGCTCAAAGCGTCATAATGATTAGGCAATAAGCGGGTCAACTGACCCTTTGTTTCAGTGAATAAAACCAGTTCTCCTTCTCTATTCTACTGCAATTCTAAACCAAATTTTCTTATAATGGTAACCATCTTCATCAGCCCTGAGCTCACTTGGCTGTCACCAAATGCCAAATATAGACCTATCTGACTGCACTGAGCAATGGCTTTTAACGAATACGACCAAGTTCATCGCATGGACAACTAGGGTGGATGCCTTTGAGATGAGTCGTTAGAGCGCAATGGAAAAGGTGTTCGGCGCGATGCCTTGTTGGGCAGCTCTCCCAGTATATGGCTTACTTATTACTTGGTGCATATAATAGAGGCTAGCCATGCTGATGCTTGCTTGGATCGAGTCATCTTGTAGGACGTAGAACGAATCCACTCAATTTGCCATCCCTCTGCGAAGGAGGCACGGATCTCATCTTGGCTTATTAGTCGAGGTCCGATTCGCCCAGATTGAACCTTATCTCCTTTGTCACTGAAACACAGCAAGAGGAGTTTACCCTTGTTAGCGCAAACATCGTGAAGAGAGCGAATGTAGCGCTCACGATTCTTGTCCCCAATGTTATGGAAAAGGCCGAAGTCGAGAACTGTGTCGAACTTCTTAGCGAGAGTTCCGAGATTGAAAGCATCCCACGTTATGAACGTTGCATCGATTGCTGCCTTGCGAGCTTTTTGTTTAGCAATAGAAATGGCTTTAGGGGAAAGATCTACGCCTGTAACGCTGAGGCTTCGGCTGGCAAGATAAACCGCATTGTCACCGGTACCACATCCGACATCAAGAACCGTTTTACCGAAAATGGCGCCATCAGATACCGCCGAGATGAGGCTAGGCTGCGCCTTGTCGATGACCCAAGGAGGCTTCCCTAATTTATACCAGAGTTCAAAAAAGAGGTCCTTGAATGATGTGTTTTTGATTAACATTTTGTTTCCCTCTGTTTGCTGCCCAACTAGGTGATTATCAGGACCCCCTGATAAAACATTGCCTCCTTAAGAATTAGAATTATCCGTTCTTCAATAGTATAATTTATATTATTATTTCTGAGACTTGTGAATAAGCAGCATCACCCTACCATTTCCTCCCTCTTCTGACAATCCTTTCTGCTGCCACATTCTAGAAAAGATTTTTGAGAAAACACTAGACGCACTGGTGGTTGCTATGCTCGGACAGTTTCCTAGAAACATTCCCCCCGCATGTCGCAAAATTATGTCCCTCCACAAACCCTTCTCAAACCATGTAAGTTGATGTTTAATTTAGTGCCGAACTACTAATAGTTAAAGCCAGGCAATGCGTTTCTTCAGCGTCCAATTGCACAAGGTCTTTATCGGCATTAGCGGTTTCAATACATAACATTTTTTTATAGGCGCGATCTGCAAAATGGGATAATCGTCGGACTTTGTCTTGCCAGGGATTCCACACGACAACACTGTCGCTACCTTCGCTGTGGAGCGTAATGATGCGTTGCCAGTGTTTGTCGACCAAGGTGATATCGTTGTAAGCGCCTTGATAAATACGGTCAACTTCTCGCTCAATCGTTAACGGCCCAGGCTGTTTATGTTCATTCCAGTTATCCATGCAATCAATGTAATTCAAACCATTCAAGCCATTGACCACAACTTGTTCAATATCGCCGATGGCGAAATAGCTATGCAGAGCATTGGAAAAACTCACCGTTTGATGACTGGTGTTGCGAATTTCAAGGGTGAGTATCAGTGTTTTTCCAATCAGAATGGTTAACTGTAATTCAGTAGCCGTGGGCCAAAGAGATTCTTCCCCTTCTGCAAGGGATAGCTGCAGCTGTATTTGAGTCAAGTGGTTATCAATATTCTCTATCGCACTGACTTGCCAGTGACGCTGGCGAACAAATCCATGGGCGGGAGCGTCATCACAGTTAATGTGTTGCTGGACGGGGGCGAGGTTTTTGGCCAGGTTGCCAAACCAGGGCCAACAAATGGGGATGCCTCCACGCAGTGGAACACCCGCGGAATAATCACAGTCAGGGCTACACCAGATAATCGGTTGTCCTCCCCGGTGCTGATAATGACTTAATTGGGCCCCCTGTAAAAATACCGTGGCAGTGGCTTGTTGATTGTCAACCCGAATCGCTAGTAGCTCTTTATGTAACTCAATACTGACGCCTGATACCTCGCCAAATTGCTGATAAAGTTGTTGCATCTGGTGGCCAAGATCTGCGCTCATCCTGTGTCCTGTCGTTGAGTTGCTAGCGTTGAATAGGGGAGTTTGGAGAATACCTTAGCTTATCGGGCATAGCAGGAGGATAAAACCTTTGCCGTCGCTTTTCTTATCCCTTATCATCCGCCGCCATTGTAGCAGCCTATGTACTAATCTAATTAGCTGTTAGCAATCCACGCGAGAGAGTTGTTTGTGTCTGTAGTTTCATTTGTCCCCGGTCAGCGCTGGGTCAGTAATACCGAATCTGAATTAGGTCTTGGCATTATTGTCGAAACCGCTCATCGTCGGGTTGAAATCAGTTTTCCTGCGGTGGGTGAGCGGCGCACCTATGCTATTGATAATGCACCGGTTAGCCGGGTGCAATATGCAGTGGGGCAACAGGTCAGCGGTGAAGACAATCAACACATCACCATTCAGGAAGTGTTGGAAAATAACGGTTGCCTGATTTACCAGGGTGTTGATGCAGAGGGTAATACGGTCATACTTCCCGAGCTGGATTTAAACAGTTTTGTCCAGTTCAGCAAACCCCAGGATCGCTTGTTCGCCGGACAGATTGATAAAAACCGCGCTTTTGAATTGCGCTGTGAAACCCTGGAGCATATCCGTCGTCAGCAACAGTCGCCGGTTCTTGGTTTGCTGGGCGCCAGAGTGCAGCTGCTACCTCACCAATTATATATCGCCAGCGAAGCGGCCAATCGCCATGCGCCGCGAGTATTGTTAGCGGATGAAGTGGGCTTGGGTAAAACTATCGAGGCGGGTTTGATCCTGCATCAGCAGTTGATTAGCGGTCGCGCCAAGCGGGTGTTGGTGGTGGTGCCCGATAGCTTGTTGCACCAGTGGCTGGTAGAAATGCTACGTCGCTTTAATCTGTTTTTTACCATTCTTGATGAAGAGCGCTGTCAGGGGCTGGAAGAATTGGGTGGTGTGGAGGACGATCCCTTCTTTGATGATAAGCCGAAAGCCGAGGACGGCGATGAACACTACAATCCCTTCGACAGCGCCCAATTAGTGCTGTGTACGTTATCGTTTTTAACCAATAACCCCCAGCGCCATGCCCAGGCACTAGACGCCGATTGGGATTTATTAATTGTTGATGAGGCCCACCACCTGCAGTGGAGTGAAACCGAGGTCAGCCCTGTTTACAGCGCGATTGAAGCCTTGGCTCGCCGAGCCCGTGGATTACTACTGTTAACGGCAACACCTGAGCAATTAGGGGTGGCCAGCCATTTTGCGCGCCTGCGTTTGCTGGATCCAGATCGTTATTATGATTTGAACAGTTTTATAGAAGAAGAAAAAAATTACCAGCCAATCAATAAATTGCTACAACAACTATTAGCCACCGATGCTGTCGATCAGTTGCAGCAACAACCGGTGTTGTTGGAGCAGCTACGGGGCTATTTAGGGGGTGAGACCATAGCCCCTTTGGCTGCAGTATTGGCAGCTGAATCCAGCGCTGACTTTGAACAGGTTGTAGCTAATATTATTCGCGACTTGTTGGATCGTCATGGCACTGGTCGTGTGTTATTCCGCAATACTCGTTCCTCAGTGGCGGGTTTCCCCGAGCGACAATTGCAACAATACCCACTGCAGGCACCAGCCCGTTACAGTGCGGCCTTAGCGAGTGCTGATATGGAGCAGCGACTGGCGCCAGAATTATTGCTGGGCAATCGTTGGATTGCCGAAGACCCCCGCGTGGTATGGTTAGCTGCCTGGTTAAAACAGCAGCGCAGCGAAAAGGTGCTGGTGATTTGTGCCCGCGCTAACACTGCGTTGGATCTGGAAGCGCATTTGCGTTTGCGTGGTGGGGTGCAATCCGCCGTGTTCCACGAAGATTTATCGCTAGTGGCTCGGGATCGTGCTGCTGCTTATTTTGCCGATGATGAAGACGGTGCGCAGGTTTTAATCTGTTCCGAAATCGGTAGCGAAGGCCGCAATTTTCAGTTCTCCCGCCATTTAGTGTTATTTGATTTACCTTTAAATCCGGATTTACTGGAACAGCGTATCGGTCGTCTCGATCGTATTGGTCAGCGTCACAGTGTAGAAATTCATGCGCCGTTTTATGAAAACAGTGCCCAGCAAGTATTATTGCGCTGGTACCACGAAGGTATTAATGCTTTCGAGCGTACCTGTCCGGCGGGACTGACTTTGTACCAGCAGTTCAAGCAGCAACTTCATCAATGCTTGGTTCAAAGTGATGATCAAACAGCGCTCGATGAATTAATTGATGCAACCCAAATCAAAACGGCTGAAACTTTAAAAGCTTTACAGCGGGGCAGAGACCGTCTGTTAGAACTCAACTCATGCAACCATGCGAAGGCCGATGAGATCGTCACTAATATGGTGGAGGAAGAGCGCCGCCAGGAGCTGTCCAGCTATATGGAACAGGTGTTTGACCAGTTTGGTGTTGAGCAGGAGCATCACAGCGCCGCCAGCGTCATACTGCGCCCCAGCAACCATATGCTCAATCACAGCTTTCCGGCTCTCCCCGACGATGGCGTCACCGCAACCTTTTCTCGGGAAGTGGCCTTATCCCGCGAGGATATGCAGTATCTAAGTTGGGAGCACCCGATGGTTACCGGCGCCATGGATATGGTGCTCAGTGGTGAATTTGGCAATACTGCAGTGTGCACATTGAAATTACCGCCACTGCAAGCGGGCACTATTTTGCTGGAGGCAATTTTTATAGTGCACTGTAGCGCCCCCAGTGAATTGCAGTTACAGCGTTATTTGCCTTTAACCACAGTGCGTATTGTAGTCGACAGTAACAACACTAATTTAAGCAACATATTAACTCCCGCCCACTTCGAAAAACTCGGCCAAAAAGTTCACCGGCGCAATGCTCAGGATTTAGTACGTCATGCCCGTAAGCAAATTTCCGCCATGATCAGTAAGGCAGAGCAATTAGCTGATACACAAAAGGTGGGTATTATCGAAGCAGCGGCAGGTCTTATGCAGACGAAACAAGTGGCTGAACTACAGCGTTTAACGGCACTGGCTGCGGTTAACCCCAATATTCGCCAGGAAGAAATTGCATACCTGAACAATACGGGCGTTAGTTTGCAGCGCTATTTGCAGGGGGCGCAGTTAAAGCTGGATGCGGTTCGTGTGGCGTTGGTGACGGATTGATAGATTGATAAATTGACGTTTGTGGTGATGGTCTGCAACGTCTGGTTTTTGTTGGCGACAATAATGTTTCTGCGTGGCTACAAAGTGCTATTAATGTTCCTAGTATCAAGTTTGAACCCGCTGTTCGCAATGCAAGGCCCACTATCGGTTGGAACCCCACGCCCTTTAGCAGGCCTTGCATTGCGAACAGCTACTCCGGTGGTGCCTGGATACTGCACAGTCTAGCCACCCTCGGTAGTCTAACCCCTCACCAGGGCGTGGGGTTCCAACCGAGTGAGGGGTTAGACTACCGAGGGTGGCGGCGGGGTCCTACGGTCGCAAGCCGTTAACAGCGCTGCCCTTAAGTAAGTGCCATTCGAGTTATACCTCAAATGTTTGCTCCTTAGGCAATAGCCACCACACAATTCCTGCCGGCGTCTTTTGCCTGATACATGGCTCCATCAGCTCGGGTACAAAGGCTTGAGAAATCATCTTTGTCTCGGTGCAGACTGGTTACGCCAAAACTGGCGGTGATGACGATCTCCTGTGGCATTAAGGCAGAGAGCTGTTTTTTCAGGGTTTCAGCTTTTTGTGATGCGGTCTGCAAGTCACAGTGATCCATCAAGCAGATAAATTCTTCGCCCCCATAACGGGCCAGCACGTCTTCTTCGCGAAGTGTGTTGCGCAATAATGTTGCCACGGCGACCAGTACTTCATCACCAATATGGTGACCATAACGATCATTCACCTGTTTGAAATGATCGACATCGATCATCATCAAACTCAAAGGATAGCCCCTGCGCCGGGCTTGACTGATGCGTTTGGGCAGTGCCTCCATCATAAAATGACGGTTGTACAGCCCGGTGAGTTGGTCGCTCATCGCCATGGTTTGGAAACGCTGTTGTTGAATTTTTAATTGTTTGAGTAAATGCCGGATATGAACCAGGTTATTCACCCGGGCCAGCAACTCTTCGTCAAGGACCGGCTTTTGCACATAATCATTAATACCCGCACGAAATAGCTCAATACGGCGAGCGGCATCACTAAAACCGCTTATCGCCACAATGGGGACATCCCGTTTTTCCTCATCCACATGGTGGCGAATGGCTCGCACCACTGCACTGCCACTGAGCTCCCCCGCCAACAGCATATCGGTCAACACGAGATCGTAATGGCGGGTGGCAAAGGACTCTATAGCCTGTTCTGCGGTCGTAAAGTGGTTAAGGGTGTGGCCTGCCACGGTGAGCAGTGTGGACGTAGCCTGGGCGACGGCCAGGTTATCTTCGATATACAGAATATGGCCACCGGCCTTTTTCTGCGCGAGCACTTCCTGGCTAAAATTTCCCAGATAGTGGTTAAAAGCTTGGAAATCTTGTTTGCGAAACACTTCGGTAAAACCGATAGCCAGGCTGTCTTCGAAGAGAGTCCGCGTGTAGTTGGAGGTTAACAGTAATATCGAGGTGTGGTGATTGTTGTCCATTGCCCGCACGCGGCTACAGAGTTCCTGACTATCTCCGTCTGTAAGCTCTACGGACATGCAGATCAAGTTAAACAAATGCTGCTGCAGTTGCTCCAGTGCTTCGATAACGCCCGTGACTTCCACGGTATCAAACCCATAGTTTCCGAGAACGGAAGACAATAGCTGCCGATAACTACTTGAAGGATCAATAATCAGTGCTTGCATGTGTCAATTTGGTCTATCTCTGCGAAGAAAAAATCTTAGATAATAAACTTAGAATAGACGATTAGTATCCAATGTCACTTTTCTTTAGTTTGTCCTGCCGGAAGTAGAGTCTCAGGATTTTATCGCGTCTACTGCTAGATGATTTATTTAAATCTGGAATAAAAATAATATTTTTTAAGCGATCAGTGGTATTTATTAATACGGAGTTACGTCAAGTTGATAGATTGAAAAGGAGTTTGTTTTATGGTTATTATTTGAACGTAATGTGAGACTAGTGCGTAATATTTTTTATAGATTTACATGGAAAAAGTGTAAGCAACAGACTAGTCTGGAGAAATGAATGTGGATAATTGACTAATTAGTGCCCATCCATAAATTGAAAAATATCACGTAATCGTCATTCCCGCGTAGGCGGGAATCCAGGTTT
>JAZFYA010000352.1:0-5102 GCA_036443315.1 Pseudomonadales bacterium
CAGCTGTGTTTTTAAAACCCCGATGAAAATAAGTCTTATTAAATTTAGCGTCATCAGCACCAGGGAAATTGTTCACCGCAATTGACTTAACTCGGTCAATCCAAACTTTTTGCATTTTTAACTTATCAGTGAATATTGGATTAACACCCTCCATTTCATCCTCTATAGCGGTATCAGCACCATAATTTTCTGCCGCTGCAGACTTATTTACGGGAGGCTCTATCAATGTTTCATCTGGCTGATAGTTGATTTCTTTGCTTTCAAATTCTCTATAAGCGAAGACAGCCACCAGCAATAATACAAGCGCAAAAAAAATTGTTACCCACCGTTTACTCATAGTTTACTCCTTCAATACAACGAAAAAGGCCCGCTCATAGCGGGCCTCATCTCAAGGGTTGCTTACTAATCGTGAGCATTATCCTCCTTATCATTATCTTCTTCTTCCTCAGTCAGGGTTGTACAATCTTTGCTGCCATCTTTATGACTGATTCCAACAATCTCCCAGTTACCATCGGCATCTTGATCACCACAGCTAAGGATTGAGGTCATGGAAGTATCGAAAACCGCACTGTGGCCTGTAGTAGCGTCATGAACAAAGATAGATTGAGCCAGATTATACCTAGACTGACTGAATGTGAAGATCTTGCCAGAGGGTATATGACGACACTTCACTTCGTGGTGATTAGTAGCCTTGGCGTCAGAAATTCCACAATTGGCAGCATCGGGGTTATTGTAAAACAGCATTTTTTTAGGATCCTCCCGCCAGTAGCCAGTCTCATTTAGCACAACATTTTCTGCTGCAGGCAAGGTTCCTCCCAACAGCAGCGTAATATCTACACCGCCACTGTTATCGATTTGGCTGACGTCAGCCTGCAGAGCAGAGAATCTGAAAGTCCCTTCATCACAATTCAGAACAGCATGGGTGGCGGGTGTACCGATTCTCCCGGCACGATACTTATTACTGGTGCCTATCCGATTGAATGAACCTGGACTAAAGCTGAAAGTTTCGCCATCCAACCTCAGCTCGACCAATTCCTGAGCCGGGTCAAAGGCATCAGGACAACCTGTAGCTATACCAACCTTAATCTTACCCCCACCGTCACGAATAGAGACTTTTTCAACACCATAACAGGTTTCTACTCGAGACTCCTCTATAGTCTCAACTGCGCCTATAGTGCCCGTTGCACCACCAATCCAGTCCACTGCACAGTCACCTGTAAAGTTGTTAGCTTCAACCGTCAACGTCAAGCCAACTTCAGAGCCAATGGGATAGTCACCCGAATCAACCAACGCACCGCCCGTGACAACAAACCGAGCATCAAAAAGTGCAGCGGTAGGGACAGGCGTACCATCAACACCAAAACCGATAACTTCGCCAGTTAATAGAACCCCTGTGTGTTCCGGAACGAAGTCGCTATTTAAATCAATATCGCCGGATACAGATAAGTCATCACCATCCGGATCACCACCGACCAAACCACAAGAAGTATCCAGTGAAATAGACGCAATGACTGAAGGCGCTGTTCCAAGAGGATAAATAGTTACAGCAGTACCACCCATAGGGGTGAACTCAAGAGGCGTAGCATTGATTGCAACAGTACCAGTCATCGCATCGAACGCTGCCGTGCCACCCGAGTTATATCTGAAAAATGGCTCGGTCGGAGCCACACCAAGCAACTGAGCTTGTACCGTGGACATAATCAAGGAGGAAAGCAATGCGCCAGCCCCCAGCGATATCGCCCAACCTTTTTTACTTTTGAATGAAAACATAACTACATCCTCAGATTATTTTAATTTCCTTTCTTATAAGGCGCCAGCCAGTTGTCCAGCCCTTTCTATTTAGTTAATAGTGGCAAATTATTTTTTTGCTGTCGACGCACGCCAGCCATACCCAACACTGCTGTAACAAAGAACCAACCAGCCGCGGGTAATGGCACCACAGACGCGTTAAACGTGGCAGGTGTTGGGTTGGCTGCCCAGCTTGTAGTCCAAATAGTTGATTGATCAACACTTAATCCTGTCAACACAATATTACCCTGGCCATTTGTGCCATAACCTGCCACCATGAAAACACTGCCAGGATCAAGATCCATAAGGAAATCCAGCCTTAAGATATTGCCAGTCACCAAAGTACCAGCATCAGTTAGCCCACCGAACATCAGCTTTCCATCCAGCTCTGTGCCGTTAGCTGCAATTATTGGATCAAAGGGAGGAAGAGGTAGAAGACGTAATAGCCCAGCATTGAAAGGACCGTTTATCCTGCCACTAAGACTAAAGTCACCGGAACCTTCGTAGTTACCACCACCATCGATTTTTACGGTAAAACTAAAAGCGTCATTGCCACTGACAGGACCTGGATCAACTATCACAGAGGTATGATCGATATCTGGATTCTGTACAACGGCGTCCGTCAACGTTGCATCATCGGCAGTCCCTCTGATGTCTAAGGTGCCACCAGCGCCATCATCGTCAACTGTAAAAGCAGCCGAACTCACACTTAGAGCAACCTTTACCGCACATTGATTCCCAGGCTGAAAACAACTAGGGCCAATAAGAGCCGCACTGGCTAAACTGGTAATCAGCATGGCCGATGCAAACACAAATACGGAAACCACATATTTTAGGGATTGCATGATTGTTCTCCACTCCGTATATTTTTTATAGTTAATTTTATTCAGTACCAACCTCACCGTTTTTTTATGCGGCTTTACAGTTGTTCCTGAAAAGGCGCTCTCGAGCTCGCCATTGACTGCTTTTGAACCATTTCATCTATATTTTCTGAATACTGAATAAAACTGCAATTTTTATACCTAAAATAGTAACTATTTACGAATCAAAGACTTGTTAATTATATTATATGCAGTACAAACATGCTTTTGTAAAGAATATCGACAGCCGTTTGGCGATTTGCCCCATATTAGAGCCCCAGAAGAATAATAGACAAATAACCTCAAGCAGACTGTACACCAGCCAATGGGGTGCTTCGACGATATTTGGAAAAAACTCGAGCTGACAACAGAAATAGCAGTATCAAACTATAAGACAGTGCCTCACCAAAGTCTGACCGCAGCAACCAGACAAAGTGTGCACAGGCCAATATGGCGATGACATACACCAAACTCTGTAGAGTCTTCCAGCGCCGTCCTAACTTGCGCTGAGCCCACCGATTTGACGTTAGTCCCAACGGCACCATTAAAACCCAGGCTAAAATACCCAACGCCATATAGGGCCGCTCCACAAATTCTTCAACAAAGATCGCCCAACTCCAACCTAATAAATAGGTTAGCACTGACAACAAATGCAATGAGGCGTAAAACCATGCATACAAGCCTATCATGCGACGATAGCGAAGCAATGCAGTTTTTCCGGTCCACTGTCGCAAGGGAGTTATTGTCAGGGCCAACAATAAAAATCGGATTGCCCATTCGCCAGTTCCCAGCACTAATTCTTTTCCCGCATCAGGACTTAACTGACCTGTTATCGCTTGGTATATCAGCCACACACAGGGCACCAGGCACAGCAGAAAGATAAATGGTTTTGCAGATTTCATTGATAGTTATTTCCGCCCATCTATCATCTATTTACCCACCCTCTACTTAAAAGTAACGGTGTAAATTCATATCGGTATATAACGATGCTACTTGCTCCCCATAGCCATTAAAGGGTTGGGTGAGAATACGGTTCGGGCTAAAAAAAGTTGCCGGCAGACGGCGCTCAGATTTTTGACTCCAGCGAGGATGATCAACATCGGGATTAACATTGGCGTAAAAACCATATTCCGAAGGGGCTAAAGCTTGCCAGGTGGTTGCAGGTTGTTTTTCCAACAGGCGAATTTTGACAATTGATTTAATACTTTTAAACCCATACTTCCACGGCACCACCAGGCGAATCGGCGCTCCATTTTGATTGGGAAGCACACGACCATAAAGCCCAACCGCCATCATAGTCAGCGGATGTAGTGCTTCATCCATGCGCAGACCTTCAATGTAAGGCCAATCAATAGTACTGGTTCGAGAGCGCTGTCCACGCATCTCTTCGGGGCGGTAAAGCGTGACAAACTGAATGTATTTTGCTCTAGAGGTAGGCTGAAATTGTTTTAGTAAATCCGCCAGAGAAAACCCTATCCAGGGGACGACCATTGACCAGGCCTCAACACAACGCAGCCGATAAATGCGCTCCTCTAAATCCACTTTTTTCAATAGCGCTTCCAGATGATACGTCCCCGGTTTTTCCACCTCTCCCTCAACCACAATCGACCAAGGATCAATCGTTAACGCCCCCGCGTAACGCTCTGGGTCATCCTTAGCAGTACCAAACTCATAAAAGTTGTTATAACGTTTCACATCATCATAAGGAGTTAATGCTTCATCGGTATAGAAGCCATCAGCATTTTTGAATTTAGCTTTTTGATACACCAGCTCTGAAAGCGCTTTAGCACTGGCACCAACCTGATGGCCAGCGGCAAGGGCAACTGATGCAACCAGTGACCTAGCAATAAATGCCCGACGCTTTAAATAGAGACTTTCCGAGGTAATGTCAGAAGAAGAGATACCCGAAGGCTTTTGAATTAACACTGTAATCACTCTTTGATATTATCCTAGACATCATGTATTAACTTGCCAACGTTTTGTTAATCTCAATATATCGATCTATTGGCAAGTAAATACATAATGTCTAAGATGAATGGCACTGACTTAAGGGCAGCGCTGTTGACGGCTTGCAACGGTAGTATCCCGCCGCCATCCTCGGTAGTCTAACCCTCACTCGGTTGGAACCCCACGCCCTTGTGAGGGTTAAACTACCGAGGGTGGCTAGACTGTGCGGTATCCGGGTACTGCCGGAGTAGCTGTTCGCAATGCAAGGCCCGCTCAAGGGCGTGGGGTTCCAACCGATAGTGGGCCTTGCATTGCGAACAGCGGGTTCAACGCTCCTCGGTTATAGCCTTAAGTAAGTACCATTCATGTCTAGGATTATTAAACACCTATTTTAAGAGTGTCAATCCGGGGAAAAATTCCCCTGGGGTTAAACTATTCCATTGCTGCATTGGCCGTTATTTTTTATGCCGCATTTTCTTTAAAGCCACTGTGACCGGGCCGGACACA
>JAZFYA010000353.1:0-6455 GCA_036443315.1 Pseudomonadales bacterium
CCGCTGTTCGCAATGCAAGGCCCACTATCGGTTGGAACCCCACGCCCTTTAGCGGGCCTTGCATTGCGAACAGCTACTTCAGTGCTACCGACTTGGATACTGCACAGTCTAGCCACCCTCGGTAGTCACTACCCTCACCAGGGCGTGGGGTTCCAACCGAGTGAGGGTAGTGACTACCGAGGGTGGCGGTGGGATACTACCGTCGCAAGCCGTTAATAGGCTAACTCCTGCGGGGCTTACAGGCGAGTTCAGACTCCTGTTTTAGAGGGAAAAGGGCTCGACTTGCAACTAGCCCGGACATTTCACTATTAAGGTCGTTTCTGCGCAGAGTATTATCGGTTAGGTGTCGCTAACTCGATCTTTGAGCCATACTTAGCGAGGCGCTAAGCGCCAGACCTAATGCTCTGAAGGACCGAAGCCAATGATGATGTTGTATCCAAAAATCAAGCCCTATGCTCGACACCGCCTGGCGGTGGAAGCTCCCCATGAATTATATATAGAAGAAAGCGGTGACCCTGAGGGTATTCCGGTGCTGTTTGTTCACGGTGGCCCCGGTAGTGGCTGTGATAAAAAGAGCCGGTGTTTTTTTGATCCCGAGCGTTACCGTGTTATCCTCTATGACCAACGCGGCGCGGGTCAATCCACCCCTCATGCAGAATTGGAAAACAATCACACCCAGGCCTTGGTGGAGGATATTGAGGCGATTCGTGAATTTCTGGGAATTGAAAAATGGATGTTGTTTGGGGGCTCCTGGGGCTCAACACTAAGTCTGGTATACACTCAAGCCCATACCGAGCGGGTAATGGGTTTGGTTCTGCGCGGCATATTCCTTTGCCGTGACAAGGATCTGCACTGGTTTTATCAGCACGGCGCGAACCAGTTTTTCCCTGATTACTGGGAAGATTATATTCACCCGATCCGGCCAGAGCAACGCGATGATTTTATTACTGCCTATTACGAATTGCTGACAGGTAGTAATGAGTTGGCAAGGATGTCTGCGGCTAAGGCTTGGTCCTTATGGGAAGCCCATTGTGCAACACTGCGCCCTAATCACGAGGTGGTCGAGCATTTTGGTGAGCCTCATATGGCCTTGGCTCTTGCTCGCATTGAGGCGCATTATTTTGTGAACAAGGGTTTTCTTGAGCCCAATCAAATATTAGATAATGCCGATAAATTATCGGGCATTCCCGGTATTATTGTGCACGGTCGCTACGATATGATCTGCACATTGGATAATGCGGTTTCTCTGCATAATGTTTGGCCTGACAGCCAGTTAAATATTGTTCGCGATGCTGGCCATGCTGCATCGGAGCCCAGTATTACTGATGCCTTAGTGCGAGCAACGCGTGATATGGCGCGCCGTTTTCGCCCTGAAGATGAGGATGGTGAGGCGTCGGATTAGCGGATAAGTGAGCAACGAGTTGCGAGAATCGAGATAATAAAAAGCCTTTATATTAAGTTGTCATGTGTAACCAAAATAGTATACGGGGCAGGCAAAGCGTAGCGAATAATTTTTTTAAATATCCTGTGATCGACCATTTGGGTTGTCGTGCTGCACTGAGCTTGCCCCACGCAATGTTCAGCGTAGCCTGTGAACATCTTGACCCATGAACGTCTTGGCCCATGAACCCCTTAGACAGTGGATACGCAATGACAGTGTGATGCGTTATTTATACCCAAAGCGATTGAAATTTAGGTGTTATAGGCCGCTCCTGCACATCCATGCGCCTGCGGCATTAGTGCATTCATGCACGTCACACCCCCTTTTTGTCCATGGCTGCGTTGTTTGAACTTGAAATATTAACTTGAACTTGAAATATTGACAGTTTCCTGCGTTCAAACGCCTTGCCATGAACAACTTTCCATAGATAACTTTCCATTAATAAATAAGGGACGCACTCTAAAACCTAAATTTCAATCGCTTTGGGTATATAAATTCCATAAAATCCTGGGAGAAAATTTTTTTGAAAGCATTAATTCAGCGGGTGACTGCAGCCAGTGTTACAGTTGATAATCAAATAATCGGTGAAATCGAGCAGGGTTTATTAGTGTTGCTAGGGGTTGAAAAAGATGATGATGACACGACGGTTGACCGTATGTCGGATCGCCTTTTGGATTACCGGGTTTTTTCCGATGATGCCGGTAAGATGAATCTAAGTGTCAGTGATATTAACGGCAGCTTGTTAGTAGTTTCTCAATTTACTTTGGCGGCAGATACAAAAAAAGGTTTACGTCCCGGGTTTTCCAAAGCAGCCAAACCCGATGTTGCCAAAAGGCTCTATAAGCTGTTGGTAGAAAAAATACGCCAGCGAGATATTAAGGTCGCCGCAGGACAATTCGCGGCGGATATGGAGGTAGCGCTGATCAATGATGGCCCGGTCACTTTTATGCTTGAAGCGTGAGTTGTTTTCAGTGCATTAGCTCTGCGCCAGTAAAAATTACAAGAAACAAGAAACAAGAAACGCAGAAAACTATTTTTTTACAGTCCTATTGGTGTTGATTTTCATACCCGGTTTGGCAGGGGAGTCTCTGTGGGATAAGGCTACATCATCCTAGAAAACTCAGTTGAATCTAGGGCCTGCCCCGTGAGTACAACGAGTGCTTTGGGTATCAACTGAGTTTTCTAGGATCATCGTGGTGTCGATTCCTGAGCATTATTCCAGCAGTAATGACTTATTAAACATTACCAGGCGCGGTTGGTTCTGGTCGGAAATATCATAAATCATCATATAGGTGGCCTGGTCTTCTTCTTGGGTAACATGGAGCTGCCATGGCCTGCCATCAACGATAAAAGTCATTTTACCTGCGTAAACGGTGGTTTCCATATGATACTGGTCGTGGCCCAGGTAGCTGAGTATTTCATCTTCAGTCAATGGGATGTTGTTGGCAATGCCGGTGATTTTGATCATCTTGTCTTCTGCATTGTCGTCAATGTTGCTGCTAAACCGGGATAGCAACCGTAAAAACTCGTTCTCGGCCAATACATGTTCTGTGGTATGGGACACAAAATTACTGGCTGAGGATGTTTTGATTCCCAGTCGAGCCTGTTCTTTCAGCAGTGTTCGCAACCTGGCGACTTCTTTGCGGGCGGCCGGATTATTGGCAAGGGTTTTTGCCAGTTCGGGGAGGTTGCTGTTGAGTACCTTGTTGAGTGCAATGTCCAGAGCGGTAAGTGGTGTGCCCCGTTCCAGGGTAGACAGTAACAACTGTTGTCGGGTAACCAGCTCCGAAATATTAGGGATTAGGACATCAGCTACATTAATGGAATCGCGAATATCGTTGATTTCAGCTTGCAACATAGGTTGATTATTATTGCCTTTGCGCTGCTTGATAGCCTGTCCCAACTCTTTTTGAAATAACTGTTTTTCCTTGCTCAGGTGAATAATATTGCGTTGGTTCTCCAGAAGTTGCTTGCGGGTGTCGTCAATAGGCTCTGCCTGTGCTGGCATAGGCGACGTTAGGGACAATAGGATGAATACTATCGCTAACAGGCTGGCAATGATGTAATGTTGATTTCGGGGCATGTAGGCTATCAATCAATCAAAGTGTACCCATTATGTCATATCTAATTAAAGACAGCCTCCTAGACACATCAGCACTATTTTGCTTGGAGATTATCCGATATTGAGTTGCTCGCTGATGTTTTTTAGTACGTTTTGGGCTTCGTCTTCACCTTCGACGTGACACATCACCAAGGCTAGTCCAATCATGTGCTCGACAATGACATCTTTAATCGGTACGTCCATTTCTTCCGCCTCGTTGCGAAGAAACAAAAACGTCCTGGCACTAATATCCTCGATAATCTCTTGTTCGGATTCACGCTTAAAGCGGTTGAGCTGAACAACATCGTTTGTGGGTTGCATAGACTTGCCGTGTAAGGTTAAAAGATCGTGGCTATGTCAGCGTTCTACTGATAAGCAATGACTAATCAGTATAAGTGGCAATGAGTGGCTTTGAAACTAGGTATTTACCCCTAAGGTATCTGCGTAAAACCCTTCATTGGCCTGGTAACCAGCTGATCTCTAAGGGATAATCCTGTTAGCTTTAAAACCTTAAATTGAGCACAAAAGCGGAAAATTACCATGTCAGACCCGTTCCATATCGCTGCTGACGGCATCGAACAAATCGCCCTGAAAACCTATACCGAGAAGGCCTACCTGGACTATTCCATGTACGTTATTCTCGACCGTGCGCTGCCCAATATTGCCGATGGGCTAAAACCGGTGCAGCGGCGGATTGTCTACGCTATGAGTGAGCTGGGCTTGAAGGCTACCGCCAAATACAAAAAGTCCGCCCGTACGGTGGGTGATGTAATCGGCAAGTTTCATCCCCATGGCGACAGCTCGGTCTACGAGGCCATGGTGTTGATGGCGCAGAGTTTTTCCTATCGCTACCCACTGGTGGATGGTCAGGGTAACTGGGGTTCTACCGACGATCCCAAATCCTTTGCCGCGATGCGTTATACCGAATCCAAGTTGGCTGCGTTTGCTGAGCTGTTGTTATCGGAGTTGGGGCAGGGCACAGTCGACTGGCAACAGAATTTTGATGGTACTTTGGAAGAGCCGGTGATTATGCCCTCGCGGGCGCCTACGGTATTGTTGAATGGTACTACGGGTATTGCGGTGGGGATGGCGACAGATATTCCGCCGCATAATTTGCGAGAAGTCGTCACTGCTTGTATTCGCTTGTTAGATGAACCCAAAGCCAGTCTGGAGGACCTTTTCGAGCATATTCAGGGGCCGGACTACCCCACAGAAGCAGAAATTATTACCCCTAAAGAAGATATTCTGAAGCTCTATCAGACGGGTAAGGGCAGTATTCGTATGCGCGCCGTGTGGCAGCAAGAGGGCAGTGATGTGGTAGTGACGGCTCTACCTTACCAGGTGTCCGGCTCTAAAGTGCTAGAGCAAATCGCCCACCAGATGCAGGCGAAAAAATTGCCAATGGTGGTCGATCTACGGGATGAATCGGACCACGAAAATCCCACCCGGCTGGTGATTATCCCCCGTTCCAACCGGGTCGATATCGAGCCGATGATGAACCACCTGTTTGCCGCCACCGATCTGGAGCGCAGTTACCGCGTCAATCTTAATATGATCGGCATCAATGGCAAGCCGGAAGTAAAATCGCTGGATACGATTATCAGGGAGTGGTTACAGTTTCGAACCGTTGCCACCCGTCGCCGTTTGGAGCACCGTCTGCAAAAAGTCCAAGAGCGTTTGATGCGGTTGGCGGCGTTGATGGTTGTCTATCTCAACGTTGACGAAGTGATTGGTATTATTCGCGAAGAAGAACGGCCCAAACAGGTAATGATGGAACGCTTCAACCTGATTGAAATGCAGGTGGAGTACATCATGGAAACTAAGTTGCGGCAATTGGCGCGACTGGAAGAAATGAAAATTCGCGAAGAAGAGGAAGCGCTGGAAAAAGAACAAGAAGGTCTCGACAAGACACTGGGTTCAGCTGCGCGTCTGAAAACATTAGTTAGAAAGGAATTGCTAGTGGTGGCAGAAGAGTATGGTGATAATCGCCGCTCGCCAATCGTTGCTCGGGAAGAAGCCAAAGCTTTTAGCGAAGAAGAATTGATGCCCACCGAGCCAGTTACTGTAGTGCTATCGACCAAGGGGTGGATTCGTGCGGCGAAAGGCCACGATATCGATCCGTACAGTTTAAGTTATAAATCCGGCGACAGCTTTTATTTATCGGTGCGGGGTAAATCCAACCAGTCGACGGTAATCCTTGATTCGACCGGCAAAGCCTATACTGTTGCTGCCCACACCCTGCCCTCCGCCCGTGGACAGGGTGAGCCATTAACTGGCCGAATAAATTCACCCTCCGGTGCCAGCTTTGAAGGTCTGATGATGGGGAACGCTGACGATTTGTATTTATTGGCCTCTGATGCCGGGTATGGTTTCGTGGTTAAACTCTCGGATATGCAAACAAAAAACAAATCTGGCAAGGCGGCATTATCGTTACCTAAAGGCAGTCAGGTATTACAGCCAGGATCGGTTGGTGGATCGGAAACCGGCGGTGCCTATGTCGTAGCGGTAACCAACGAAGGCCGGATGTTGATCTTCCCGTTGACAGACCTACCGACAATGTCACGGGGTAAAGGTAATAAAATTATTGGTATCCCATCAACCCGGCTGCAGGCCCGTGAAGAGTTTGTAGTGGCGGTGGTGGTCATCCGCGCAAGCGATAGCCTGCGTGTGCATGCGGGTAAGCGTTATGTGAACATGAAATTTAATGAATTGGATCATTACAGGAGTGAGCGGGGACGTCGTGGGCATAAACTGCCAAGGGGTTTCCAGAAAGTCGATAAAGTAGAAGTGATTTAACCTAGCAAAGCTCTAGATTCAATGCATTGGGCGTCCAAAACACTCTGCGGGACAGGCCCTAGATCCAACTGCTTTGCCTAGGTTTAAGGGCAGCTCTCTTAATTGCTTGCGAACCCT
>JAZFYA010000354.1:0-17178 GCA_036443315.1 Pseudomonadales bacterium
TGCCTGCTTATTTATCAAATAGCTACATAAGAATAAAAAAGCATCCACCCTCCATCAACTAATATAATCACGGCAAACAGATATTTAAGAGCCGGAAACTTGTCACCTGTAGAAATTATGTCTTTAGATTTACAAAACTTATTCTCAATAAATTTTCCAAACCGGGCTCCAAAAAAACCACCCAAAACAGCACCGGGCACAGTAAATGCTAGAAATTCCCAAGGCATTGCGCCAAGAGAGGAATGAAAAATAAATCCCAGTACAGAATTAAGCGCTAACATAGCAACACCTGTGGCAATAGATACTTCAATTGTCACTTTATATACCAGCAACATATATAGCACCACGAACTCACCAATACCGATGCCACACCAAGCTGTTATTAGACCGCCAGCTCCTGTCGTTATTAAAAATCCTGCCAGTTTGATGTCACCACGTTTTGCAACCGCGACTTCTTGACTTATCTTCGAATATCTAATTTCCAGTAGAATAATAAAGAATACAAACAAAGACACCCAGCCAAACACGGGTTTGATATGCTCTGATGGTATTTGCAAATAATAACTACCTACCCACATACCTAGCAAACTAGCGATGCCTCCTACCGTCAGTGCGAAGCCATCAATAAGGCGCTTACCCCAACCCAATGCACCGGACGTCATACCAAAAGATTGGGTTGCAAAAGTTAACTTAAGCGCCACCAATGGCGACAACCCATAGCCATAAATAAATAAGGGAATAAATAGAAAACCGCCGCCAATAGCGGTTGCATTGGCGACAGAAGCTGCCATAAACGCCACTGGCACAATGATCCACTTTTCTGCCACTAGTGTCATGGGATCATCAAACACAACCGTTATAATCGATAGCATACAGAGGATGACCAATGATATGACTACGAAGTACCGTTTATAATTGATCATAATTTGTTGAATATTTTAACACGGGTGTTCATAGCTTATGTTTTCACCTATTTGTTGAATCAAGGTTTGCAGTTTGTCATGTTCCTGCCCATACGGGGTTATAATGCCATGGATTTTGGAGTTTGATTCGGTTGTGATGTTGTATTTTAAGAAAGTGGCCAATGTCCCGGAAGGTCCCAGATCGATATAACGGTAATGATTTCTTTCTTCCAGAAAGTGTATGGTTTTTTGAAAGTGTATTGCTTCACGGATGACCTGCCAAAAATAGGCAGCGGATAGCTGTGCCAATTCCTTGGCATCTATACAGCAGATTAGTGGGATTTGGGGGGCCAAGAATGTTGGCGCATAGGCATCCAGAAAATCCATATACACTGCTTTCGCTGGATCAATCCAGGGGGAATGAAAAGCCTGCGAGACAGCCAGTCGTTGATAACTGACCTGTTGCCCTAAAAAGCTTTCAATGGCTGTTAGACCCACTGAATTGGTTGACACAACATAGTGTCGATCAAAATTAATCGCCGCTAATGTGGCGTTTGTATAGAGTTCAGTCTGATGGTAATAGCCTGCCGGATCATCAAGAATAGCCAACATTTTCCCAGTCTCGCAATGGCGCTCCAATGCCTCAGCCTGTTTAATCACTGCGGTGAGTGCTTGCTCAGCATTGAAACAACCGGCAACAGTGGCAGCAGCGAAGGCACCCATGCTGGCACCCAGTACATAGTCTGGTTTAATGCCTGCCGTTAATAAAGCTTGCGCCAGCGCATATTCCACCATAAAAATGGCCGGATGGGTGTGCCGGGTCTGTTCAAATACATGCATTTTTTTATGTTGTGGACTGTACATTATATCAATGATGGATTCGCCTAATAACCCTTGTGCGATTTCGTTCAGTTCCAGTAACGTTTGCCTAAAAACCGGTTGCTGTGCAAATAAGTCCGCCCCCATATGATAATAATGGCTACCCTGACCGGAAAACATAAATACAATAGGCAGTGCGGACATAAGACTATATCCTTTGACTCGCTGGTAGTGCATTGGGCTTTATCACTTCACCGATTTCCTGTTGACATATGGCTTCAAACTGGCTTTTTCCCAATTGTTTTTCCAAGTCTATCAGTCGATTGTTAATATGGGCGTTGTTGGCGCTTTGCTGATGTTCAGATCCCGTTTTCCATAGATGGCAATAGGTTTTCATCGCTTCAGCGTAACGGGCTTCTTTAAAATAAATATCGGCTTGTAAGCTATCGATAATAGGACTGAGCTGTGTCGACTGAGCGGTTTGTTTAAGTTCATCCAACAAAGGCTGCGCTTGCCCGGTGTCACCCCGCGCAACTTTGGCCAATAATACATCGAGTATTAATTGGGGTTTTATATTGGGGGGCAAGGTATCAAAAGGCAGTTCTTCCAAGAGCGCTTTTTCATAGCGTTCACCCTGCACTGTATCCTGCAACGCAAAGCAACATTGTGCCAGTATTTTGAGATTTTGCATAACCTGGGGCCAGATTTTTTTGTCACGATAGATTGCACAAGCCATTTCGCTGACATGGCGGCAAGCTTGCCATTGTGTTTGTTTGCGATAAAGGGTTTGCAAAAATAATACCGCCGTATGGAACCAAGCGCTGTTCTTTTGTTCCGCTTCAGGATCAAACTCATGCAACGCTTTTTGCCAATCAATGGCGGCTTTTGTCAATATTTCCTCTTGTTCCGCCTGATCGGATCCCAAGGCATGCAGAGCTAGGGCTAACCAGGCCATTGTCGCGTCCGATTGCTTTATCGGTACACTGATTTGTTGACTACGTTTCAGTAAATCCAATGACCAGGCTGCACTTTCATGGCCCAGTTTGGCCTGTTGTAATAAGTGATCAAAGGCGGTTTTAACACGGATAAAATCAGTATATTTCTCAGCAAACCAGAGACTTTCAAAATGTTTAACCCAATGCTGACGGTTCCCCAGAAGATAATGTGACATCGTGGGATTAGGCTGCTGTTGTAAATGTTGCGCGAGTAAACGGATACCCTCACAAACAATCTGGCTGATCAATAGAGGAACTCGGTCAGATTGTTCACTGATCCAAGGGTCTTTTTGGCCTTCGGCTTTTAGAAAGGATAAACAACGCGGGTCAAGCATTCTGCCGTGGGGGTAGCTGATCAGAAAACCTGCCCGCGCCCATTGGTCTAGGTGACTGCTCAAGCTGATTTCACCTTCAGTTGATGCGGCGCCCAATTGTTCAAACAGTTGCATGGCTGGCTCAAATGCGCTTTTGTCCGGCGCTGGGGAAACTTGGCTATCTTGCGTAGCGGTGTCCTTTTCTATTGGATCAGCTGGCGCCTTTGGGTCGCAAGCCAACATAAGCATTTCCAGTAGAACACCCGGGAGGTCTGTTAACAACATCAACCATCGTTGCTCTACGGTTGAAAGCTTTGCCCATTGCCATAGGTAGTAACGTTGAATCATGCTGTCAGATGATGGCTGATCTAACCATTCGGATACTTGTGTTAAGGTATCTTTCGCTGTATCAACAGCCAGTTGTGGCATAACGCGCTGAATCAACCATGGATTGCCTTGCAAACTTTGCAGCAATGCCATGCCATCATCGTCTTGATCTGCAATCTTATAACGCCGTAAAACATCAGCAGCCAGTACGGATTGTGACAAATTCGATAAAGGTGTGATGGGAATATGCGTATGGGGCAAATCCAGCAGTTGTTCATCCGCCATCCCGGTAACCAGTACCCTATGGCCCTGCTGAACCAAATGAGCTAAAAACTGCTTCAGCTCACTAACCGCCAGCTCTGTGGCTTCCGGCCATTGTTTGAGTGCCTGTTGGTGCAAATTATCGAAGACAAAGTAACAGCAGGTGGTTGCTAATGCTGATTCCAGTTTTTCTATTTCTTCAGGGCTACAATCAAAAATAGGGGCAATCATCTGTTGTATATTGGCTTGGCTGTAAAAGCCGGTGCTGCAATCGAAATAAAAACCATAGTCCACTTGCTTTTGCTGGACTAGATAGAAGCCAGCCTGATGGGCCAAGTGGGTACGACCACTGCCAGGTGCGCCACTGAGAAAGTGTGCCACAGCGGATTGATCTACCGCCAGTAAGCCGGGCAATACGTTATCTTCTATATGATTAACTTGCGGAGGCAGTAATTCATGGCGAAAACCTAATAGTTGTTGGCGGATGGTTTCATAAGCCGGTGACATTGATAGCTCGACGGGTTGTGAGGGTGCACTTAAAAAATGCACTGTTTGACCGCCATAGTGAATAAGTAATGGCCAAGGGTGGAAAGGAATTGGATTTACGCTAAACCGCTGGGTTTCGGTTTGGGTTTGTAAAAACTTGCGGGCTTCCACAATCGCTTGCCCTAACGCCAAACCTGACATTAAGCGTTCATAGACCGCTTGAAAGCATTGGCTGCTAGTCCAGGGGTCCGTTAGGTGACTCATGCCTAGGATATTTTTCAGTCCAGCTGAGGCAGCCACATGAGCAACGCTGGCTAACCCCAGGTCAGCACTGACATCATTACCTGCTTCATCCTGATAGGCGTATGCGTCCACACTCAACAAGGCAATATTATGCTGTACCAATAATGCCGAGAAAGTGCTAAGCGCTATGGTTTCAATGGCTGTGCCATCACCCGCCAAGCAGAGTTGGGGCATGCCATCTTTGAGTAGGATAGGCCCATCATAGTGGACAATATGTATCGGCTTGTCTTTATCAGCCAAGCGCTGTTGTAAAGTTGGCCAATAGGCATCAGCGCAAAGCTCATAGCGTATCGTAGCGGGCCAACGCAAGGCATTCACGCTGCTATTGTAAGCATTGGTAGGCGGTGTATTAGCGTTAACAGCCGTGGACCGCGATATGACATGTAAAATACCCAGCGCTGATGATGCCGTATTTTCAGTTGCCTCCATCACGGCTAACGCGTAGTTCAATTCACCTTCATAGTCGGGTTGGTCGTGGCCAATAAATCGCCGCACAAAATCATGACTTACTGCGGAGAGTACATATTTTGAATCGTGTAAGATTAACAGTTCCCAGCACTCTTGAAAGAATGCGATGCGTGAGGATTCAATCTGTACCCCCAGGTGTTCATAGCCGTTGTTTTCAATGCTTTCTTTGATTTGGACCAGGTTAAAATCTTCGCCTAGCAGTTCGTCCGCCAAATGTTGACCCAGTGTCAGCATTTTTTCAGGCATACTTTTGTCGTTTTTTTGTTGGCCTAAAGTTTGGCTATAGTGTTGAAAATACCACGCCAGCGTTTTATTAAAATTGTCGGTTAAGGGTGATGAAAAGCCATCGATTCTAAATTGAATATTGCTGCCATCCATTTGCAAGATGACTTCAATTGAATTTTCATGATGATGAGCATCGAGTTTATCTATTATTCGCAACAGCATTTGTTTATCATCTTATATAATCAACTGTAATTACACATGGCTCATTCGGCATGTCAACCAAACTGCCCAGGCATTCCGCCTCAGTCTAAAACCGAATCTGCAGCAACCGAGCCGTACATTTTGCGTAAATTACGAACACTCAAGATTCTCTTTTTAATCTTTAATGGGACAGCAGTGTCGTCATTTCTAAAAGAGTATTTCTTAATATCGTCAATAGTTAATTTAACATCAAAACGAAACCATTCTGCAAAATCCGTTGAATAATCTACGTGACTCATCAGTCTTGATAGCCACTTTTTGCTAATCAAATTTATCATGATGTTTTCATAAAAATGGCGACTAGGCAAAGTAACCTCTAATCTATTTATTACATCAATTGCTTCCTTTTTTAACGAATGAGGACCTTCTATGCGGTATTGATAGGGCACTAACGAACCCGCAAAAAGTTTTATAAACAATGATGGCCTAAATATATATTTTATTGGCTTGAGCTGACAACCAATTAATTCCGCGTATGTTTCCATATATCTTTTCCATGCAATCACTGTATTGTAGCTAGGAGAATATGCCAAAAAAATACGATAAAATTCTTTATCGTCCTCCATTCTTTTATGCATATCGCTTGGAAGTGATACTTTACCGGATAGAAGCAGTGAATAATATCTTGCTGCCATCTCTGAACACGCCGGAATTCCACCAGTGACTGGCCTGGCCCAACCTATAAAGGCACAATTTGGCAAATCCGGATGTATTGAATGCATGAACATATTCCTCACGTCATTATTTTTTAACTCAAAACCTTCAATGAAGCTAAAATCATCACGGTATCCTGTGCCTAGCATGATCAAGTCAATATCATAGTTTTGTCCATCATTGAATATCACAGTATTATTCACTATTTCTTTGATACCGGAAGCATTAACCTTGATTTTACCATTCAAGATGTAGGGCACAAATGACACATTTTTTGTGTAGAATTTCATGCCTTTTGACAAATAATTCCAAGCTTTGATCAGTTTCACACACTCCACTTCTCCAGCAGTGTCTAAATCAAGCATTTCTTTACTCGTATCTTGCAAAAAAGCATCTTTTTTAGGTGGTTCTTTCTTAAAAAATAGACTCTTAATCTGAGAAATCACTAAGTATATAAAGAGTACAATATAAGAAATAATACCTTCACTTTTTGGCGTATGATAAGAATGCCATAGACGGGATGTCCATGCATCTGAGGATGAGTTTGTTAAGTTTCTTGGCACTAGAAAAGGGTATGATCTAAGGCCTAAAATACAATTATTTGCTGACATCGATACCTCCCTTGTAATATCAGCAGAACTCTCACCCATGCCAATACATAGAACGTTTTTACCTTTAGATACTTTATTATTTTGGTATTGAGAACTATGTATTACCAAACCGTCAAAACTATTTAATCCTTTAATCTTTGGAACAGCCGGTAGTTGGTGTGTCCCCGTACAAACCGCAATGGCATCAAACCTTTCTGTGTTCTTTTCCCCAGTGTTGTCACAAAAAACCACATTATAGCCCGATCGCCCGCCATCAATCATTTGAATTTTTATGATTTTATAACTGTACTTGATATATCTATTTAGATTAAATTTATTAGCATATTCTACCAAGTAATTTTTATATTCTGTATGATGCCAATGGCGTCTATGTCCACTAGGGGGCATATCTGAAAATGCCATTAGATAATTCGATATTGTAAGAAGGGTATTATCATAGACACCGTTGCCACCCTCTCCCTCAGGGACTTTGTTATAATTAAAAACGCCTCCCAGGTCTGAATCTCTCTCATAGCATATTGGAATATGGCCTTCATCTAACAACTGTTTTATTGTCGTAAGGCCTGAAGCACCTGCTCCGACCACGCAGACTTTTTTAGAGTGCTTAGTGCTATCTGTGGGGGATTCCTTCTTATTCATTTTATTTCTCCTGAATTTTTAAAATTCCGCATACAAAAATAACGGGGTTCATCCAATAAAAAACTTCCAAATAGTACATCTATTCCTCTGATTAAAAGCCTTGACCTTACTACTGCCTAAACAAATATTTCACCTCTCTATTCTGTACTGAATCGTGGAAATAACTTTAGAGCACTCTCTCTACCGATTGCCTTGAGACTTTTTTCGTCAAATCCGTCGTATTCTTCTAACAACGATATAAATTTCGATATCACTGGTGTAGGCACAAATGGATAATCACTACCAAAAAGTATATGAGAGGGGTCAACTAGTTCCTGCAATGCACGCAGTGTAGAAGGAGCGGCTGACAATGCCGTATCGTAATATAAATTTTTTAGATGACCGGTTGTATCAATTTTATATTCTTCCCGAAAACCAAAATCTAAGGCGGTAATCCTAGCAGCTAAATAGGGTGCAGTGCCTCCCGCATGGGAGACGATAAATCGAATGTTTGGAAAACGTTCAAACGTGTTGTTTAAGATGAGATTGGAAATCGCCCTTGTGGTGTCAAAAACAAATTCTAACAGGTGAGCAGGCATTTTAAGCTGCGATAATTCGCCATAAGCTGGAGTAGTTGGATGAATAAATACAATTGCTTCGCGGCGATTAAGCTCAGCGAACACCTCATCAAATATTGGCGCACCCAAATAATGGCCATCTATATTGGTGAGTAAGACCACACCATCAAGTTGCAGGTTATCGATTGCATACTCTAATTCTTTCAATGCGGCATCAACATTAGGCAATGGTAATACTGCAAACCCTCCAAACCTATTTGGGTTATCGCTAATAAGGTTCGCAGAAAACTCGTTGCAGCGTTTCGCAAGCGTTATCGAAAAATCATTATCACCAAAATAAACACCCGGTGAGGAAATCGATGTTATGGCTGTTGCGATACCCTTTTGATCCATAAAATTTAGCGCCTTTTGAACACTCCAATTAGGAAATGTGGCACCTCCAGCATTTCTAATGCCGATATTCGCTAACGCGGAGGTATAATCTGGCGGTAGAATATGGTGGTGAACATCAATCAGCCCCGTTTGTTGCTGTGCTTTTTCAATCGTTCTTTGATTCTTAACGTTTTCCATAATATTTACCTGTTCAGTACTAATTAAACCCTACGATCCACCTACGCCGATTCCATAATACATTGCATTAATCTATTACTAATAGATTCAATAACCTCTTTTTCATTTTGATCAGAGTTGATAAAGTCATGATCTCCTGAAAATAATTCGATTGAAAAAGGTTTTGTGGTTAATTTTTCCCAAGCTTGCATTTCATCCTGCGTTACCGCTATATCACCCTTGCCATGCAGTGCCACAATAGGAACAGATACTGGCTTGATTTTGGTAGAATCAAAAGTATCAGCCATTCGTAAAGCTGCAATCATTGAAGGTAACAACGCATAAGTCGATTTACGATCCACAGCCGTAGCAAATCCTTGCGGCATCTCCATGGTCATATCAATAATTGTTTCAACCAGTTCAACATTATCAGGATCAAGGATAGCTTCTAGATTAGGCAGGGCATCTATTCCATAGAATCTATACTGCCCTTTTATCATTCTCAACAAGGGATTTGACAGCATTGGGGCAGTGAATGCACCCACAATAAGTTGTTGAGGCAGTGGCATATGCATTTTTTGTAAATGCAAGGTCCAGGAATATGCCAGCAAAGCACCAATACTGTGACCAAATAAGGCATAGGGTTGTTCTAGGTCTTTGCCGATAATTTGCGTGAGCTTTTCTGCCATCTCCTCTGTAAATTCTATAGGGCGTTCACTGCAACGATCCCCACGACCTGGCAATTCTACCGGCCAAACGTCAACCTCTGCTGGAAAGGTATTCACCCAGTTACGGAATATAGTGGCTGAGGCATAACCATGAGGAAAACAGTAAAGCTGTATGCGGGCCTTCTTTTTTTTCTTCCCACGAATCCATTTTCTTTTATCCAGCGAGTAGTCTATTAACTCTCGAGGAGGTTGGATAGATACTTCGATTGGGGCTGCATCGCTTGGAGCTACTTCGCTTGAGGCTACTTTATCTTCCTTGCTTTCAATTAAGGTGATTAAATCATTAATAGTAACCTCAAAAAGACTATTAATTGCTATATTAGAGTGGTCCAGCAGCCTCCCTAAACTCATAAGCATAAGGGAATCCATTCCCAATTCCAACAGCAATACGTCCGTCCTTAATTCATTGGATTTCATTTCTAAAAGACGGGCAATTTCTTCCAGTAAAACATTTTCAGTTAGCTGAGAAATTCCAATTAAATCAGGCTCAGCCGATGCTTTTAAGACATTATTATTGCTCAGCTTTTGTAATACTGCTTTTTTACACGTGATGCGTATTTTATTATCAGAATCATAAATAACCCATAATATGGAAAATCTATTATTATCCTTTGTACTACTATTGAGTAGTTTATTATATAAATGGTATGTTTTTTTAGCATGGAGTGGGCCATATATATTAATATCTTCCATTAAAGTTGTCATAGATAAGGAACCAGCATGCATTATTATTCCAGGTTGCAATGCCCCATCTATTGCGCCGGGATGAATACCTAGCTTGTAGTCATTAGCACCAAAGCTTAACTTTAGTTTGGAGATACTCTCTTTCTGATATACCTTTGTCGAGTGAATCGCTCTTACAAATCCACCTGCCGGATATCCTATGGCTTCATAACTATTGTAAAACTGCTCTTCAGTTAATGTATCAGAAACTTTTCCTTGGGGAAGTCGAGTCATCGTTAAGGAGTCACCGGAATCTGTTGCTGGATAGACAGAAGCCTCTGCAGTCTTTATCCATTTAGATCCCGAGTTGTCATATTTAAAATAAAAGTCAAGGTGGAATTTATTGTTGTCATTCCGCTGTAGGATAATTTGTATTTCTGTGTTGACTTTTTTAGAAATAAATAAAGCATGTAAAAACTGAATTCGCTCAACACGAATTTGAGTCGTATCAAAGTGATTTGAAAATATTTTGTAGATGATCTCAAGATAAAACCCAATATGAAAATTACCCGTATCTTCTATGCCTGGAAGATTTCTTTTATTAATGACCAAGGTAGCTCGCAAAAAATCAGTGGGTGAGTTCACCAGCTGGTAACTGAGAAATCCCTCATCCTTCCTCTGCCTACTCTCTCCCGGATACATTGTATTTTCTAATTTTTTAGACCAATAGGATTTTAGTTTAAAATCATACAAAGGATATTTTTCTATTATGTTTCCACGCTCTTTCGTCAATTCCTGAGGCATATTTCTAAGCACTACATGTCCGTTCACCCCACCAAAACCGAAAGAGCTAACCCCTGCAACTTTATTCAATTCAGGCCAGTCGAGCACTTGGTTTGGTAGAACAAAAGAGGTTTCATCCATGTTTAATAACGGATTGATCGTTTTTAAATGATTATTAGCCGGTATCTTTCCTTGGTAAATACATAAAGAGGCTTTGATCAAACTTGCTATGCCTGCCGCCGGCTCAAGATGTCCTATATTTGTTTTCAAACAGCCTAGAACACAAGGTTTTTTTGTATCATTGTGGGCGGTCTTGTGTTTTTTCTTAATCACGTTGCTAAGTGCTTCAACTTCAACGGGATCTCCCAGGTAAGTGCCCGTTCCATGAGTTTCAATATACTGCACTTTTCTGGGATCAATATTTGCAAGCTGAAAGCCCTGCTTGATCAGCTGTTCTTGGGCGAAACCGTTCGGCGCTGTCAAACCGTTACTTTTCCCGTCTTGATTTACCGCGCTTGCACAAATCACAGAATATACTTTGGATTCTTTTAACTGTGCGTCCCTAACGCGCTGCAAAACAATCACCCCCACTCCTTCGCCAGGTACATAGCCATCAGCACTCTGATCAAAGGTTTTACATTTCCCATCCTTCGCCAACATACTCGAATCTTGCAATAGTTGAGTAACATGGGGATTCAAATTTAAACTCACACCACCAACCACAGCATAATCAATATGTTTTTTCCTTAAATATTGACACGCGATATCAACTCCTACTAATGATGACGAACAAGCGGTATCTAACACCAGGCTCGGACCAACTAGATTGTAAAGATAAGAAATTCGATTCGCTGATATAGATGTGGCATTTCCCGTCGCAAGAAGCAGGGCATTTTCTTTCTCATATTGATTTCCGAGTGACATATATTCACTCGCATAATGAGATATAAAGACCCCAGTATTTTTAAAATCGGTTTGCTGCAGAATTTCAGCATCTAAAAATGCTTGGTGGGTATTCATTAATAATAAGCGCTGCTGGGGATCCATACACTTAGCTTCTCTTGGTGAAATCTTAAAAAGAGATGGATCAAAAAGGTCCACATGCTCGAGATATCCACCATAAATATCCTCTATCTTTGTCTCCAAGTCTGTTGGATCTATCCCCAATAAAGATAGTCTAGAAGCAGGGTAATGGGTAACACCATCAAACTGATTGCATAATTGCTCCCAGAATATCTTTATATTAGGGGCTTGTGGAAATTGACAAGACATACCAATAATAGCGATCTCTTGATCTTCTTTCTGACCTTCTTCCTGACTATTTTCCTGCTGCCATCTAGTTTTCTCGGCCAAAACCTCCTTCAATTTTCCGTTTAATTGATTGATCGTAAACAGGGCTCTATTTAGTAACTTATTATCACTCATCTCAATTTCTTCGCTTAAATTATAGATATTCTTCTGCTTCTAATATTGCCGCTTCTAACTCACTTGTTGGGTCATAATCTTTATCTGAGTCATCTTTTCCATTCTCAACACTTTGTTGAGTCGCATTTTCTTT
Organism: Pseudomonadales bacterium; assembly: GCA_036443315.1. GTDB lineage: Bacteria > Pseudomonadota > Gammaproteobacteria > Pseudomonadales > Dasaniaceae > Oceanicoccus. The sequence continues at coordinate 12,104 of JAZFYA010000354.1, forward strand.
TAGCATGGTTTCAAATAGATATTGCGCTAATGTAGAAATGTTCGGGTAACGAAAGATAAGTGATGGAGAAATCTCCAGAGACAAATCTGCGGATAAGGTGGTGAAAAATGAAAGAGAATTGACAGAATCTAGACCTAAATCATTAAAATTTTCATCCGTAGAGAGGTCTTCATTCCCCAGCAACAGGGCCAATTGATTCAGCATATAATCTTTTAATGACGCTTGTGTGAATTCACTGTATTGTGTTGACGAAAAAGTGGCACTTTGCCCCAAGGATTCTTGCGGCATATTTTCTTCATTGGCCTGACTTGCAATCCCTTTATCTGTGGACGATTCTCTTTTGTCCATCATCTGCACATAATCTGAAAAAAATGGCATCCGACGAATCATAGGATTGACTCGAGAATATTTTCCCCAGTCTACATTAAAGACCACACTGGAAGGGATCGATTGGGTTAAGATCTTCTCAAGAGCGGCTAGCCCTAGTTGAGGGGACAACATCATCATACCCACCGCAGCAAAAAATGCCGCATGATCATGCGCCACAGCCATCCCCGCTTCATCCCAATCTGTCCATTGAATAAGCTGTACCGGTTTGTTCTGTTGTTTTCGCAGCTCACCCAGTGCATTTAATGAAGCATTAGCTGAGGCGTAGGCGCTTAAGCCATTTCCCTGCATACCCTCAACGGCGCTAATGGAAGAAAACAAGCAAAAATATTCTATAGGATCATGCCTTGTGATCTTATGCAGACCGTAAGCACCATAAAGCTTAGGACTTACTACATTTAATAGTTTTTCTTCATCCATTTTATCGAGAGGAATTGCATCAGTCGTGACTCCCGCCAAATGAAAAACCCCGATAACCGGCAGCTGTATCTGTTTTCTCAGCGACTTAAACGCTGTTTCTAAGGCTTGGGCCTGGCCGGTGTCTGCTTGAAGGTAGTGGATTTTTACCCCTGTGGCTGCTTGCTTCTCAATAAAAGATTGAATTGTCGTCGCGGCTTCATGATTAGGATGTGTGAAAGAAGCGGTGATCGGCTTTCTACCAATCGCCACTATTTCTCGCACTCCCTTTGTGATCAGCCAATTAAGCAGGGTGAAGCCAATCCCGCCAAAGGCTCCGGTGAGGATCATACAGCCTGAGATATTAAGCTTTTCACTGGATTTATTCTGCAGTTGGGCGGCTTCGCTGCTTGTCTGTGTTAAGGGCTGCAAGCGTTGCACGAAGCGTTGAGTAGAATGAATTTGTACTTCTGTCTCAGAGCTAACATGGTTGATTTCAAGATAAATACGCTCCAGTACCGTTTGACTGGGCGGCACCTGGAGATGAATAATGCTGGATTGAAGTTCAAAATACTCATAACGCAAGAAACTAAAATACTTTGACATTATTTGCCGAAACACATTAGGTTCATTTCCATCACTGCAATTCAGAAGTACTATTTTAATGTCTTTTCCGAGCAGTTGCTGACGGACAAACTGAACCAATTGATTGACCTTACGTGCATAGCCTGCAAAATGCTTATCAATCGCTTTATAGGAGAGTGTTTCAATGTCGAGATAAGATTGGGCTAAAATAATGCAATCGATACTATCGATATTTAGGTTTTTCAGTAGCAGGCTATAATCTAGCGTCTTTTTATCCAAAATAAAATCAGCTTGCGTAGAGTTCGTTTTACGCGAGGAGATCAAGCATTTTGTTACGCTTGCCTGAGTAAAATTTAGCTTACTTAGCAGATCTTTATCGTCTGCAATGAGCAAAATATTTTTGACCGGTTCAAGCTGATCCTTGGCGTCTGCATTGTCTATCCTTAAAGCTTTTTCTTGCCACTGTGTTTTAAGCATCCATGAATTCAAGTCGTCTTCCGGGAAACTCTCTTTCGTTATCTGTATTGGTTTTTTTGGGTCCACTTGTTCTGACACCCAGTGGCGCTTTTTCAGAAATGGGTAGGTGGGTAAAGGCAAGCACTGAGAGGGTTTTTGAACCATACTTGCTTGCGCCCAAGGAATATCAGTGCCACTTACCCAGAGCTGAGCGAGCTTATCCATTTTTTCTTGTTGCAATAAATATTTTAGATATTGTTGATCCTTAACGGAATGAGTGAAGCGAAAGGAATCTTTTAATTTCAAGGTGTCTTCTTCATAATAATTTTTGCTACCGTCATTTTCTGTACGCACTTCATACTGCACTAGCTGCTGAAGCAGGTCTGCTTTATTTCTAACCACAAAGGCCAAACGATAACGTAGTAGTGCTCGCTTTGTTTGCAAGGTATAGGCAATATCTTGCAGTTGATCGCCCTCTGTTGCACTCTGTTCACAGTAGATGCGAAGATTTCTGGCCAACTCGGGTAATTGTGAGGAGAGATGAGCTGACAAAGGAATCACTGTAGAAAATTCCGCTGCAGATATTGGCTCTAAGGCTTCGGGAATTTCCGGCGCTTCCTCGACTATTAGATGCACATTAACGCCGCCAGCGCCAAAAGAACTGATGCCTGCACGCCGAGGTAAACTGTGCCCATCAAGCTCCATCTTTAACCAAGGACTCTCTTTTTCCTGCACAAAGAAGGGGGTGCTTTTAAAATCAATGTTAGGGTTTAATGGGCCATGTAATACTGAGGGAACTAAGGTTTTGTGTTGCAGTTGCAAGACTGTTTTGCTTAATTGAGCAATACCTGCAGCCGCTTCTCCGTGTCCAATATTGGATTTAACCGAGCCCATGGCGCAATATTGTTTTTTCTCTGTATGTTTTGAATAAACATCCGTTAGCCCTTGGATTTCGATAGGATCACCTAAAGCAGTCCCTGTACCGTGCGCCTCGAAATAGCTGATACTCGCAGGGCTAATATTGGCTTGTTCAAACGCCGCTTCTATCGCTTTAGACTGAGAGACAGGGTTAGGTACCGTATAACCTTGTGTTTTTCCATCATGACTCACGCCGCTCCCTTTGATCACAGCCAAAATAGAATCTTCATCCTCTTTTTCTTGATGAAGAGGTTTCAATAACACCACACCCACTCCCTCACTGGGAACATAACCATCGCCACCGGCAGTAAACGCATGACAACGGCCATCACTGGAAGCAAAACCAGTGACGCAAAGTGTAATGTATTTACTCGAATGAAGAGATAGGTTCACTCCACCCGCTACCGCAACATGGCACTCGCCTCGTTTCAAACTTTCGCAAGCTTGATGAACCGCAAATAAAGAGGAAGAGCAAGCCGTATCTAAGCAAAAACTTGGTCCGGTAAAATTAAATAAGTACGATACCCGATTGGCAATAGAAAAAGTTTGTGAGTTCACCACTGTACGGGATATGTCTTCAGCGGCCTCTGCCGCCAGTAATTGATAGTTGTTAAACGTAACGCCGGCAAACACGCCAATATTGCGCGCTTCTCTTTGCCAATAAGGGTTAATATATCCTGCTATTTCCAAGCACTGCCAAACTGTTTCCAAAAATATTCGCTCCTGAGGATCCATAAAAGCCGCCTCTAGAGGAAGAATATTAAAGAAGGGCGCATCAAATTGATCAATGTCATCAATAAATCCACCCCATTTACAATAGATGGAATCCATCTTGCCTTTTTCTGCGGAAAAAATGGGGCGATAATCAAAGCGCTCTTGGGGGATCTCGGTAATACAATCTCGTCCCATGCGCAAATTTTTCCAGAACTCATCCAGGTTATTGGCTTGTGGGTAGCGCCCGCTCATACCAATAATTGCAATATCTTGATTAGAAAATTTATTTCTTCTATAAGCAACTCTTTCCCTAACACGTAATTGCGTGAAGGATGGCAACTGGATCTGTTGTGTTTTTATTATATTGCTGTCTTTAGCGAGATCTGCCGTTTTTTCCTGCTCGCCAGCAATAGATTCAGAATAGGTAGCACTCAAATACTTCGCCAAAGAGGAAATTGTTTTATATTTAAAAAAGAGAGTTGCGTCTAATTTCCCTAACCACTCTTCTAATTTGTTGTTTAATGTAGCAATCATGATGGAATCTAAACCCAATTCTTCTAGGTCTGCTTCTTCATCAATTTTATTGTTGGGAATTTTTGTGATTTCAGAAATGCTTGAAATTAATTTAGTTAAAATATTAGCATTGGAATCATCTGGATTTACGGATTGCCTTACTGCGAGAGTTTTTTGCGAGCTTGAGAAATCTTTGCTAGTAGATACTATGCTCTGGGGTATTTCTAGCCCCTTCATTCGTACACAAATTTTTCCTTGATCATTACACAGATCAATATCCAGCGTCTGTAACTTGTCCGCTTCAAGACTGCCCTTTGCATAACGTAACCAGGCCCACATCGTGGAGGTGCATGGGGAAAGCACTTCAAGGCTTTCTAAGGCAAAGGGCAGTGGCGCTTTAATATTCGATTGATCGGCTAAACCAATACTGGCTTGCAAGACAGCATCTAACAAGCTCGGATGTAAAGTGTATTGCTCAAAGCCCGCTGCCACACTAGTCGGCAGTGATAGTTTAGCCAAAGCTTCTTGCTCGCCGATGGTAATCTGCTCAATACCTTGATGGGCTAAACCATACTCTATGCCGATGCGCTTAAAGGTCTGATAACATTGTTCAGCGCTAAGGCTGCCTTGATTCATTCTGGCCCGCAATGCCGGTAAATCTAAGCCCGCTGATAAGGGTGGGTCTGGCGCTGGGATAAAGTTGGCAACGCCCTGACTATGCACGATAACCAAGGCATCCGGACCATCGCCTTGGGTATACACTTCATAGGCAATTGTGTTGTTGGCTTCAGGAAAGAGGCCAATATGCACATCTTGTCGCTGGCCACTCACCGTGATAGGCCGTGCCCACACCACATTGCTAAGTTGCAGATGTTGTTGGGTTGGTGAACTATTTGAATGTGCTGTGCTTGCTTCCACCGCGTGGGTTATGGCCGCTTGCACCATTTCCAAATACACCACTGCCGGCAGGACTTTTTGACCATTCACCTGATGGCCTTCGAGAAAAAATTCCTCGCCCGTAAATACCGAGCTAAAGCGTTGCTGCGATAATGTTGAAGTGTTCGCGTGAAGCAAGGGATGTAATTGATTCTTTATACCGACATGCT
>JAZFYA010000355.1:0-9894 GCA_036443315.1 Pseudomonadales bacterium
TAACGGCTTGCGACGGTAGTATCCCGCTGCCACCCTCGGTAGTCTAACCCCTCACTCGGTTGGAACCCCACGCCGTGGTGAGGGGTTAGACTACCGAGGGTGGCTAGACTGTGCAGTATTCGGGTACCACCGGAGTAGCTGTTCGCAATGCAAGGCCTGCTAAAGGGCGTGGGGTTCCAATCGATAGTGGGCGATAGTGGGCCTTGCATTGCGAACAGCGGGTTCAAAGCTCCTCAGTTATAGCCTTAAGTAAGACCATTCGCATCCGGCACAACTGAATGAATAAATTTTTTTACGGAGTGATTGAAGGTTTTTATGGTCGCCAATGGTCCTGGCAAGTCAGGGAAGACTATGCCGGTTTTTTACATGATCATGGATTTGATTGTTATATCTACGCACCAAAAGGCGATGCCTTTTTGCGTGCCCAATGGCGAGATAATCATCCGCAAGAAGATTTCCAGCAACTCTTATCCTTAAGTCAATATTATCATCAGCGAGGGTTGCGCTGGGGGCTTGGGTTTTCGCCTTTGGGTTTATCATTTGCCTATGGTGAAGATGATAAAATACGACTGCAAGAGAAAATCAACCAGCTCAATGCATTAAATCCCGATATTCTTTGTATTTTATTTGACGATACAAAAGGGGATGTTGAGGGCTTGGCTCAACGCCAACTTGCTATTGTCGATGATATTTTGGCCGTGAGTGAGGCAGATCAGCATATAATTTGCCCAACTTATTATAGTTTTGACCCGGTGTTGGAGCAGATTTTTGGTAAAAGACCAGCGGGTTATTTGGAAACGCTTGGAAACAACTTGCCTGACTCAGTTGATATTTTCTGGACTGGAAATCAAGTGGTTTCTACAGCGTTCACAGTTGATGATATTGATCATGTAGCTCGATTGTTAGGCAGAAAACCAATATTGTGGGATAACTATCCCGTCAACGATGGCAGGTTGACCAGTGAATATTTACACCTTCGTTCCTATATGGGTAGGCCACATCAGTTAGCGAAGTGGTCTGCAGGGCATTTGGTTAATCCCATGAATCAACCCTTGATATCACAACTTGTTTTACAATCCTTACCATTACTTTACAAACTCAGCGAGGCCTATAATGCCGATACTGCATTGGAAAAGGGTCTAGATAAGCTAGGTAACCGAACACTGGCTGAAAAAATCCGCATTGATTTATCACTATTCCAGGATGTTGGTTTGGCTGAAATGACTGAGCAGCAGCGGCTTGGTTTGTGCAATGAGTATAGAGTATTTAATCATCCTGTTGCTGATGAGATAGTTGAGTGGTTGAATGGGGAGTACCGATTTGATCCGAAGTGTTTAACGGGGTGATGATTTTTTATTGGATTAATACAGGTGCCCTTATATGTCTGAGTATGTGATTCTCGACATTGATCAGTTAAACCCGGAGCCTGTCGTTCAGAAGCAGTGCCAACAGTTGCTGGCTAGCACTGTCTCGCGCCGGTTATTACTTATTAGTTATCCTTTTGAAGAATATTGGCTTGATGTTGAGCCTTGTAAACGTAAGTCTCGTATACAGTTGACCGGCTTATATGCTCTTGAAAAGCGTGATGGTCAAATTTCCATTCGTTTCACTGTGACTGAAAAAGGAGCTGAGCTTTGTGCGGTGGTTCGTCAGGCCACAGGGGAACATCCGCCTAGTTTTTCCAGCTTGTGCGATCATTTTTCTTTGCCTGATTTTCATTCAAAAGACATATTACCTTTATCGCCTATCAATATTGCTAAACCCTGGGGGCAGGAGATTTGGTATACAGCTATTGAAGAGCGCGGTGTTGCTGGCGTTAGCAATGGTAGGTTTAAATTGCCATTACCTTGGGTTTTATCAGCATTACCTTCTTCATTATGTGCCGATCAGCAGCGGTTACTTATCCTGTTAAAAATTCTTGATCCATTGCCTCAAGAAGTTTTTGGTGATTTATATTTTGAATTGCATCAGGAAAAACGCGAAGTCTATGTTGTTACTTCTATCAATAAAGAAGCCTGGCCAAAAGGGGAAGGGTGTATTCGCTTTGGGTTTGATCAATATAAACGCAAACAATATTCATCCGATAGAGCGTTTCGTGCTGATTTTGTCCTAGCGGTTAAAGACTATGAAAAAGTCCGAAGAGAAATCGATGGAATGATTGATGCATTTCGTGTGAGAGATGAATTTGGCGTTAATGAGCCTGTTTCGGTTGACGTTCTCAGAGATTGGTTAAATGAACTGCCAGCTGGGTTGCAGGAGGATGAACGGCGGCTTCGAGGGCAGATGGATTCTTTTACGAATAAACTTCCTTTGGCTTTGGGTGATGTTGTTAAAGTGCCGTGTTTGACACCGCACTCGCTACAACATGGTGTGCGGACGATAGAGTTTCAGACCCCGGTTTATGAGCGCCTGATTCTTTCATTTGCGCAAAAGGTGCTAACGCAACCCCATTGGGATATTGATGCAGCTGCTGGCATTATGACGCTGGGTACTCCAGAGCAGCCATTACATAATCGTATAATGGATTGCGGAGGTGTGGTTGTTGAGCGGATTGTCGATTTTAAGGACTTTGAAGTCCAACGTATCTTGTTAGCGTCTGGGGCTCATTTTATGATCCCTTCCCCTGATGCCTATGGCGTATTGATAGCAGTAAAGGGCAGTTTGGTCATAGGTGATATGGAATTAAAACCAGAAGATGCCGCTATTATTCCTGGGGAGTGTGATGAGCTGCCTATAAACAATCATTGTAGTGCGCCAATCAGCTTTTTGCTGGCTTTTCCTCTCGGTTCGGCCGAAAGTGCAATTTCTCCTAAAATGGGCTGTTGAACAGGGCATCTCAATATGGCAAAATCATCGCCCCTACGCTTGGACTGGTCGATGAAAGCATGCCGATTAGTATCAAATTCAATTAGTTAGTGAATTTAGCTCAGGTTGATTAAACATTGAGTCTATATCGCTTGAATCAGCATGCGGACGTGGTGGAATTGGTAGACACGCCAGATTTAGGTTCTGGTGCCGCAAGGTGTGAGAGTTCGAGTCTCTCCGTCCGCACCATTATTTGTTAAATATCACATACTGTGATCATTTTCCCTGAAAGTTAAGCCTATGGCGCCAGGGAATGTTAGAGGATTTCTCATGCAAGTTTCTATACAAACTACTTCTGGTCTGGAGCGTAAATTAACCGTTGGTGTTCCAGCCGAGCGGGTGGATAACGAGGTTAATGCGCGCTTACAAAAAGCTGCTGGCACTGTTCGGCTAGATGGTTTTCGTCCTGGCAAGATCCCTATGAATATTATGAAGCAGCGTTTTGGTGCTGGTATTCGCCAGGAAGTTGTTCAGGAAGTAATGAGCCAAAGTTTTCAAGAGGCTGTTGTAAAGGAGCAATTGAAACCAGCGGGTATGCCCTCAATTGAGCCGAAAAGTATTGCGGCGGGTGCTGATCTTGAGTTCGTTGCCACGTTCGAAGTTTTTCCTGAGGTAGAGGCGAAAGATTACAGCTCAATGGTTATTGAAAAGCCTGTAGCTGAAGTGAGTGACACTGATATCGATAATATGATTGAAACCCTGCGTAAACAACGTGCAACCTGGGCGGTAATTGACCAGGCTGCTGCCCAAGGAAATCGCGTCAATATTGACTATGTGGGTACCAAAGAGGGTGAACCATTTGATGGGGGCAGTGCCAACGGGACTGATCTGGAATTAGGCTCTAAGAGGATGATTCCTGGTTTCGAAGACGGGCTTGTAGGTACCAAGGCTGGCGAAACAAAAGTGTTATCCCTTTCTTTTCCTGAGGATTATCACGCTGAGGAACTAAAGGGTGCTGCGGTTGAATTTAGTGTAACCGTTAATACTGTGTCAGAGCAGATATTGGCAGAGCTGGGCGATGAATTATTTGCACAGTTCGACATCACTGAGGGTGGCGTAGATAAGTTCAGAATCGACATTGCAGATAATATGAAAAGGGAGCTAGCCAATGCGACTAAGGCTAAAATTAAAAAGCAGGTGATGGATTCGCTTGTTGACATTCATGATGATCTACAACTACCCCAATCATTGATTAAGCAGGAAATTACTGTATTGAAAGAGCAGATGGCCCAACAGTTTAATGGTAGTGCTTCATCACTGGATGTGGATTCTCTGCTGCCGGATGAACTGTTCACCGATCGGGCCGGGCGCCGTGTACGTTTGGGACTGGTCCTTAATGACTACATTAGTAAAGAGGGACTGTCTCCTGATCCAGAGAAAGTAAAAGCAACCATTGAAGGTTTTGCTGTGACGTATGAAGACCCTGAGGAGGTTATCAATCATTACTACAGTAACCAGCAGAAGCTACACGAGATTCAATCCATGGTGTTGGAAGACACTGTCGTTGAAAAGTTATTGGATCAAGCCACTGTGACGGAAAAGGCCTATAGTTATGATGATGTTCTGGCTACGGCGACAACGCCAGAAGCTAGCGGTGAGGAATAACTAATTCGATCAATTTCATACAAGCGGCTACACTGTAATGCGTAGCCGCTTGTACGTATAAAGTGTCTAAAAATATCCCGTTTAATAATCCGAGTTAAGAAAGAGCGATACAAAGTATGTCCATATGTGATTCTCAAGGAGTTAATACACAGCAAATCAATAACTTGGGGCTTGTACCTATGGTGGTGGAACAGACCGCCAGGGGCGAGCGTTCCTACGATATTTACTCCCGTTTGTTAAAAGAGAGAGTAATATTCCTAGTGGGCTCAATTGAAGATAATATGGCCAATTTGATTGTGGCCCAGATGTTATTTCTGGAGTCAGAAAATCCTGACAAGGACCTTCATCTTTATATTAATTCCCCTGGAGGCTCCGTCTCCGCTGGTCTCGCAATCTATGACACCATGCAGTTTATCAAACCCGATGTCAGTACTATGTGTATTGGTCAGGCGGCTAGTATGGGGGCTTTTCTATTGACCGGTGGGGCTAAGGATAAGCGCTTTATCCTGCCTAATGCTCGTACCATGATCCACCAGCCCAGCGGTGGAGCTCAGGGACAGGCCACTGATATTGATATACAGGCTCGTGAGATTCTAATTATTCGCGAACGCCTCAATAAACTAATGGCTTCGCATACTGGCCAGGATGTAGAAGCCATTGCCCGTGATACCGAGCGTGATAACTTTATGAATGCGGAAACCTCTAAAGAATATGGCTTAGTAGATGCTGTTCTGGCGAGTCGCCAGGTCGCTGATGATTAAGCTGCTTTATTGTTTTGTTAATAATCCCTTCAGGACTTGCAAATCCGAACAAAAGACAGCATCTTTAGCACAGGGTGTCCGAAAATTACTGCTCAACGGGGTATAGCATTCAATGAGTAATAGTACTAAAACCGGTGGTGAAGATGGTAGCAAGCTGCTCTACTGCTCTTTTTGCGGTAAAAGCCAGCATGAGGTGCGTAAGCTAATAGCCGGCCCTTCAGTCTTTATCTGTGATGAATGTGTCGATCTCTGTAATGACATTATTCGTGAAGAAGTTCAGGAAAGTGGTGGTGAGCATAGTCAGGATCGCTTACCCACGCCTAAAGAAGTCAAAATGATTCTTGATGAATATGTGATTGGTCAGGAAAAAGCCAAGAAAGTGTTAGCTGTGGCTGTTTATAATCACTACAAGCGTTTGCGTTATGGTGATGCCAAAAAAGACGATGTTGAACTAGGTAAGAGCAATATCTTGCTGGTAGGCCCTACCGGAAGTGGTAAAACCTTGCTGGCTGAGACGCTTGCGCGCTTGCTGGATGTTCCATTTACTATCGCTGATGCGACGACGCTGACGGAAGCAGGCTACGTGGGTGAGGATGTAGAAAATATCATCCAGAAGCTGTTGCAGAAGTGTGATTACGATATTGAGAAGGCACAGGTTGGGATTGTTTATATCGATGAGATCGACAAGATCTCCCGCAAGTCGGATAATCCTTCTATTACCCGTGATGTTTCTGGAGAGGGTGTACAGCAAGCGCTTTTAAAGCTTATTGAAGGCACTGTGGCTTCTGTGCCGCCACAGGGTGGACGCAAACATCCGCAACAGGAATTCTTGCAAGTAGATACTACTAATATATTGTTTATCTGCGGTGGCGCTTTTGCTGGTCTCGATAAGGTCATTCGCGAGCGCTCGGAAAAGGGCGGTATAGGATTTAGCGCTGATGTTAAGAGCAAAGACGAGGCTAAAAATATCGGGGAAGTATTGGCGGATCTTGAGCCTGAGGATTTGGTTCGTTATGGCCTGATTCCTGAGTTTGTTGGACGTTTGCCGGTCATAGCAACATTGGAAGAATTGGATGCTGAGGCTTTAATCAGCATTTTGACTGAACCCAAAAACTCATTGACTAAGCAGTATTCCAAGCTATTCGAAATGGAGTCTGTGGAAGTGGATTTCCGGGAAGATGGTCTTCGCGCCATTGCCGAAAAAGCCATGAAGCGTAAAACAGGGGCTCGGGGACTACGATCTATCCTGGAATCTGTGCTACTGGAGACCATGTACAATATCCCTTCAGAAGAGACTGTTTGCAAAGTTGTTCTTGATGAATCTGTCATTGAAGGTGAATCTGAGCCTTTGCTGGTTTATAAATCACCAGAACCTGAACAGTTGAAATCAGCGACACCTGATGACTAACCTTTCAGAGTATAGGGCTAAGCAAAAAATGTAAAAAAGGGCTAAATAGCCCTTTTTTTATTTCAATTAAAAATATATGTCACTATCTCTTGTAATTCGCAGCTATAATCCCCATTTCAACATTATCCTAGAAAAATCAGTTGATACCCAAAGCACTCGTTGTACTCACGGGGCAGGCCCATCGTAGTGAAGGCGTCTAAGGTGTTGAAGGTAGAGCTTTTTTTGAAAGTTTTGGTCGAAAGCCGTTAGAGCCCACGCAGCGTGGTCCATGATACCCACTACGTTACGCGGGGCACGCTGAACGTTGTGGCTCACTGATACAGTGGGCAAAATTTTCAAAAAAAGCTCCCTTTACATCGATAAAAAAGTCGATGCATTAGGCGTCCGCCGTACCCAAAATACTCTGCGAAAAACGCCTCGCAGGTCCTGGATTCAACTAGGCCCTGGATTCAACTGCTTTTTCCAGGATTATCTATTAGATAAACCCCTTGGGGCTCTGGATTAACCCCTAGAAGAGCCTATTATTAATGGATTACAAGAGAATTATCGCTATTCACTCTCAAGATCACAAAGATAATGAGAGGAAAGTGACAAAAGTGAGTGTCCTATGACCGAGAACGCAGAGCCCATTGAATTACCCCTATTGCCATTGCGCGATGTAGTAGTCTATCCGCATATGGTGATTCCGTTATTTGTCGGTCGGGAGCGTTCAATTCAGGCTCTGGACGAGGCAATGGCTAATGACAAACAAATCCTACTGGTGGCGCAGAAAAATGCCTCTGTTGATGATCCGGGTGAAGAGGATATTTATCGAGTTGGTACGGTTTCCAGTGTTTTGCAGCTGTTAAAGCTTCCTGATGGAACCGTTAAGGTGTTAGTTGAAGGCGGCTACAGGGCTAGATTGGGATCGGTGTCTAATAATCCATTCTTCACGGCTGTTACATCTTCTGAAGAAGCTGATGAGCTTGACGATATCGAAGCAGAAGCACTGGTTCGTTCTATCATGTCCCAATTCGATAAATACGTTAATCTTAGCAAGAAAGTCCCTTCCGAAGTCCTGAACTCCCTGTCTGGTATCGATGAGCCTGGGCGCTTGGCTGACACCATTGCAGCCCATATGACCCTGGAGCTAGAGCAAAAGCAGGCGATTTTGGAAGTGCCTGATATCAAAGAGAGAATCGATCATTTGATGGGGCTGATGGAGGCTGAAATTGATCTGTTCCAGGTTGAGAAGCGCATCCGTGGCCGGGTTAAAAAGCAAATGGAAAAAAGTCAGCGCGAGTACTACCTGAATGAGCAAATGAAGGCCATTCAGAAAGAACTTGGAGATATGGATGATGCCCCCAACGAATTGGAAGATCTACAGAACAAAATTAAAGAGAGCGGCATGAGTAAAGAGGCTGAAGAAAAGACTACGGCTGAACTCAACAAACTGAAAATGATGTCACCTATGTCGGCTGAAGCATCAGTGGTTCGAAGTTATATCGATTGTATGGTCAATGTTCCATGGAAAAAACGCTCTAAAGTTATGCATGATTTGAAGCGAGCTCAACAGATACTTGAAAAAGATCACTATGGTCTGGAAGAAGTGAAAGAGCGTATTCTTGAATATCTCGCCGTACAAAAACGGGTGAAGAAAATAAACGGCCCTGTGCTGTGCCTGGTGGGGCCACCGGGGGTTGGAAAAACCTCTCTGGGTGAATCAATAGCCCGATCAACCAATCGTAAATTTGTCAGAATGGCTCTGGGTGGTGTACGTGACGAGGCAGAAATTCGAGGTCACAGACGTACTTATATAGGTTCAATGCCTGGAAAGATTATCCAGAAATTGTCCAAAGTAGCCGTGAGAAACCCCTTATTTCTATTAGATGAGATCGACAAGATGGGCATGGACCATCGCGGCGATCCCGCTTCAGCCCTGTTGGAAGTGTTGGATCCTGAACAAAACAATAGCTTTAATGATCATTATCTTGAGGTGGACTACGACCTGTCGGATGTTATGTTTATCTGCACCTCAAACTCGATGAATATTCCTGCGCCGCTACTAGATCGTATGGAAGTTATTCGGATACCCGGCTACACAGAGGATGAGAAGATCAATATTGCGCAGCGCTATCTCAAGCCTAAGCAAATGAAAAACAATGGTTTATCGGATAATGAACTTGAAATTACTGAAGGTGCAATTCGGGATCTGGTTCGTTATTACACTCGTGAAGCAGGTGTCCGTGGATTGGAGCGAGAAATTGCCAAATTGTGTCGGAAGGTGGTGAAACAATTCTCACTGGCAGAAAAGCAAGCCCCTATGAGCATCACTGCCGAGCTCCTTGAGGACTATAGCGGTGTTCGCAAGTTTAGTTATGGTAAGGCAGAAGTGGAGAATCAGGTCGGCCAGGTCACGGGCTTAGCCTGGACGCAAGTGGGTGGGGAGCTGCTCACTATTGAAGCGGTGGTCGTTGCGGGTAAGGGGCGTCAAGTGAACACGGGCTCCCTGGGTGATGTGATGCAAGAGTCGATTAAAGCGGCCACCACCGTGGTTCGGAGTCGATCCCAACAGCTAGGGATTCAGGCCAAATACCATGATAAAAATGATCTTCATATTCATGTTCCTGAAGGGGCAACGCCTAAAGATGGGCCCAGCGCAGGTGTCGGAATGTGTACCGCAATAGTCTCTGTAATGACTAATATTCCTGTTAACTCCGATGTGGCTATGACCGGTGAAATCACCCTTCGTGGCGAGGTGCTACCGATAGGTGGACTCAAGGAAAAGTTACTGGCTGCCCATCGTGGAGGGATAAAAACTGTCATTATCCCAAATGAAAACAGCAGGGATTTAAAAGAGATTCCAGATAATATTAAAGCGGATCTGGATATCAAGCCAGTTAAGTGGATCGATGAGGTTTTGGAAATTGCGTTAGAGACAATGCCAAAACCCATTAGTGATGATGAGTTTTTAGGCAAGACAGATGAGAGTGTGGGTGGAGTTGATAAAAAAACAGCCCAAGGCGAAAAAAATCGCATAAACGCCCATTAAACAAGGATTTCCGCCTTGACCCGTACAGCCGCAATTGGTATAAATTGCGTCCTGCTCTAAACGAAGCCCGATTATGTCTAAATAATAAATCGGAGAACATATTCTGGTGCTTTTGGTTGTCGTACATTGATTGTTGACGCTGTTATTGTTAAATAACGGCCAAACTAAAAAGCCATTGTAAAACTATGGGGGAAAATTGTGAATAAATCTGAGCTTATCGAAGC
>JAZFYA010000356.1:0-4152 GCA_036443315.1 Pseudomonadales bacterium
TTCGAAGAATAAACAAGCCCCCCCCCCTCTTATCTTTAATTTTTTTCTTTAGAAAAAGCAACTGGCACTGGCACAGTGCAGACCTAAATAGAATACCATAACATTCAATGGCAACTATCCAAATAAATAACAAAAAAAGATTGACAGTGTTTATTTCAATCGCTTTGAGTATATACCTTAGGACTGCAAGTTTCTAACACTAAATCACTGTCTACTCCCGTAAGGAATATTAAACCAGAGATTACCCGCTCTATTGTTACCGCCTCAGGCCAACAAAAACGGTTAGATGTAGATTATGTATCCGTCCATAATCCCAACCATGAAGGCCGCGTCATCGTTCCTCACACTATTGTTTATACCGGTCTACGCTGGCATGTTCGGGCATGGTGCGAGAAGAACCAAGAGTATCGAGATTTTGTACTAA
Source organism: Pseudomonadales bacterium (assembly GCA_036443315.1). Classification (GTDB taxonomy): domain Bacteria; phylum Pseudomonadota; class Gammaproteobacteria; order Pseudomonadales; family Dasaniaceae; genus Oceanicoccus. The sequence goes on from JAZFYA010000356.1 coordinate 425, forward strand.
GCCGTTTTCGAGGCAAACCAGAACTAATGGATGCAGCTGAAAATGGCATAGCAGATGATAAAGCCTGGAATGCAAAGGTAACGATAAAAATTAAACCTGATACTCGACTCAACAAAGAGCAGAAGGCGGTTAACTGACGACGACGATGGCATAAGATAATCCAGTCATCCATAAAGCGACCGTAATACAGTCCGTGTTTTTGGCAATAACTCCCAATCACGTGATCCAGGGCGCTTAAATACACCGCCCCTAATAAAGGCGACAAGGGAGATTGCCTTTGGTGATCCCCTTCTCCACTGTGAGTAGCTCGGCGTCCACATCATCTAAACGCGCCAACATCCTGCCGATTAAGATCAGTACGCTGGTGTCATCGATTAAATCGGCCAATTGTTTTCGTAAGATGTCGTGGTCAATGCTGGCGTAGTAGGAATTCACATCACTTCGACACACATAGTGATACTGCTCAACCTGATCTATGACTGCCTGTACACAGGCCTTGGCGCCGCCGTGCCCAGTCGAGTGATAGCATTGCGTGCTGATTTTACCTTGCAGGTGTTCACCCAGAACCAGACTCATGGCCTTGAGCACCAGCACATCGCGGGCATTCCAGCGGCCTATCCAGCCCGCTGCGGTGGGCACTGATTGGCAGGGGCTAAAATAATATTCCCCCTGTTGCAATTGCTGCTGAATGAAGGCTTTTTCTGTATGCCAATGAAAAAGACATCATCGTTGTAGGACAGCCCTGGCGTCGCTTGCATAACCAGGCATAAGCCTGATCTAGTACTGCGTCTGATGCGATTCGGATCATTAGCGTCGTCGTCATAACGCGTCTATTTTATAGGGCGCAGTGTTAGTCGATACTGTGAATCGGTAGCGATATGGATAGCTCCCATGTAGATGGCACTGGCATTTGATAAGCACTTCGTTCAAGCAGGTTTCAGAAACGTTAATTAGGCATTAGGAAAAATATTATGATGTCTTGGCCTGACTTGTGTTTTGTTTTTTTCTTTCCGAAAGCGATCCTGCATAGTATATAGGGATAAACCGTAATTTCTGATCAGCACGTTTTGCGTAAGGACCACTGTAAAGTACCAGCCCTTCGGGGCAATCAGGATAGTTATTCAGCATAAGGTGCATACTTCTTAGTGACCCCCCTTTACCGGATTTAACCTCAACAGGATAAATCTGCCCTTCATCCTGAAACAGATAATCAACTTCCGCTGCACTGCCGCGCGCCTCTCTTGCCCAGTAATAAAGCGCATTATTTTGTACGGCGAGCAGTTCCTGGGCGACAAACTGCTCTGCAAGTTTTCCTCGATAGATTGCCAATAAATCTGCCTGTTGTATCTCAACATTAACCGGCAAATGACTTAGCCTTTGCATTAAACCGATATCAATTAATGACACTTTGAACCTTTTACTATTGACGCTGGCGCCTAGAGGCAGCCCCACTGTTTTAACAGAAGTAATTTTATGCAACACCTTCGCCATACAAAGCAGTTCGAAGGCTTTACGAATAGTCGGATTGGAATAGCCCTCCGCGAGATGAGAATATTTGATCTGATCCCCCACCTTTGTGGCACAATTGGACAATACCTGATCAAGACAGACTTTGTCAGCACGCGGTGCGTATTTAGCAAAATCCTGTCTATAGCTATCAAGTATCTCCGATTGCACATCAAAGGCATCGAGCATGGATCCGCCATCATAATAAGCCTGTACGGCTTCCGGCATGCCGCCAACAAAGAAATAATCCCTTAGCTGTTTTATGAGAAGCGTATGTATAGTCTCACTTAATAGAGAGGGAGGTTGCTGTAGGATTTCAAATAATTGATCATTACCGCCTGCCAGTACAAACTCGGCAAATGTCATCGGGTACATATTCAGGAACTGCACACGCCCCACTGGGAATGAAATGTCACTTAAGGCAAATTCAAGCAGAGAACCCGCAGCCAGAACATGCAGTTCCGGTATTTCTTCATAGAGATAACGCAGTGCTACCAATGCCCGGGGGCAAGCCTGAATTTCGTCAAAAAAGAGTAAGGTTTCACCGGGACGAATGTGCTGCCCAAACACGATAGCCAATTGAGATAAAATGGCCTTGCTGCCCAGATCACCTGCAAATAGTCCGTGAAGATCGGCACGCTTTTCCAGATCTAGCTTAAGTGTGGAATTAAAATGACTTTTGCCGAATTTTTCAACCGTCCAGGTTTTACCAATCTGGCGGCCTCCTCTAAGGATCAAAGGCTTACGCCTTTTTGCGTGCTTCCATTGCAATAACTGATCGTCTATTAATCGCCTCATTATTAAACAACCTTTAAAAAGAAACGTGTATTTTTATACGCAAACTTTAAAATAGCAAGGTTATTTATTAAAAAACTTAAGGGACTGACAAGAATGGCACTAAGTTAAGGATGTCTGTCATGAAACGATGACTCCAGCTAAATCCAGCAGTTATGGGCCTTTCGGTAAGTTTATCACTGTATATTTAGGGGAAAACTTACCCTCTAGATTGGGTTTCGGCTTAAGGTCTTGATGGAAGAATTCATGTTAAAGCAGCTTAACTTAGTGCCATTCGGGACTGACAACAAAACAACTTAAGCGGTAATAGCGCAACCACCGTGTCACATACTCCTCAACATATCGATCTATTGTTGTATGGTTTAGCGCTGTAGCTCGGGAATACTTTCCCGCTTAGGCGATCTCTTCCGGGATGGGATGTCCGGGATGGGATTGAACAATGCTAAATCCTTTATTATACTAGTCTTAATTGTTGACTAGTTTAGGATGATGACCTATGAATAGAACTAAAATTACGGCCTACGAAACCAAGACCAGACAGGCCGAAATATTCAGGCGTGCAGCGGCTGGCGAGACGTTTGTGGTCACCAACAACAGCAAACCCCAGGTGGAAATACGGCAGGTCTTACCCGCGCAAGTCGATATCGCCAAAGCGATTAAAGCGCTGACGGCACTACAAAAGCGGCAACGCAATAAAGGCGGCAGTCAATCGGCATTAAAGGCCATGCTCGACGCAGGACGCGACTAATGGCGGCGCATCTCATTGTTCTGGATAATAGTATTAATAGCCGTTTGTTATGGCCCGACAATGAAAAACCTGAAAACAACCGTTATGCGCTAAAGGTAATACAGTTGGCAAAAAAGGGCACTGTTTTTCATGTCCCTACTATCTGGCACTATGAAGCCGTCCAAGTCGCCTATAAGCTGACAAAAACCGGCCAAATTGCCCAATCCGATGCTCAACTCTATTTTAATCAACTCGCACTGTTACCTATCATGACGGATGTGCAAAGTCATTCCAATAGTTTTACCGCAAGCTATGCGCTAAGTCTTAATTACAACGTGTCAATTTATGATGCCGCCTATCTTGAACTCGCCCTAAGACTCGGCGCGGAATTGGCCAGCAATGACGACGCCTTGGTCAAAGCGGCAAAAAAGGCCGGTGTGTTACTTTCTCGACGATAGCTATACTTCTGACTCTTTATGGGGGACGCTGACAGCTAAATAACTTAATGGCTGTTCAAACAATATTTTGTTCGAGGCAATTGATAAGATGATGTTCCGTCTTTTGTCGTCTAAGATCTTTGTTCTATCTCACTAAGTTGTTTACTCGTCCGAGTCTCCTTCATCCTTAGATATAGAGATAGATATACCCAAAGCGATTGAAATTTAGGCGACAACTATTGTGAAAAACTCCGCTTTGGGTA
>JAZFYA010000357.1:0-5833 GCA_036443315.1 Pseudomonadales bacterium
CAATTTGATGTTGTGGTGAGCGTCCGGCATCATCATCACTGAGTTTATTGGTGGATTTTTGGAAGGCGTAATTACCGAGTAAAGTCAAACCATTATCAAGACGCCAATTTAATTCAAACTCCAGACCCTTGCCCTTTTGTTTGCCAACATTTTGAGCGGTATTGCCACCTGCACCGTTTGGCACAAATAAAATAATATCCTTCCAGACATAGTGAAAAACATTCAATGAATAACGCAAGCTTGTATCGACTTTATAATCAAAAACCAGCTCTGAGCTGCGGATTGTTTCTGGGTCAAGATCAGGATTACCGAGCACAACTGGATTATTGATATTTGATGTTTCAGCAAAGGAGGGAGCCCGGAACGCACGACCATAAAGGAGTTTGGTGGTTAAGCGGCTGGTTGTTGACCATACCAGTGCTGTTCTTGGGTTAGTTGTGGAGCCGAAGTCTGAATAACTATCGATGCGAACACCGGCGGTGAGCTCCCAATCATTAGCAATAGACCAAATATCTTGCGCAAACAAATAGCGATTGTTCCGTTTTTTCTCAGGTAAAAATATTTGCGACGTATCGGAGACATCGACGATGGGGTCGCCGGGTGCAATCGGTAAACCTGTAGTGGGGTTGATGCCAAAATTTTTCGACTCTTTGACTTTATAGATATCACCATAGAAGTAACCACTGCCAATGCGAACCAGGTGATCGTCTATACCGCGATAAAAGGCAGAGGTATCAAAACGATAGTGGCGTTCATAAACTTCAGGATTACCGATTAAACCATCAGGTAATACGCCAAACCCTAAATCTGTCCCGGGTGGGAATGCCACTAAATTTTCTTCTATTTCTTGGCTAGTATCAAAATAACTGAGTTGTGCACTGATATCCCAGTGATCATGCCAATTAGGGTTGTTATAGCCTATATCAACGTTAAAGCGATCACTAGCATATCTATTTACAGGGTCTAGAGCTTGCGCAATCCCGGCACCATTACCAAAATCCCTTCTTTGTTGTAAGCCTGTACGAAATCGCCACAACCCTTTGGTCATTTCAAGGCGGATATCTAGGTTTTTACGTGATAAATTTACTGGGCCGGGTGCTAGAGAAGCTGATGTGCCTAGCGCAATATCTAAAGCGGTTTGCGCATCACTGCTAATTTTTTCTTGTTGTCCATCAGTCTCATGGTATTCAATGCTAAGGGCTGTTTCAATGCCGTTGAACTCAGCACTTGATAGAACCCAGGCATCGCGAGTAGAAAAACTTCCAATTCTAGCCCCAATTTCGGTGCCGTTAATATCCTTGGCATTTTTGGTGATGATATTAATTACACCGGCAAAGGCATCGGCACCATAGACCGCAGAGCCCGGTCCGCGAATAATTTCTATTCGTGATATTGCGTTTACTGGCATGCCACCCCAGGCTAGGTTCCTATCACCAAGAAACAAATTAGTTATGGGTATACCGTTTACTAACATCAATACCTGCGGATTAAAATCACCGTAAATACCTCTGAATATATATTGCGGGTGATAACCAATAACATCTCTTGCGACATGTAATCCAGGCACAGTTTCTAATACTTCATCAATATCTGTTGCCCCCATCTTTTTTATGGTATCGGCAGTGATTACCGATGCTACCGCCGGTGCTTTGGTTATGGGTTGCTGACTACCAGTGGCAATACTGACCATTTCCCAATCACCATAGAGCTCTAGTAATGCAGTTTCGTCATCTTCCAATAATGATTCTGCATTACAGGATAAGATGTATCCATAGGCGATGATAGTGAATAAGGCTTTAATATTTATAGCAAAAGTTTTAGATTCTCTTTTCATATCGATATTCACAAGTTTTTAAGTGTTAATGTTAAAATCATTTTGTAGTTTGCCATTTCATTTTATTTGGACCTCGGTAGTCGATAGTTTCACATGGCATGGGAAAAAAACTTCCTTCTGGGTGATTTTCTGAATCATTTGCACAGGCAACAATGCCAATACTGAAACCTACGATCATGAAATAATAAAATTCTCTTGGTGTCATTCCTTGATCCAATACTAGTGCTGTGGCTAATACAGAGATATTCTTATCGAGTTTAAGTCGCATTTCATTGAGTGTCTTTTCAATATCAAACACTAGTTTAACCATTGGCCCATTGTCAATGTCAAGATCTTTAGCTAATCTCATCATTGGTTCCAGGCGCTCATCTTTCCTCGTCACTGGTCGGCCAAAGCCTGGTATTTTAGATGGCTCACGGTACATGCCTTTTGCAGGTTTACCCTGAGTTTTTGTTTTGACAATTTTCTTGAGTATGTCGTAAAGGGATTGGCCACTTTGCATTTTCTGATAACTATTTTCGAGAAAGTTTGCAACCGCAATAATAGGACGGTGCCCATAAACAGTGGCTTCATTTATTGCCAAACCTGCACTAATACCTAATGCCGGTGTTGATCTTACGTTGCAGGCTAAGCTGGCAATACGGTTGCTCCATATGCGGGGTTCGGGAAAGCTTGTGCTGATTACCCAGATGCCTTCATACAATCTGATTTGTTTTTCTGTAGCTATTTTTCCAGTAATAGCGTAAAGTAATACCCCCATCCAGGGATGGCGGTCTAACTCACTCATTAAGCTTTTGCCACGCAGGATAACATCTTCTCCGGGCAGCCAGCCGCCCATATCTGTTTGCCAGGTAGCGGCGTATTTCAGTAGGCGCTTTATTTTATCTTCCATTGTAAACCTCTTTGACCATCAATGAATCCTATTTGTTATTCATTAGTCCCTTTAATATCTAATCCGTCCGCAAAAAAAGGAAACGGTGTTAAACCAATTTCATACTGTTCAAGTGCATGCGCGGCGGCGCCGGGCAAGCGCAATAGCAAAAATAGCATCTCACCTTGTTGTGGATGGAAATCGAGATCAATCAGTGCGGCAGCGGCTACACCCGACATAGCCAGTGGACATTGCGTTATGGCTTCTAGTTGTTGACGATATTGGTATAACCATCGCAGCGCCTTACCCGTACTGAGTTCAGCAAGGGTTTGCAATGTTTGTTGCACCGGTGAACTGCAAGTGACGCCCAGTGGATCAAACCCCGGTGGGTGCTCCATCGGTAACCAAACATCTTCGCGTTGTTGGGGGGGAGAGAGTAGTTGCTGTTGCCATTTGTCGAGCTCTGCACCACATTGCTCGATGTTTTGCATAGCCAGCATCACTTCTCTTGAGCCACCCAGATTGCCCGCTCCAGTGGCGATAGCCGCCATTAAGCAGGAGGCAAACGTCGAGCCCCCCGCTGCGCCGCTCATTGCCGCTTGCACACTGGCGTCTCTGGGCCCTGGGTTGGCGAGCGCAATGGCTAATGCATTGAGCAAAGCCGCCTGTTGTTGACTGGGCTGCTGATGTCGAAACAGTAAAAATAAATACTCTATCCAGTTAGCATGTTGCAATACTTCGTTATAGACATTAAAGCCTGCACAATGACAGCTTGCAGCGGCAAAGGGATTATCTTCACTGGCTTGCTCCTGCCAAAAATATGAAATTATTTTATCGTCGTTGTTGCTCATTGAGCCTCCTTTAAACTATTAGTACGCATACCAATGGGTGGTATTGCATCGGGGTCAATATGTACGTCGATTAAGGTAGGTCCATTATGATGGCAAATAGACTTGATAGGTAAGTTCTTTAACGCTTTGGCCGACTTAACGTGATAGCTATTTGCTCCCATCGCCGTTGCCATGGCAGCAAAGTTTGTCTTTTGTAGTTTGGTGCCAATAGACTGCGATCCGGTTAACTGTTGGCCGTGTTTGACCATGCCCAGAGCTCCATCATTAAGAATAATAAAAATAACGGTGAGTTGTTCTTCAATGGCCACGGTAATTTCCTGCCCGCTCATTAACCAGCTGCCATCACCGGTGATGCAGACAACGGGGTTGTTGCGTTGTGCGATGGATATGCCCACTGCACAGCCAATTGCCCACCCCATACTGGCAAATTCAAGGCTTGTTCTAAACAAACAGCTTTGGGTGTCTTGCTCTTCTTTGTTGCGGTAATCACAGGGGTGTAAATAATGAATAGCCCAGGCAAAACTATTGCCGGTGTCTGCTAGGTATCGCGTATTGGGTGGAAATAATAAGGGCAAGTCGTGCATAAGGCGCTGTGGTTTAATAGGAGAGCTTTCGTCTACCCAGGCTGCTTCGTCATCCAAAATAAAATTGCGGTGTTGTGAGCGAAATGGAAGTGTATCGATGTTGCGTTTTTTATAAGGACCGTTGCCTATTTTCAGGTCTAATAATGTGGGTTTGAGTGTCTTAAGCAGATAGTTAAAAATCGATGCGATATGTCCTTGCACATGTAATGTTGCCATGGGTGATTGCAAAAAATGTGTAGGCAGTTCATCGATATGGATTAAACGTTTATTGAGAATTAATGTTTCATCCCATCGGTTACTTGCCCATTCGCCCAGGTTGGTTCCGATGGCTAATAAATGTTTGATGTTTTTATTAGCGAGTGTTTCTCGGGCGGATTGATGTCCGGCAAAACCGATCACACCTCGGTATAAACGATGGTAAGGATTAATAAGGCCTTTTCCATGGGGTGTGGTGACGATGGGTGCATTTAAACGTTCTGCTAACTCTACTATAGCCGCTACTGAGTTGCTGGCCGATTCACCAATAAGAAATACCACTGCGTTGGTGTTCGATAGTGCTTTGCTTGATAGCAAATGTGAAAGCTGTTCGGCAGCAACCGTATCGTAACCATTGGATGGGCGCATTAAGGCAGCTAAGTTATAGCTTGGATCCGCCACCGGCGCGGGTGTATTCAATACATCGATGGGAATACTCAAGTGGACAGGTCCGTAGGGGGGTTGAAACGCTGTCAGTATGGCTGTTGCCAATTTACGCTCAAGCTGCTCGGGATGAGAAACCAGGGTATTATATTTAGTACAGTGCTCAAACATACCCAGAGTATCGATACCCGTACAAGAAGATTCTTGGAATGCACCTTTGCCAAAACTGCTTAATGCCGTTTGTGCCGTTATTGCCAGGACAGGACTATTGTTTGAGAAAGCAGACGCAATGCCGGTGATCAAGTTGGTTGCACCGGGACCGGTGGTTGCACAACAAACACCTAAATGCCCGGACTCTTGATAATAGCCGTCGGCCATAAAGGCTGCGCCTGTTTCGTGGCGCGTTACAATCGAGCGTGGTCCATTATGCATTTCACTAATGGCTAGTGCGTTGTATAACGGTTCTATTGCGCCGCCTGGAATACCAAAGACATATTTAACGGAAATCTGTTGAAGATAATCAATAAGAAGGTTTCCATAAGTGTATATGTATTTCGGTGCATGACTAGGTATAACGGCGACAATATTACTAAATTTATTCATTGTAGCGCTCCTTGGTTCTGTGCTCGACCGTAAACCCCTATAAAAAACAGTTAACGCTGGATCGAGACAGTACAAGAAACCCTTCAAATGATATTTAAGTGTAATATCCGTGCCATAAGTCCATATGCCGTGTAATGATAGTCCAGTATTGCTTTCGTATTTGCACTAATAAAATCATTTTTAGATGTATCCTTATCTAGCATCTCAATCGGCAATATTAAAAATCGCATCGGTTGTGATAACTGTCTTCCACACAGACTCACACAACTAAATTTCATATCAGTGGTTCTGAAAGTTTTGACAAAAGCACTGCAACACTACTTGATATTCCCTGTGTCATGCAATCATTATTATAGAATAATGATTTGATTTTTTTTCTAATTTCATTAAATTAAGACCGCAATATTTTTTTGATGCCCCCGCACAATGGAAACTATAGTTTCCATTGTGC
>JAZFYA010000358.1:0-6936 GCA_036443315.1 Pseudomonadales bacterium
TTCCAACCGATAGTGGGCCTTGCAGTGCGAACAGCGGGTTCAAGGCTCCAGATTTAAGCCGCTTAGTTCTTCAGCCTTAAGATAAGTGCCATTCAACTTAAGTGAAAAAAGCAGTTCAGAATGACTAATGGCGTTTGAGAGTAAGTATTGAATAATTATTTTCGTAAAAACCTCAAAGCGGGAATAAAAAAATTGTCTCTCCCGGATGAGTATTTATTGTCGGAAGACAAGATCGATGCGTTATTGGCCTACCATCAGTTGCTGATTAAATGGAATAAAGCTTACAACCTGACCGCAGTCAGAGATCCACAACAAATGATTTCTCGTCATTTGCTAGATAGCTTGGCTATCGCTCCCTACCTTAAAGGCCAGCGGTTTATTGATATCGGCACGGGTGCTGGTTTGCCGGGGATTGTATTATCGATCCTATTTGCCGATCGCCAATTTGATTTATTGGATAGTAATGGGAAAAAAACCCGGTTTTTATTTCAAGTGAAAACTGAACTGTGCTTGTCTAACATAACAATCCATAACTGCCGTGTGGAACAGCACAAACCAGAGCTTGCTTATGATGGGGTGATATCTCGAGCTTTGGCAACGCTAGCAAATATGGTGTCTGCTAGCTGGTATCTATTATCAAATCAAGGCTCTTTTTACGCCATGAAGGGCGTTTATCCTGAAGATGAGATAAAACAGCTGAAAAAGTTGAGTGTGTTGGGGAAAAACTATAAGGTCGAGGTATGCCATAGCTTGCAGGTACCTGACCAGGAGGGACAGCGACATTTAGTCGTTATTGGCCCCTATAATTAAGAGGTTGATAGTATTGAGAGGTTGATAGTATTGAGAGATTGAGAAATTAATAGTTGAGAGATTGATCGTTGAGAATAAGCACCAGCAAATAAAAGGTAGCAACCATTGGGTAAAATTATTGCAGTCACAAACCAAAAAGGCGGGGTGGGTAAAACGACCACCTGTGTTAATTTGGCTGCATCCCTAGTAGCAACCAAGAAAAAAGTATTACTTATCGATCTCGATCCACAGGGCAATGCCACTATGGGTAGTGGGGTTGATAAAAACGACGTTAAATACAGTACTTATGATGTGTTAGTGCACGGTACACCGATTGCAGAGGCTAGTCTTCTTGCGGAAACCTCGGGCTACGATTTAATTCCTTCCAATGCTGATGTCACTGCGGCTGAAGTCGAGTTATTGGCAATTGAAGGCAAGGAGTTTCGCCTCCGTGATGCTCTGGCTATTGAACGGGCAGAGTACGATTACATCATTATTGACTGTCCTCCCTCTTTAAATATGCTAACCGTAAACGCATTGGCGGCAGCTCATGGGGTCATTATTCCAATGCAGTGTGAATACTATGCGCTGGAAGGTTTGTCGGCGTTATTGAGCACTATTGAGCAAATTCAACAAGTACTGAATCCCAAGCTGGAGATCGAGGGATTACTGCGCACTATGTATGATCCTCGCAATAGTTTGACTAATGATGTTTCCGCCCAGTTGAGCAAGCATTTTGGCGACAAGGTGTATCGCACGGTGATTCCTCGTAATATCCGTTTAGCGGAAGCTCCCAGTTATGGTATACCTGCGCTGTATTACGACAAACAATCAAAAGGGGCAGTGGCTTATCTGGCACTGGCTGGCGAGATGTTACGTCGCAATGATCGCAAGGTCTTGGAGCCGGTTATGGTTAGTTAGTCCCTTCTGAAAACCATTGCAACTGTATCTTTTGGCCGGTTTGAGAGTAATATGGCGCCGGGGGATAGTGCGCACTATCTCAGTAAGGTGAATAATTAATTAACGCCTCCCCCGGAATAAACTCCCCGAATCCATAGCCAATTAATACAATCAAGCAGTTGGAATAATCAATGGTAGCAAAAAAACGTGGTCTAGGGCGTGGCCTCGAGGCACTGTTAGGGGCTGGCAGCGGTCACGCAAAACCAGCGCAACCTACGATTGAACGATTGGGTACTGCCGACAGCAGTAATCGTGATGGCGACATGTGTCATTTACCCGTTGACTTGATCCAGCGCGGCAAATACCAGCCCCGGCGCGATATGCACCCGGAAGCGCTGGAAGAGTTAGCTGAAAGTATTAAAGCTCAGGGAGTGATGCAACCTATTATTGTTCGCCCTATCAGTGCGGACAAGTATGAGATTATCGCCGGTGAGCGTCGTTGGCGGGCAGTTCAGTTGGTGGGACTGGATACCATTCCTGCCATTATTCGCGAGATACCCGACGAAGCGGCCATCGCTATGGGGCTGATCGAAAACATCCAGCGAGAAGACTTAAATGCGATGGAAGAAGCAATAGCGCTCACCCGCTTGCAGCAAGAGTTTGATCTTACCCATCAGCAAATAGCGGAAGCGATAGGGAAGTCCCGTACTACGGTGACCAATTTACTGCGCTTGATGACCCTTCGAGATGATGTCCAACGGATGCTAGAGCATGGTGATCTGGAGATGGGCCACGCTCGGGCTTTACTAGGCTTACCCACAGAACATCAATCCCAGGCAGCCAATACTGTGCTCAGCAAGGGCTTGTCAGTTCGCCAGGCTGAGTCTATGGTGCGTACATTGCTGGCACAGCTGGATTCACCAAAAACGAAACAGAATCAAGCTCTGGATCCAGACATCAAGAGATTGCAGGATCAACTTTCAGAAAAACTGGGTGTCCCGGCTATGATCCACCACAGCGTGAAAGGTAAAGGGAAGTTAGTATTGAAATATAATAATTTGAATGAGCTGGATGGCATTCTCAACCACATAAAATAGTTCTATACCCAAAGCACTCGTTGTACTCACGGGGCAGGCCCATCGTAGCGAGGACGTTGTAAGGTGCTGAAGTTAGAGTTTTTTGAAAAGCATGGGCGAAAGCAATATCACCCATATACTCATACGGGAGGTCAAATCGCCAAAAAAGCTTTAGATTCAGTGTATTAGGCGTTAGCAGTACCAGAAACACTCCGCGAAAAGCGCGTCACGAGACAGGCCCTAGATCCACCTGCTTTTTCTAGGATAATGATGCACTAGATAATAAGGAAGGCGTTAAGTATCGTTTACATCCTGCTTCTGCTTAGCAATTTGGTTAAAACTAGCAATAACGATTTAATGGCAGAACAACCACAATAAAGTTGAATCGCACCATTATTATTCCTATAATGCGCCCGCCTTTGAGTAGACGATATATTAAACTGCCGACTATTGTCAGGCTGCAGCGTTAATACTAAAGGGTTAAAGAGTAGAGATTCTTTAATATAGGAAGACCCAGGGTGAGGCATTAGCAGGGGCCAGTGAGAGTGAGTGTGCAGTTGAATCAACCTACTGCCCAAGGCGCCCAGCTAGCAAAACCTCCCTTGTTGCCAATCTTTAGTGCACAAATCATCGTGTTGTTATTGGGATCTTTCGGTTTGCTGTTGATTGATTGGGTTATGGCCTACTCGGCTTTTCTCGGCGGCCTAATTGCTATCGCTCCAAATGCATATTTTGCGTGCCGGGCATTCCAGTATTCGGGGGCACAAGCCGCAGGGGATGTTGCCCGGTCATTTTATCGAGGAGAGGCAGGAAAGTTTTTACTGACAACAATAATGTTTGCCGGTGTATTTGCGCTGATTAAACCCTTAGAGGTCGTTGTCATCTTTCTGACTTATAGTGTGATGATGGCGTTTAATTGGATTTTGGCGTTGCGTTTTATTAAACACTGAGTGGTTTGAGACTGAGTGGTTTAAAAAAGGCAAAATAGTTTTTTGGGGGTGGTTTTTAATTTCCGTTGGTTACGTTAGCCACTGTTGTTACTTTCAATCAAGCAACCATGAGAAAAGGTTTAGAGCAGCATGTCTGGTGACACATTAACCACTGAAGGCTATATCAAGCATCACCTTACCAATATGACCTATGGCAAGTTGCCAGAAGGTTTTGTGCGTACTGATTCCCATGGTGAGCAACATACTCTAAAGCACGATACATGGGTTCTGGCTCACAACGATGCAGAAATTTCCGAAATGGGTTTCATGGCGGTGCACGTTGATTCCATGTTTTGGTCTCTCACTTTAGGTTTAGTCTTTGCCCTATTGTTCCGCTCAGTTGCCAAATCTATTCATTCTGGCGTCCCTACAGGGTTCCAAAATTTTATCGAAATGATTATCGAGTTTATTGATGGCAATGTTAAAGATATTTTTCACTATAAAAATCCCTATGTAGCACCGTTGGCGTTGACCATTTTTATTTGGATCTTCTTTATGAACTTGATGGATCTAATCCCTGTAGATTGGATTCCCCATCTAATGGCAATAGTTACTGGCAACCCTCATTTCTACTTTAAAGTAGTACCCACCACTGACCCCAATATTACCCTGGGCATGGCCTTTACCGTTTTTGGTATTATGATTTACTACAGTATCAAAGAAAAAGGTTTGGTGGGTTTTATTAAAGAGCTGACACTGCACCCGTTCCACTCCGGAACATGGTATGTAGATATCTTCTTGATTCCATTCAACTTGCTTCTCGAGTCGGTTTCCTTAATTGCTAAGCCGATTTCTCTGGGCCTGCGTTTGTTTGGAAATCTCTACGCTGGCGAAATGATTTTTATCCTGATTGCGGCTATGTTTGGTGCTGGATTATTCCTGGGAGCATTGGCAGGCGTGTTGCAAATGGGTTGGGCGATTTTCCACATTTTGATTATCGCGTTACAGGCTTTTGTTTTCATGGTGTTAACCATCGTCTATATGGCGATGGCACACGACGTCGACGAAGAACATTAAACAATTTTTGTTTATTAGCTTAGCTGTTTATTAATAGCTATTTAACTACTTTTTAATTTAACTTGAGGGAGATAGAAAAATGGGTCTTGCATTGATCGCCGTTGCTCTTTTGATTGGTCTGGGTGCCGCAGGTACTGCTATTGGTTTTGGTCTGTTGGGTGGTAAGCTGCTGGAAGGTTCAGCGCGTCAGCCAGAAATGGCGCCTATGCTACAGGGTAAAATGTTTCTAATAGCGGGTTTGTTGGATGCGGTGCCTATGATCGGCGTTGGTATCGGTATGTATGTTCTGTTTGTATTGGTTCCACCTTTAGCTGCAGCTACATAAGTTACGGAAATACTTTCATCGACTTATACTTATACCACTGTAAACAAGTACCACCGTAAATAAGCTGAGGTGTCGGCGTGAACATTAATCTGACTTTGATTGGCCAGTCCATCACATTTCTGTTTTTTGTGTGGTTCTGTAAAGCCTTCGTTTGGGCTGCAATTCGCAATGCTATGGATGAACGTGAGAATCAGATCCGTGATGGGCTTGAAGCTGCCGACCGTGCGGGTAAAGATTTAGAACTGGCACAGGAAAAAGCGATACAGCAACTGCGTGAAGCGAAAGAAGAAGCCGCTAATATTATCGATGCCGCCAACAAGCGTGCGAATCAAATCGTTGATGAAGCCAAAGACGCTGCCCGAGAAGAGGGTGATCGTTTAAAAGTTGCTGCGCAGGCAGAAATTGAACAGGAAGTTAATCGTGCCAAAGAAGCTCTGCGTACGCAGGTCGCTGGTTTGGCATTAATCGGTGCTGAAAAGGTGCTGGAAGCGTCTATCGATGAAGGTGTGCATAAAGAGTTGGTCGAAAAATTGGCCGCGGGTTTGTAAGGGAGCTTTAGTATGGCTGAATTAAGCACCCTAGCAAGACCCTACGCGAAAGCAGCATTCGAACATGCTGTTACTGAAGATTTGGCCGCGTGGTCGAATCAATTAGTGTTAGCGGCGGCGGTTGCCCAAGCGGACAATATGGTGAAAATTTTATCTGCACCTTCATTGACCTCTGCACAACAAGCGCAGCACTTTATTGCAGTGTGTGGCGACGGTTTATCCGGCAAGGTTCAAAACTTTATTAAAGTACTGGCAGACAACAAGCGTTTAGTTTTGTTGCCAGAGATTTCTGCTTTATATGAACAGTTTAAAGCTAACCGTGAAAAGAGTGTCGACGTGGAAGTAGCAACCGCCTTTGAGTTGGATGCTGCTATCCAGGAAAAATTAGCTACGGCTTTAAGCGCTAAGTTAGAGCGTGATGTTAACCTGCAAACCTCTATCGATAAAACCCTGCTAGGTGGTGTCATTGTTCGCGCCGCTGACGTCGTTATCGATGGCAGTATTCGTGGGCGCTTAAACAAACTTGCCGAAGCAATGAATGCCTAATTAACGGAAAGTAACCGAACGCATAAAACGTGAACGGGATTTGAGGAAACAAACATGCAACAGCTGAATCCATCCGAGATTAGCGACATTATTAAAAGCCGTATCGATCAACTCGATGTGTCTAGCGAAGCCCAAAATGAGGGCACCGTGGTATCGGTAACTGACGGCATCATTCGTATCCACGGTCTTACCAACGCAATGTATGGTGAGATGATCGAGTTTGAAGGTGGCGTCTATGGAATGGCGTTGAACCTGGAACGCGACTCTGTCGGTGCGGTTATTTTGGGTGACTATCAAAGCTTGGCTGAAGGCCAGACTTGTAAGTGTACCGGTCGCGTACTGGAAGTGCCTGTAGGTCCTGAACTGCAGGGACGCGTCGTCAATACACTGGGTCAGCCAATCGATGGAAAAGGTCCGGTTAATTGTACCCAAACAGATTTTATTGAAAAGGTTGCGCCTGGCGTAATCGAACGTCAATCCGTTGATCAGCCCGTGCAGATTGGTTTGAAAGCGATTGACGCAATGGTACCTATCGGTCGCGGTCAGCGTGAGTTGATTATCGGTGATCGCCAGATTGGTAAGACGGCTATTGCCATTGATGCCATCATCAATCAGAAAGGTACCGGTATCAAATGTATCTATGTTGCGATTGGCCAAAAAGCGTCATCTATCGCAGCGGTAGTCCGTAAGCTGGAAGAGCACGGTGCCATGGAGCACACCATTATTGTGGCAGCAACGGCTTCTGA
>JAZFYA010000359.1:0-12194 GCA_036443315.1 Pseudomonadales bacterium
TTTTAAAAACACAGCGGTAACCTGCGGCGAAGTGCAGTTCATTAAAGAAGGTATTGTAATAGCCGATTACCAGCGATTTATTTTCCCTGGGTTACAAACAACCTATTATGAGAACAATATTGAGAACTTTGATATTCTCTGGGATAAATTGTGTTCGCAGCTTTATGAGTAATGACGGCACATAGAAAAGCCCGATAAAATCGGGCTTTTTTTCTTATGAGCTAAGAGTGAAAATCTATCCCTAAATTATCCCTTAAATTCCCCAACAATATGCGATATCGACTCCTTCGCATCACCAAATAACATCCGCGTGTTATCGCCAAAGAATAAGGGATTATCAACTCCGGAAAAGCCTGAACCCATTGAGCGTTTCAGCACAAATACAGTCCGCGCTTCGGTAACATTGATTACGGGCATGCCATAAAGTGGACTGCCTTCATCTTCGTTAGCAGCCGGGTTAACCACATCGTTGGCGCCGATAACAATTGCCACATCCATATTGCTTATCTGCGGGTTGATAATATCCATTTCCACCAGTTGATCGTAAGGAACATTGGCTTCCGCCAGCAATACGTTCATATGGCCGGGCATACGACCGGCAACTGGGTGAATAGCGAACTGTACTTCACAGCCGTTTGCTTCCAGGTGATCCGACAGCTCACGCACCACATGCTGGGCCTGTGCTACCGCCATGCCGTAACCAGGAACGATAACCACATTCTGCGCCGCTTCCAAAATCAGGTAGGCATCGTCGGCAGAGATAGGCTTAACTTCGCCTTCGATTTTTGCAGAAGCCACTTTGGCGGCACCAAAACCACTAAACAGCACATTCTTCAGCGAGCGATTCATGGCTTTACACATGATATTGGTGAGGATTAAACCGCTGGCACCTACCAGTGAGCCTGCAACAATCAGTAAATTATTGTTGAGGACAAAACCTGCCGCACAGGCTGCCAGGCCAGAATAAGAGTTCAACAGGGCGATTACCACCGGCATATCAGCCCCGCCAATCGGAATGGTAATCATAATGCCGAATAGTAGAGATAGGCCGATAACGGCTATTAGCCAAATGCTGTCGATACCGGGTTGTTGGCAAAACATCACGGCTGATACCAGGATCGCCAATACCAGTGCGCCATTGAAAATCTGTTGCCCACTGAATTGGATCGCCTTACTAGGCATTCTTTCACTCAATTTGCCGTAAGCGATAAGGCTGCCTGTCAGCGTCACACCACCAATCAGAATAGACAGAATAATGGTGACATTAGTAAAGGTACTATTGCCGGGGATAAATACCGCGGCTAAGCCGACTAATAAGCTAGATGTACCACCAAAGCCATTAAACAAAGCGACTAATTCAGGCATACCTGTCATTTCAACTTTGCGAGCAGCGATGGCACCAATCAGCGAGCCGATAATCAGGCCGCCGATAATATTTTCCCAGGGTAATTTTATTTCGTTGAGCAGGGTAACCACGATGGCGATCAACATACCGACAGAGGACAGCAAGTTACCTTTACGGGCAGTGGCTGGAGAGCTTAGCATCTTCAGACCGTATACAAACAGTATTGCCGCGACGATATAGGCGAGGTTAATTACTAAATCAATATTGAGAGATTGTGTCATTGCTGACTCCTTAATTCTTTTTCTTAAACATGGCCAGCATGCGGTCAGTGACCATATAACCACCGACAACATTAATAGTGGCCAAAGCAACAGCGGAGGTACCCAGCCACAAGGCCAGTTCAGTACTGCCGCTATTGGCTGCGGTAAGAGCGCCAACGACGGTAATACCCGAGATGGCGTTAGATCCTGACATCAGTGGTGTATGCAATGTTGCCGGTACCTTTGCAATTAGCTCGAAGCCCAAAAAGATGGCGAGCATTAAAATAAATGATAAATAAATGGCTTCCATGATTAGCTCCTCGCTTTCTTAATCATTTCGTTAACCAGCGCGCCCTGATGAGTGATGACGCAGCCCTTGATGATTTCGTCCTCCATGTCGAGGTCGAATTGTTTGGTCTCTTTATTCCAGTATTCCAGTACCAGGTTGTGCAGGTTGGCGGAATACATCTGACTGGCATTAGCGGCAACACGACCGGGCATATTGGCCAGGCCGATAACTGTAACGCCGTTGATTTCCACCTCTTCACCCGCCACAGACCCTTCCACATTGCCGCCGGATTCAACCGCAAGATCGACCACTACACTGCCGGGCTGCATCGCTGCCAGCATCTCTTTGGTGACCACAGTGGGTGCAGGGCGACCAAATAATTGCGCAGTAGTGATGACAATATCGGACTGGGCACAGACTTTTTTCTGGCCTTCCAGTTGCAGTTTTACCTGTTCTTCAGTCAGTGCGTTGGCGTAACCACCGGCAGTTTGGCCAGTTTCACCCAGGTCGATCTCTACAAACTTACCTCCCAGGGACTCTACTTGCTCCTTAACTACCGGGCGAGTATCGAATGCGTCAACACGAGCACCCATGCGTTTGGCGGTAGCAATTGCCTGTAAACCGGCAACACCCGCGCCAATAATAAACACTCGGGAAGGCGAAATAGTGCCCGCTGGGGTCATCATCATCGGCAAGATTTTATCCAGCCGCTCAGCGGCCAGCACTACCATGGCATAACCGGCAAGGCTGGCCTGTGAACTGAGGGCATCCATCTTCTGGGCGCGGGTAGTACGAGGGATCATTTCCATACTAATAGCAGTTACGCCCGCCGCTGCATAGGCGTCGACCAGTTCGTGTTCATTAAAGGGGTCGAGAAAGGAGATCTGCAGTGATCCCTTCTTTAGCTGGCTCACTTCTTCCAGCGGTGGTTTGCGCAGTCGCAGCACAATATCAGCAGTGCTAAGTAGCGCTGAACGGTCACTGATGATGGTGGCTCCTGCATCTTTATAGGCTTGGTCATCAATGCGTATAGTCGCACCCATGCCGGATTCAATATGAACGTCTGCACCCTGATCGACAAAGCGTTTTACCGAATCCGGGATAACAGGGACTCGGGTTTCTCCGGCAACCAGTTCCCGGGGGATACCAATAATCATAAGTTGACCTTAGTTAGGTTGAGGGGCCTGTATCACAGCTAAGGCCCGAATAAATGAACACAAATACTGAAATCAGTATGATGAAACCACAATATTTATACTTTTGTGCGCTCTAACAACTGTTCCCAACAGTCATCACAGGGTTAATGGTGCGTATTGAGCGCTGTCAAAAAGGTTCGCTACCATACCTTGAAACATTTGCATCATCAAAAAATCCAATGAATAGCCAATATAGAACTAATGAATAATACTTATTCTTAGCAATCCTGCTCTAGGGTTATAATGAGCAAATCGAGCGATAACAATCGAGCGATAACAAGGCGCGAGCCAATGATACAAAATGTTAAGCGACTAGATCAATGCAAAACCGGTTAAATTTCAATCAAGCAACGACCTGTTTGAGTCGTTTATATTCCAAAGGTTTGTCCGTGGCGGTTTTTTCTACTTTGACCCAGGGTTTGGTGCTGATACAGTGCCAATAGCTTTAGTGGGCACTACTGATGATATTCTGTTCCTGTACTAAGTTTTAGGGGCTTTTTAGTTTATCCTGTGCAGCAGGGCACAATGAGCATTCACACTGAGAACTCGCATATTATGAGCAATAAAGACCGTTTAATCATTTTTGACACCACTTTGCGCGATGGTGAGCAAAGCCCTGGTGCCTCCATGACCCGGGATGAAAAAGTACGTATCGCCAAGTTGCTGGAGAAAATGCGTGTTGATGTCATCGAGGCTGGTTTTGCGATCGCTAGTCACGGCGATTTTGAGGCGGTGAAGGCGGTGGCCGATACAGTGAAAGACTGCACCATCTGTAGCTTGGCTCGTGCTGTCCCCACCGATATTGAGCGGGCTGCCGAAGCGCTGAAGAATGCCAACTCTGGTCGTATTCATACCTTTATCGCCACCTCACCCATCCATATGCAGTATAAATTGCAGATGCAGCCAGACCAAGTTCTGGCGTGTGCGGTGGCCATGGTGACGTTGGCCCGCAACCTGCGCGACGATATAGAATTCTCTTTGGAAGATGGCAGTCGCTCTGAGTTTGAATTCCAGTGCCGCGTTATTGAGGCGGTGATCGATGCTGGAGCCTCCACCATTAATATCCCTGATACTGTCGGTTACGGCGAGCCCGGAGAATATGGCCGAATGTTCAAGCGACTCATTGAAAACGTTCCCAATGCCGATAAGGCGGTATTTTCCACCCACTGTCATAATGATTTGGGGCTGGCGGTGGCTAACTCATTGTCGGCGGTGATGAATGGTGCGCGTCAAGTGGAGTGTACGATCAACGGTTTGGGGGAGCGGGCTGGCAATGCCTCGCTTGAAGAACTGGTCATGGCGGTGCACACTCGTGCCGATGTGTACCCGGTTAGGACTCATGTTGATCCGCTGCATATTGTGCCCACTTCCCGGTTGGTGTCGTCGATCACTGGTTTTCCTGTACAGCCTAATAAGGCTATTGTCGGTGCCAACGCCTTTGCCCATGAATCCGGTATTCATCAGGACGGTGTGTTAAAACACCGCGAGACCTACGAGATCATGAGTGCCGAATCGGTGGGCTGGAAGGCCAACAAACTGGTGTTGGGCAAACACTCTGGGCGCGCAGCGATAAAAGCACGTTTTGAGGAATTGGGTATTAGTTTTGGGACGCAGCAAGCGTTAAATGAAGCCTTTACCCGTTTTAAGGAATTGGCGGATAAAAAGCACGAAATCTTCGATGAAGACTTACAGGCCTTGGTCAGTGACGTGACTGCGCCGGAGATAGAAGAAAAATACCAATTCTCCAATCTGGAAGCAACATCCAAATCCGGTGTTAAACCGAAAGCCTCGATGGTGTTAAAGATAAACGCGGTTGATCATCCCACCGAGGCGGAGGGGGGCGGTCTGGTTGATGCGTCTTTCAAGGCCATTGAAAAAATTGTTGCTAGCCAAGCTGAATTACAATTGTATTTGGTCAGTGCGGTCACTCAAGGCACCGATTCCCTGGGTGAAGTCACAGTCAGGTTGGAAAAAGAGGGTGTTATCGTTAATGGCCAAGGGGCGGATACAGATGTGATTGTCGCTTCGGTAAAGGCTTATTTAAATGCCCTGAATTTACTGGATGCGGGTAGGTTAAAAGCCCATCCGCAGAAAGGTGTATAAGAAGTCGATGAACGAACGACAGCGCCAAGCTTATATGCAGGCGATGGGTGTCGACTGTTACATCCCTCGCCTGCAATTGCCTGGGGCATTGGCATCTCAGCCTTGTCAGATGCCAGAGTGGGTTGAGGTGCTGGGTGAAAGGCAGGCCTGTGTAGCTGAGGTCAATGCATCTCAGGTCAATGCATCTCAAGCCAATGCAGCTAATGATGTGGTAGCGGTGAGCACCGATGCAACACCAACAGCGCAGAAAAATGCCAGTGGCAGCACCGCAGCGATGCAGGCACTATTCAATGACGAGCCAAAAAGCACTGTAGTCAATACAGTAGCCAATGCCACAGCGGCACGGGTTCGCAAAACCCAAACAGCCAAACAGCCTATCCCACGATTTGCTTTATCCATGATTCGTGGGGGTAATATTCTGATAATTGACGATGGCCTGCCCAGCAATATAGATCCAGCGGATTATCGTTGTCTGATTCACAATATGTTGTTTGCCCTCGGAGCAGGAAAACAGCAACTGTCTATTGATACGTTTGTCTGGCCGATGATACGCAATAGCAACATTGATCAAAGTGAAACGGCTGTCCGGCAAACGTTGGAGGCATTTTTAGCCAAGCAAATAGAGCAGCTTGACGCCCACTATGTTCTGGTGATGGGTGATATCGTCGCCCGTTATTTAGTTGATGAAGTTATGCCAGTGGGAGAGTTTATTCAACATCCCCAATGGCCTGTTCACTTGATTCGAACCCTAAGCGCCCATCGTATGCTTGCGCAACCGGAGTTAAAGCGTGAGGTGTGGAAGGACTTACAATGCCTTCATCGAGTATTAAAGAAAAACTGATGCATTTCCGTGCCATGGTAGAGAGTGATTTAGGTGCAGTTTTTGCCGTTGAATCTGTCGCTGCAGCATTTCCCTGGCCGTTGTCGCAGTTTGCTGGCAGCTTAAACGAAAATAATGATTGTGTGGTGCTGGAAATTGATGGAGTCGTGTTAGGGTTTGCAATTTTTTCTCGTGTGCTTGATGAGACGACCTTGTTGAATATTGCTATCTATCCTGATCTGCAGCGTAGAGGCTATGGTCGATATCTGTTGGAGCAAGGTTTAGAGTCGCAAATATCGCAGGGGATGGCTAAATGTTTTTTGGAGGTTCGTGTTTCCAATATTTATGCGCAGTCGCTATACCAATCTTTGGGTTTTATTACTGTGGGTGAGCGGAAAAAATATTATCCAGCTAAAAAAAGCCGGGAAGATGCACTGGTGATGCGCCGAGATTTACCTGCAGTGGCTTTAGCATTAATAGAGATGTCCTAAAGTCAGAGGATTTTTTAATGAGAGTTGTTGAAAGCCAGTGGTGGATTATCGAACTTCCCGAGGAGTGGGAGGCTGATCAGGATGATGAATCTGTTCTAATTAGCGATGAAGATGGTGTCGGCGAAATTGCCATCACTACCATGCAAAAAGAAAGCGGCAATGTTGAGGATGGTGAGTTATTGTCCTACACCGAGGATTTACAGCGACAGTACGGTAAGGGTCAGTCAGTCAATATGGGTGAGTTGCAGGGATATTATTTTAATTATCAAGAAGACGGTGAGGCTGTTAGGGAGTGGTATTTGCGCTGTGAGAACCTGCTGTTATTAATCACTTATAGCTGCGATGAAGATAATGCAGGCATGGATGACAGTGCGGTCGATGAAATATTGTCAACGTTATTTGTTAAGTTAGAAGACTAAGTTAGAAGACTAAGCTCGAAGAAAAAGCGGTAGACTTAACGGCTTTTTCCAAGATTATGGCAATGATATACCCAAAGCGATTGAAAGTTAGGTTTTAGAGTGCGTCCCTTTTTGTTTATGGCAAGGCGTTTGAACACAGGAATATGTCAATATTTCAAGTTCAAACAACGCAGCCATGGGCAAAAAGGGGCGTGCTATAACACCTAAATTTCAATCGCTTTGGGTATATATGACTGGGGACATTTTTTTGACATTAGTTTACAATGGCCCGCTTTATCCAGTGCGGGAGATAGTGGGTGAGTTGTGATTATATCGCCTTAGCCAACAACGGCGTTCAGGGTCTAAGACCCTATCAGTCTGGTAAGCCGATTGAAGAATTGCAGCGTGAGCTGCGGCTTGAACATATTGTTAAGTTGGCCAGTAACGAGAACCCTCTTGGCCCCAGCAAAAAGGTATTAGCGGCGATTGAAAAAGCGTCCGCTGATATTGTTCGCTATCCCGATAGTAACGGTTTTGAATTAAAGTGTGCTTTATCCGCTAAGCTTGGTGTTGATGCTGATCAAATTACTTTAGGCAATGGCTCTAACGATGTGCTCGATTTAATTACCCGGGTCTATATCGAGCCAGGTAAGTCCGCCGTTTATTCGCAGCACGCTTTTGTGATCTATTCCCTGGCAGTACAGTCCTGTGGTGGTCGGGCCATCGTCACCAAGGCGATGCAGTGGGGGCACGATTTAAATGCTATGGTGGATGCTATTGACGATGACACCCGATTGGTTTTTATTGCAAACCCTAATAATCCAACGGGAACAATAGTT
Source organism: Pseudomonadales bacterium (assembly GCA_036443315.1). GTDB lineage: Bacteria > Pseudomonadota > Gammaproteobacteria > Pseudomonadales > Dasaniaceae > Oceanicoccus. The sequence continues at coordinate 7,742 of JAZFYA010000359.1, forward strand.
AATGAAGCGCAGTTGGTGGACTTTCTCGATAAAGTACCCACCGATATTCTTGTTGTATTAGACGAGGCGTATTTTGAGTATGCCCGCGGGGGTGAATACGCCATTGCTGGGGATGCCCTGGGCGGAGAGTGTCCAGACGGTGTGACGTTATTAACATACTATCCGAACCTGATTGTGACGCGCACTTTTTCCAAAGCCTATGGCCTGGCGGCATTGCGAGTGGGTTATGCCATCGCTTCGACAGACATTACTGACGTACTTAATCGTGTGCGGGCTCCGTTTAATGTGAACTCGTTAGCCCAGGCTGCTGCTCTGGCGGTACTGGATGATCAGCAGTATTTGGAAGAGGGTCGTCGAGTTAATTGCGAGGGTATGGAACAGTTAATAGCTGGTTTTAAGGGCTTGGGTTTGCCTTATATTCCTTCGGCGGGAAATTTTTTGGCAGTAGAGTTTGCCGTGGATATCGCAGTGCTTTACCAAAAGCTATTGCAGGAAGGGGTTATTGTTCGCCCGGTTGGCGTTTATGAAATGCCCAATCATCTGCGAATTTCCATTGGTTTAAAAGAACAAAACGCGGTGCTGTTATCAGCCCTAAACAACGTACTGTAATTAACGAAAATATTAACAGAACTGGAAAAAGGCTAAGTCGAGCATGACGGCATCCATTAACCGTATTACCATCCTGGCGCTGGGCTTAATCGGCGGTTCCCTGGCGAAGGCATTAAAAGCCAATGGCTTTGCCAGTGAGGTTGTAGGTTGGGGCCATCGTGAAGGTTCACTGAAAAAAGCGCTGGAAATGGATGTAATTGATCGCTACAGCTTGGATTTGGCAGAGGCAATTGCTGGTGCGGATGTGATCGTGATTGCCACCCCGACATTAATTGCGGCAGATATGCTGCGCCGACTAGCGTTATTACATGGGGATGGACGGCTTAATAAAGAGGCGATCATTACCGATGTCGCCAGTGTAAAAGGTAATTTACTGGCTGCGGCAAAAGTTGCTTTTGGTGCGGTGCCAGCCAACCTAGTGCTGGGGCACCCGATTGCCGGTTCAGAAAAAAGCGGTGTAGAGGCGGCCAATAAGGATTTATTTGTTAGTCATCGAGTGATACTCACGCCAACCGAAGAGACCAGCCCCGACGCATTGCAAACGATCAAATCGCTCTGGCAATCTACGGGTGCGAAGCTGGTTGAAATGCCGGTGGATGAGCATGACGAAGTGTTAGCCGCTACCAGCCATTTGCCACATCTATTGGCCTATACCCTGGTTGATGCGCTTGCCAGCAGCAAAGAAAAGCAAAATATTTTTCGCTTTGCTGCCGGTGGTTTTCGTGACTTTACCCGTATTGCCTCTAGCGATCCGACTATGTGGCATGACATTGCGCTGGCTAATAGCGAAGCATTGTTAACCACTATTGATATGTTTGCAGATAATTTAGCGCAACTGCGTTCAGCCATTGAACGGGCCGATAGCGATGCGATCATGGCACGCTTTGGGCGGGCCAAGACAGCCCGCGATAACTTTGCTGAAATGTTAGCCAAACAAAATCAAGCAACGACTACTAGCGAGTAACAATAAGGATTAGCTCTTGGAATTTATAGCAAACCCCGGAGGTCAGTTACGGGGTACTGTGCGAGTACCCGGTGATAAATCGATCTCCCATCGCTCCATTATGTTGGGCTCCCTGGCTGAGGGTACAACTGAAGTCAGTGGTTTTCTTGAAGGTGAAGATGCACTGGCAACGATAAATGCTTTTCGCGCCATGGGGGTGAAAATCGATGGTCCAGAGAAGGGCCGGGTGACGATTCACGGTGTTGGTTTGCAGGGCTTACAAGCACCTAAAGGTGAGCTCTATGTCGGTAACTCTGGGACCTCAATGCGTTTGTTGGCAGGTATCTTGGCCGGGCAAAACTTTGCCACTACTATAACGGGTGATGTGTCTTTGTCCAAACGACCGATGGGGCGAGTAGCTGATCCGCTGCGGTTGATGGGTGTGGATGTGCAAACCGAGCAAGGAGGGCGGCCGCCATTAACGATAAACGGTAAGGGTTCGGTTAAGGCGATTCATTATGACTTACCTATGGCCAGTGCCCAGGTAAAATCCTGTGTATTGCTGGCGGGCTTGTATGCCGACGGTGAAACTTCAACCACTGAACCAGCGCCGACTCGCGATCATACCGAGCGGATGCTAAATGGTTTTGGTTTTCCGGTCAGGGTTGGTGGGGCTACGGCCAGCTTAACCGGGGGTGGCAAGTTAAGTGCCCGGTCAATTGATGTCCCGGCTGATATTTCTTCTGCGGCTTTTTTTATAGTGGCCGCGTCCATCGCTCCCGGTTCGGATATCACGCTTAGCCATGTCGGCATTAATCCTACCCGTGTAGGGGTGATCAATATTCTGCGTAAGATGGGTGCCGATATCAGCGTGAATAATGAGCGGGAGATGGGTGGTGAGCCGGTGGCGGATATCCGGGTTCGCTATGCAGCATTAAAAGGCATCAATATTCCAAAAGACCAGGTGCCGTTGGCGATTGATGAATTCCCGGTACTGTTTATTGCTGCCGCTTGCGCTGCAGGCACTACGGTGTTGACCGGTGCCGAGGAGCTACGGGTTAAAGAAAGCGATCGTATTCAGGTGATGGTTGATGGTTTGCAATCTTTGGGGGTGGATGCAGAAGGGACTGTCGATGGCGCCATTATTAATGGCCTGGGTGCAAATAGTTTAGATTCTAAACGTGTAATGACTGGTGGACGAGTCGATAGCCACCACGACCACCGTATCGCCATGTCTTTTGCCGTGGCTGCACTGCGAGCCAGTGGGCCTATATCAATAGAAAGTTGTGACAATGTGGCGACTTCCTTCCCCAACTTTATCGAACTGGCCGGTGGGGTAGGAATCCATGTTGAGGTTAAAGTCTGATGCCCGGTCCTGACCACTCTAGCGCCGATAACCCTAATCTTCCCAAGAGGCGCGTACCCATTGTCACCATCGATGGTCCCAGCGGTTCCGGTAAAGGTACTCTCTGCCAGTTGCTGGCCCGTGAATTAGGTTGGCATTTATTGGATAGTGGCGCACTTTATCGAATCGTAGGCTTGGCGGCTGAGAAGAAAGGCCTGTCTTTAGATGATGAGGTAGTCTTGGCCCAGCTTGGAGCCAACCTCAATGTAGAGTTTCGTCCTTCCGTGGGGGGGGAGCCGTCAGCGGTAATTTTGAATGGAGAGGACATCAGTCCCGAAGTTCGTGCCGAAACCACCGCGGCACTGGCCTCAAAAGTGGCCGTTTATAGCAGTGTTCGCGATGCCTTAAAAAGGCTGCAACGGGGGTTTGCAACCATGCCGGGGCTGGTTGCCGATGGCCGTGATATGGGTACGGTAATCTTCACTGACGCCCAGGTAAAAATCTACCTCACTGCCTCCGCCGAGGAGCGCGCCCAGCGCCGCTATAAGCAGTTGATAAGACAGGGTGGAAGTGTTAATCTCGCCGCCCTTTTGGAGGACATCAAAGCGCGTGATGAGCGGGATATGAACCGCAAAGTCGCCCCGCTAAAGCCGGCTGCTGATGCTATCGTCATCGACAGTACGGCAACCACGATTGACGTTGTGCTGGAACAAGTACTTAGTCATGTTAAACACTGTTTAACTATCCTTACATAAGTGCATGATAATGAAAGGGTTTATGGTTCTGTTCGCGGTGAGACTCCAGCTGTCGCTACGAGTGGATTTTTTGTAAATGGCCCATAGGAGCTGGTCCTATGGAGGGCGGTTAGGTCTGCAAATCAGAGTAAAGTCAGGTCGGTACTGCCAGCTTTAAATAAAGGTATATTCAAGATGAGCGAAAGTTTCGCGGAATTATTTGCAGAAAGTTTAAATACTATTGATATGAAGCCCGGTTCGATTGTAACCGGTGTAGTGATCGATATTGATAGTGACTGGGTTACAGTCCACGCTGGTTTAAAATCAGAAGGCATCATTCCCCGTAGTGAATTTGTTAGTGAAAGTGGCGAGCTAGCACTGGAAATTGGTGACGAAGTTCAGGTAGCGCTGGAAGCGGTTGAAGACGGTTGGGGTGCGACCAAACTGTCCCGCGAAAAAGCCAAGCGCGCCGAAGCCTGGAAAGTCCTCGAAGCCGCCTATACCGCTGAAAAAGTGGTTATCGGTGTTATCAACGGTAAGGTTAAAGGTGGTTTCACCGTTGATGTAAGTTCTATCCGCGCATTCTTGCCCGGTTCTTTGGTTGATGTACGACCCATACGCGAAACCACTCATCTTGAAGGTAAAGAGCTAGAGTTTAAAGTTATTAAGCTGGATCAGAAGCGCAACAACGTTGTGGTATCGCGCCGTGCAGTAATGGAAGATGCCAACAGCGCTGAGCGTGACGAATTGTTGGCAACCCTGCAGGAAGGTCAGTCTGTTAAAGGTATCGTTAAGAACCTGACCGACTACGGTGCTTTTGTA
>JAZFYA010000360.1:0-8809 GCA_036443315.1 Pseudomonadales bacterium
AGGGGCTTCCCGTAAAACGCACCTCCCGTTTCATGCGGGTTGTAGAGGTGCAAAATTTAAATTTGGACCCTTTTGCGACACCCTCCTACGCGGGAATGACAGCAGTTTATGGATGGACACTAGCTAGGTTCTTATGGCTGGATTCTTAGCTAGACTTTTGTCGCTGGACAATGTGAAGCACTCGTTGGGAATGTAACGTCTCTACATGTCACTAACCGAAAATAAAATTCTCATCGTCGGTCCTTCCTGGGTTGGCGATATGGTAATGGCGCAATCTTTATTTATTGCCCTTAAACAACAGCATCCCGAGTGTATTATCGATGTATTGGTTCCCGGCTGGAGCTTGCCGATTCTTCAGCGCATGCCCGAAGTGCGCCGTGGTATCTCGATGCCTGTTGGGCACGGTAAGCTGGAACTGGCTATGCGCTACCGGTTGGGAAAAAGTTTGCAGCCGGAAAAATATACTCAAAGTATATTACTGCCCAATTCTTTAAAGTCGGCTCTGGTGCCGTTATTTGCCAATATTCCAAAACGCACCGGTTGGCGGGGTGAAATGCGCTACGGTTTGCTCAATGATATCCGCCTGCTCAATAAACAAACCTATCCGTTAATGGTGCAGCGCTTTGTGGCTTTAGCTTATGAGGTGGGTGCCGTCTTACCTGAACGCTTGCCGCGGCCAGCCCTGCAAATCGATTCGGCCACTATTGATGGTCTGCTTAAGCAATACGCTATCAACCCAGATCAACCTCTACTAGCGTTGTGCCCTGGTGCTGAGTTTGGTCCCGCCAAGCGCTGGCCCGCAACGCATTTCGCTGCAGTAGCGAAGCGCTTTATTGATCGGGGGTGGCTGGTGGTATTATTTGGCTCCGCTAACGATCAGCCGGTGGCCGACATGATTAGTGTGGGCTTAGCAACGACTCAACAAGAAAACTGTATTAATTTGGCGGGACGAACAACGTTGGCTGAAGCGGTGGATATTTTATCCCATGCATCTGCAGTGGTCAGTAATGACTCCGGGTTGATGCATATTGCGGCCGCCCTCGACCGCCCGATGGCCGTGGTGTATGGGCCAACGTCGCCAGCATTTACTCCGCCCCTTAGCGATAAAGTGGCCATTGAGCAATTAGAGGTCGACTGTGGCCCCTGTTTTCAGCGGCAGTGTCCATTGCATGAAAAACACAACCCAATGAAGTGTCTGCGTGGCATAAGCGCAGATCGTGTTATCACAGCCCTGGATCAGTTGCTATGAGTATCCGTTGTTATGAGTAAACAAGCTATGAGTAAACAAGCTATAAGCAAACAAGCACACGCACAATGGACGGATTTTTTAGCCCCGGCTTATTGGCGGACATGGTTGTTTATTTTATTGTTACGTTTATTCGCATTGTTACCTTTTAAGGCGGGACTTGCCGTAGGTCGCAGCATAGGCTCACTTTTGTATCGACTTGCCGTCAAGCGCCGGCGGGTGACGGAGGTGAATATTCGCTTGTGCTTTCCGGAGCTATCGGTTCATAAGCAGCGCGCATTAGTCAAAAAAATATTTAAGGCCAATGCTATCGGTGTGGTGGAAACCGCCTGGTCCTATTGGGGTGACAAGCAAGCTATAGCCGCAATGACTACCTTTAAAGGTTTTGAATTACTGGAAGAGGCGCTTAAACAGGAGCGGGGTGTCATGTTATTGGGTGGTCATTTTAGTACCCTGGACTTGGGAGGGTTATTATTTTCATTTTATGGTAAACCCTTTGATTGTGTTTATCGTCCCCATAACAATCCACTGCTGGACTATTGGATGTGTAAAAAGCGCTCCCATTTTACTCAAGTGATAGACCGTAAAAAATTCCGTCAAATGGTGCGAGGCTTACGAAAAAATCGCTGTCTCTGGTATGCGCCGGACCAGGATTTTGGCAGCAAAGGCGCCGTATTTGTGCCGTTCTTTGGCCACATTGCAGCAACTATTGTCGCTACATCAAAAATGGTCCGGTTGAATAATTCACCCATTTTAATGTTGGCGCATTATCGCAATGCCGATAATTCCGGTTATACCATGGAGATTACAGCCATGCCGGAATTTCCTTCCGGAGATGAAACCCGTGATGCAAAATTGGTGAACCAGAGCCTGGAGCAGGCGATTAGAAAGGCACCGGAACAATATATGTGGGTGCATAAACGTTTTAAAACCCAGCCTGACGGCAATCAAAAATTGTATAAAGCGGCGGGTTGCTGACGGATGAAGTTGGCACTCTGTTTATTTAAATATTTTCCCTATGGCGGTTTACAACGCAACTTTCTGGCGATTGCCCGGGAATTAATGGCACGCAGTCATGATGTCGTCATTTACACTGGCTCATGGGAGGGCGAACGCCCAGAAGGCTTGCAAGTGGTCATTTTGCCGACAACAGGTTTTACCAATTACAGTAAAAACCACAGTATTTATCGAGCGCTACAAAAATCATTGTTACAGCGGCCAGTCGACCTTGTTGTGGGTTTTAATAAAATGCCGGGACTGGATGTATATTACTGTGCGGATACTTGTTTTGCGACTAAAGTTTATAAAGATAAGCATTGGCTATATCGTTTGACGCCACGCAGTCGCTGGTCGTTGAAATACGAGCGAGCGGTTTTTGACCAGGGATCCTCTACAGAGGTGCTATTGCTATCAGCGAGTGAGGGCGATGCGTTTAAAAAATATTACGCAACGCAGCAGCAGCGTTTTCACTTGATGCCTCCAGGAATAAGCCGAACAAGGGTAAGAGTCGAGGCCAGCGACATTATTGGTAAATCGGTTAGGTGTGAGTTGAATGTGTCGGAAAAAGAAACGTTAATCGCCTTTCTGGGTTCGGACTATAAGCGTAAAGGGCTGGATAGATTATTGCGAGCGGTGGCTGCGCTACCCAACGCAGAAAAGCACAACACCAAAATTGTCGTTATCGGCCGAGATAAACGTCTTCCCGTCTATGAAAAATTGGCAACCAACCTGGGAATACATGATAACGTACTATTTGTTGGCCAGCGGGATGATGTCCCGAACTTGCTGTTTGCTGCCGATTGTTTAGCCCATCCCGCTTATCTGGAGAATACCGGTAATGCTCTATTGGAGGGGGTTGTCGCAGGTTTACCTGTTATCTGTACGGCAATTTGTGGCTATGCCTTTTATATAGAACAGAATGATTTAGGAGTGGTAGTGTCGGAACCCTTTAGTCAACACGTAATGAATCAACAGTTAAAGCATTTATTAAATAGCCGGGATGATTGGCGCAGCCACTGTGCAGCGTTTGCAGCTAGCGCGGATATTTATTCACGACCGCAAAGGGTCGCTGAGCGAATAGAAGCGATTGGTGAACAACGATGTCAGTAATCATTCGTTCTGACATTATTAAAAAGTGGTTGGGTGATGCAGATCCCTTCGCAAAAGTTAAAGGGATTAACGGCGAGGTGGTTCGCTCCAAAGAGGGGCGTACCACCCAGCGCTTTGAAATCGATGGCAATGGGTTTTATGCAAAACTGCATGAAGGGGTAGGTTGGCGAGAGGTTTTTAAGAATCTCATCCAGTTGCGCTTGCCAGTTGTTGGTGCGACCAATGAATGGCGGGCAATTAACCGCTTACATGAGATCGGCTTGGATACACTGAACGCTGTTAGTTATGGGAAAAAAGGCTTGAATCCGGCGGCACAGCACTCATTTATTCTGACAGAAGAATTAACCGGCACTTTAAGTCTTGCCAAGTTCGCAGAAGATTGGCCGGATAATCCTCCATCCTTTGCTGTAAAAAAGGCGTTGATTGAAAAGGTGGCGGAAATTGCACGGGTTTTACACAGTAATGGCATCAACCATAGAGATCTTTATATCTGCCATTTTTTATTAGATATTTCAGGCGGTGTTGAGCAATTGAAGCCAGAGGCCATTCGGCTGTTTTTAGTAGATTTACATCGGGCACAAATTAGGGATGTAGTTCCAATTCCAATGCGCTGGTTGGTTAAAGATGTAGGCAGTATATATTTTTCGGCGTTGGATATTGGAATAACTAAGCGAGATGTTTATCGGTTCCTGAAAGTGTATTATCTGCAGCCATTGAGACAAATTTTATTTGATCAAGGTGATTTTTTTAGGCAGGTAGAGCGCCGCGCTGTAAAACTATACCAAAGAGATTTTAAGCGGGATCCAAGGCTGCTATAGATGGGTAGTTTAAGAGGTGATTAAAGGAATGGTTATGAAAGAGCTTGGAAAGCTAAGAGCATATTACAGGGGAAAATACCATTTTCCTGTTGGTAATATTTGGTTGCCATGGGCGCGAAATAACGTGAAGAAGTTGTTAAAAACGCAACAGGTTGAAGAGTTGGTTCGAACAGAGAGTGACTTTTTGATACCGGTCAATTCTTCGATCCCTGAAACTCGTCGAATACAAGTGCGTGGAGCAGAAAGCTTTGACGATAGATACAACGAGAAAAACACACTGCAATGTACTGGCGCTACCCAGGCGGGCATGAGCATGCACCCTATTGTATTAGAGAAAGATGATGTACGACGATAGTGTTGCTGTCATTATTCCAACGCACAATCGCTGGCCAATTGTTTGCGATGCTATCGATTCTGTGTTGTCGCAAACACATGGCCGAGTAGAATGTATCGTTGTTGATGATGCCTCTACCGATAATACGTCGCAATATTTGCAAGAAAAATATGGTAATTCGATTCGATTGTTGTGTAACGAGGAAAACAGGGAAAAGTCTTTCTCAAGAAATAAGGGAATAAGATCTGCCGAGTCTAACTTTGTCTGCTTTTTAGACTCGGATGATGTTTTTTTGCGGGATTCGATTAAGTCGAGGTTGGCAGTTTATAGTAATAGCCCGGAGTTTAATGGTGTTTCATTTGGAGTTTGTCGACCTAAGGACATTAGTGATGAAGATGAAAAGGAATTATTTGCTTATCTCGCAGAACGCGCACCGTTGTCTCTGGATGCGTATATTCAAAATAAAAAAACTATTTGCACCAATAGTTTTTTATTAAAAAAAGAAACCATGATTCAAGTCGGAATGTATAATGAGGGTCTTACTAATAGGGAGGATATTGAATTATTTATCCGCTTATTGTGTCAGCTGGATTTTATATTTTGTGGTTCTCATGTTGGTTATGTGAGAACGGTTGCTAGCGATAGAGCTAGAGATCAATGGTATAAGATGGCAAAGCAACAGGATGTTTTGTGCGATAAACTCCAGAGTAATACACAAGTGGTCGCTGCCCTGGGTAATAATATTAACCGAATAATGATGGAAGGACATTCAGAATTGCTGACAGCACTGTATCATGCGGGACAGTATGTTGAGTTTATTGCTGGCTATAGAGCTGCCAATCAGTTGAGTAATACTATAAAAATTAAAAGCTCCAAGTATACAAAGCGTTACTTGGTTGCAGAAGTTTTGCAGCTAAAACAAAGGTTTTTGTCTAGAGATGCCGATGCGCTCATCAATGAAGGTTTGCTGAGGTTGTCGTTATTTGGGAGGAATAATAAAAAGTATACATCCTCCTGCAGTGAGTATTGCAGGAGTTTGGTTTTGGAGGGTAATGGTATCGGTGGGTTGTTAGATGATGCAAAGCTTGATGATTTTGTCTCTACAGCTAACGTCATTAAAGATGAAAACAATCGTCGAGTTATTATTGGTGAGCTGACCACTGGAAAGAAGATTTTCGGAAAAGTTTATAGTGAGAAAGGGCTCTATGCGACATTAAGACGTTGGCTTGTGGGTAGTAGAGCGTTGCTTGCTCATCACCAGTCTCAAAATTTTGCCGAGACGGGTCAGGCCACACCTGTTTCACTGGGGTTTATCTCCCGACGAATCAAATGGTGTTATTGGGAGAGTTTTCATTTCTGTGAATTTATTGATAGTGCTAAAACGCTAGTTGAAGTTTTCACCGAAAATAAGATAATAAGTCAGCAACAGAAAGAGAGTTTGTTAGGGAGTCTTGTGGGTACGTTAGCGATGTTACACAAAGCTAATTATGTCCATGGCGATGTCAAGTTAAATAATATTTTGTATGCGGATGGAAAGCTTCATTTTGTGGATCTTGATAGTTTTGGCAAAGCATCGGGTCGTCTTTCGCCGATTCGGGACGTTGCGCGATTGTTGGTTGGTATGTCTGAGGTAGAGGCTGACAAAAAAGATATGGCGTTTGTTTTTGATAAATATTGTGTTGAGACTGGCGTTAATGGGGATGATGTCCTGGTAGAAATATTACCCTTAATACGTAGATTTCAAACAAAGCACAGACAAAAATATGGCCGTAAGCCGGCAGATATATTTTAGAAGGGATTTAGAAAAGTATAGTGAAAGGTATAGTTTTTATAGTTATGAATGCATTCAAAGCTAAGGTCTATTTAAAGTCATTGCAGAGGAATTGGTTTTTTTTCGCATTGGTGGTATTTGTCACTGGATTTTATTGGGCGCCAACAACAAAATCGCTAAATAATATATTTTATGTTTTGCTTCTTCTGCCTCTAGTGGTTACCTTTTTTTTCGTTGAGAATAAACTGGCCAATATAAAAATATTTATAGTGAATTATAAATATTTCTTCATATTTTCTTTATTAATGCTTGTTAGCACTATGTGGAATGCATTCGATCAGGATGCTTGTGCGAACAATGTCAAAAGAATATTGTATGTCGTCGGTTTTCTATTGGTAATCAATATAAGTGTAGAGAAAATAGATACGGTGGGTGAAAAAATCTTGCCCTATGCATTGCTGGCGGCCAGTCTGTCGGCTATATACAAGCTGTTTTTTTGGCTGTCAACCTATACTGTGCATCATCGTATGGAAGGCATTGGCATTACTGCAAACTCTATATTGCTAGCTATAATTTATAGCGTGGCCGGTCTGGTTTCCTTGATGGTTTTTTTAAAGGGGACAGATAAAAAAAGTTGGGTCTTTTTAGCTGCTGCACTTATTTGCTTCGCTGTGGTGGTGTTAGGTCAAAGTAGAGGGCCTTTATTATCATTAGGTTTTTCAATATGTCTGTCACTAATCTTATTCAGGGGTAATCGAGCACTATTCTCAATGGCTGCGCTTTTTGTGACAGTGACTTTTTTTGCCACTCAATATGGTGATAGTCGAGTTTTTTCTTTATATGATATTCGCATAGATATATGGAAGGCTGCTCTTGAAACAATATCGACCTCGCCATTGCTGGGGTTTGGATTGCAAACGGATGAGGCCGTTCAGGTCGGTGCGACGACATTTCACCATCCTCACAGTGTGTACATAACAACATTGTTTCATGGTGGTATATTGGGGCTGATGGCATTGATGGCCATGATAGCATCTGTGTTATCTGCAGATATAAAAAATATTAATTTACTACCTTGGCGTGTTTTATTATGTTTAGGCTTAGTCTATATGCTATTTGATGGTTACCGGGTATTTAGTCATCCAGAAGAAATATGGTTAATTTTTTGGTTGCCTATCGGTGTTCTGATGGCGCGAACAACGCCAAAGATCGCTTGGTAAAAGCTTTAGAAGAGTAGTGCGTGTGCCAGCGTGAATACGCTTTTTCTGCTAAGGCTTGCAGATCAGTAGGTGTTAATTGATAAACTTCTAACAGTTTTATTGCGAGCTCAGCATCATTACCTTGTCGAAAGCTAATGCCGGTATTGCCAATAACTTCGGTAGGTCCTTTGGCGTTGCTGCAAACAATCGGTACCTTTGCCATCATGGCTTCCAATACTGCCAGCCCAAAGGCTTCATCATCAGTGGATGAAAATACAAAGGTATCAAATGCTTTAAGCAGCCTTGCTGCTTGGGGCACATGACCAGTAAAAAGAACCTGCTCTTTAATGTGTAAGGATGTGGCTAGTTGCAGTAACTCGGTTCGTAGTCGACCACCACCGATAATAACAAGCTTCGAATCATTTAGTTTGGCGCGTGCATACGCTTTTAGCAAAACGTCATGGGCTTTAACATCTACAAGTCGGCCGATCGTGCCAAAAATATAATCATCACTGTTGATGTTTAAGGCTTTCCTCGCTTCTGAGCGGGAGAGTAATTCCCCTTCTCGCGATTCATCGAGACAGTTCGGTAAACTAAATACCCGGTTTTTGTCTTGAAGCGTTGGGCATGTACTCAATACGTTGTTAGTGACACTGTTTGAGACGCCAATGATGTTGATATGTTTGCAAATGTGCTGCAAAAAAAACTTTCGGTTTGGCTTGGCGAATACGTTAGGTGTATGGGCGACGCCCCAAACCTTGATCGATGTAAATAGGCTGGCGATGCCCGCGATATAGATAGCTTTGTAACGATGAGCGATAATGAGATCAATATTGTTGCGGCGACAAAAAGCGGCGATTTTTAAGGCGGCTAGTAGTTTACGCCCTCTAATTGATTTCGCTTTTAAGTCTAAAAAATGGACCTCTGAGCCCTGAAGGCTGTTGACATGCTGTTCGCAATAGGGGTCGTGTAAAAAAACGGTATGGACTTCATACTTTTCAGGATCAAACGATTTCTGGTACATGGCACAAATAGGAACAAAAGGCCCTTTACTATCGTGGCAAAGCTGTAGAACATTTAATTTCTTCAATGACATACCTGATAAATAGAATGAAAGCGACAATAAGCGCTAGTTGTAGGGGGATTATAATCGACCATCGCTTACAAATCATGAGATAAAATCAAAGGAGTCAGGCTCGAATGGTACTGACTTAAGGGCAGCGCTGTTAACGGCTTGTGACCGTAGTATCCCGCCGCCACCCTCGGTAGTCTAACCCCTCACTCGGTTGGAACCCCACGCCCTGGTGAGGGGTTAGACTACCGAGGGTGGCT
>JAZFYA010000361.1:0-19440 GCA_036443315.1 Pseudomonadales bacterium
GTGAGCAGTTTAAAGATGAGGTTGAGTTATTGCACGGCCGCCGGGTAACACCCAGGAAGGCGGGACGACCTAAAAAGAAGGGGTAGAATTGTTGATTAATGAAATGTTCATCTGACCCCAATTATTCAGGAAAAATTCGTGATTGAGCAAATAGTGAAAGGCTTACAAGATCAGTTGATCACGTATCAATACTATTACTACCGAACCTGCAGTCACGCAGAGATCGATCTCATTCTGGAAGGCCGCTTTGGCACGCTTCCTATCGAAATTAAAGCGTCGTATTCAACGCCCAAAAATCAACTGCGAACACTGGAAGATTTTGTGGTAAAAAATCAATGTCCTTTCGGCGTATTGGTAAATAATGGCGATGATATTTTTATGCTGTCGGAAAACATTATCCAATATGACTAGCGCACTAAACCAACTTATAAATAATTGCCCCGCTGCCGACAACAAAGCAGTAATAGGAAAAATATTTTAACTGTGCGTTGCGTACCAGTTTAATCATCCACTGACAGGCGATTAAACCGGTGATAAACGCAGTGATAAAGCCAATAGCGAGTACCCCCATTTGATCGTTGTTGATGTGAAAGCCACCGTCCATTATGTCCTTGGCGATCTTGCCGAAGATTAAGGGGACTACCATTAAAAATGAAAAGCTGGCGGCTTTGCTGCGATCGACACCGAGTAATACCGAGGTGGAAATAGTGGCTCCCGAGCGGGAGATACCCGGTAAGATAGCAATGGCCTGGGATATGCCAATAAAAATAGCGTGTAGGAAGGTGACCTCTTTGTTGGTGTTTGCTGCTCGGTCAGCGACAAACAATAACACGCCAGTCACCCACAACATGCAGCCTACTAGCAGAATTTGCTTGTCGAACAATAGCACCATTTTTTCAGCATAGAATATGCCGATAGCGGCCGCAGGCACCATGCTGATAACAATTTTTAGTGAGAAATGTAATGCCTTATTATTTTGAAATTGAAATAATCCGCTAATGATTCGCGCCACTTCTTTGCGGTATATGACCAGCGTGCTTAGAGCGGTGGCAAAGTGCAGTACGATGGTAAACATCATACTTTCTTGAGGTAGGCTGTTATCCCCTAAAATAGCTTTACCCAATTCCAGGTGGCCGCTGCTGCTAACCGGCAAGAATTCGGTAAGACCTTGGATAATGCCGAGGATAATGGCTTCTAAAAATGACAAGGATGTACTCCTGATGGTTTTATTATTGATTATCTGAATCTGGGCTGCCTTAACGGGCGGCCTCAAAAAGGCGCTACTATAGTAGTATAAAGGTTGATGATTTGTCATCTGTCAACACTGTTAATATTGACTGCTTATGCGGGTGCTAGACAACAGTGAAGGAAGGACTAACCATAAATAAATGTCGAGCTTTTAGATCTATACCCAAAGCGACGCACTCTAAAACCTAAATTTCAATCGCTTTAGGTATACAAACGCTGTTTGTTGGATCTTTTCATTGAATCAGGTTGACTATGGGTTCATTAGGGCCGCTTGATTTTTGATGCAGTAGCATGAGATGTCCTGGCTTATAGGTCTATTTGTCCGCTGACGCTATCATTGCGAACTATTAAACCCTGCTGCCGTAAAACCTCCAGAAGCTGTTGGCTATCTTCCTTGTTTAAGAAATCACCTACAGAGATTTGCTCTACCACCGCACCGTTAAAACAAGTCAGTGATATTTTAATGGGATCCCATGGATGTGCCTGTCGTTCAACAATAATTGACGTTGACTGTTTGGAGGACTGCCAAACCTGTTCAGGGTGGTTAATGCCTTTTTCAATCACCAATTGGTCACCAGAAAAGTGCAGCACATGACGCAGGTTCTGTTTGCGACAGACAACATAGAGTGCGCCACTAAGCGCTGTAATTTCAATACCGGCTAGGGGCAGAATAAGCCAGGCTCCCAGTAAGCCAAAGACAGTGGCGATTACACCGGAGAAAATCCCCAGACAGAGAATCAGTTGCTTATTGGTTTGCCAGCTGGCGGATTGATTGGGTTGGGCAATAATGGACTGCGTAATAATGCATGGGGCACCGGAATAGCCCAGTGCAGGGTAGTTAGCGTTATTGTTGGCGAAAATTGTAATCAACGGTTTCTCCCCTTTATTATTGTCCGATTGTACACCCTCGGCGTAAAATTATGCCATCGAATTAGTCTGAGAGGTTGATCATGTCCAAGTGGTTAATTAGCGTTGACGAATTGGCAGGCTGTTTGCGTCAATCGGATGTGGTGGTGGTCGATTGCCGTTTTTCCCTGGCAAGCAAGCAATAACCCTTAAGTACTTGCGATAATTAATCGGTCCTGAATCAAGCCAAAGAAGAATCGTTCTCTACGATTTTGATAATACCAACCCAAATGTTCCTGGCATTCGCTGCAGATTGCCATCTGCCATTTGTAACCGCCAAACCAACTTTCCTCATCCGTTGCTGCACCGACAATCGAACATCCAGATGCATTACGGAAGCAGCCGATACTGTAGCTAATACCCGCTGGGTTAGTAAAACGATAGTGGTGGGAAATCCCAATCTCGATTTTTTCACTGCTGCGGGTAATAGCGGCATTACAGCAGCGACAAAGCAACAGGTCACCGCTATCTTCTTCTAGCGACTCCATTAAATGCGCAACAGGATCCAAGCCTGTTTCGGCCATGTTCTTTACCCTCTTTGGGTATATAACAGCAGTGTTTCTAACGCCGTAGTCGATTTTCTGGACATCACGTAGAGGGGGCTACGCTCAAACCAGAACTTTTTTATAAACAATAGGTCCGTGCGACGCTATCCTCTATTACGCTGAAGGCTCTCTATTACGCTAAAGGCCCCCCGCCCTAAAAGCTCCTGGATTGAAAAATGTATGCAGCGTTAGGGTATACTTCAAACCGGCAAATTAACCGGCCTTCCCGCCAGCGCCAAGACCAATTGTTCTAACAAATCCCAACTCTGTTTTTTCACCATACCCTTAACCGACTGGTCAATTTGATGGGCGAGTTTAATCAACAATTGTAATTGCTGAACGGTTAAACGTCGCAATGCGTTTTTGATTAAAGGTTTACGTTTATCCCATACGCGTTGGTTTTGCAGAATCCGTTCAATACCGTTGCCTTGTTGTATCTGTTCGGCACAATGGTAAAGGGTTCGAAGTTCGCGGCTTAATGCCCACAGTAGGACGGGCGGTTCTGTCCCTTCAGCTTTTAAACTGTGCAGCATTCTCAAACTGCTGGTGGCGTCGCCTTCCAAGGTGCGATCGACTAAGCCAAAAACGTCATAGCGAGCATTATCGGCAACCGCGGCGGAGACAGTATCGACATCGATAACATTAGCTTCCGCATAAAGATGCAGTTTTTCAATTTCCTGTACCGCTGCTAACAGATTGCCTTCAACGCGTTCTGCGAGCATTTGGATCGCTTCGGCATTGGCTTTTAGGCCAACTTGATTTAAACGCTGGTTAATCCAGCGCGGCAAGTTGCGGGCATCGATAGGCCAACATTGGATTGAGACGCCAGCGCTCTCAACAGCCTTGTACCACTTGGTGCGGGTAGAGGCACTTTCCAGCTTATTACAGATAATGAGCAGGACGTTATCAGGTGAAATGTTAGCGGTGTATGCAACCAGTGCTTTGCCGCCCTTGTCACCGGGTTTGCCGGTGGGAATGCGCAGCTCAATTAATTTTCGTTCTGAAAACAGTGACATGGCATTGGCGCTGGCCAGTAATTCATCCCAGTCAAAACCGCTTTCCACATACAATATTTCGCGGCTGAACCCTTGTTGTCGGCAACTGCTACGAATGGCATCACAACTTTCTTGCACCAATAGTGTTTCATCACCGCTAACGATATAAATTGGCTGGAGTGTATTGCTGTTGAGGTTCTGTTGCAGCTGATCGGGTCGCAGGCGCATGGGGTTTGCTTAACTATTGGGGGCTAGAATGGATGGATAGTCAAATTTCTGTAATTGCCTAGCAATTTTTGCCGCCAGGCTTTGTAGTATTTCCCTGCGCAGTATTTTTTCTTCTGCGCTGGAACTGACGATTTGATTGGGATCGTTGGGCATGATCTTGCGTTCGGTGATTTTAACAGGCCCTATAACAGGGATGCCTTGTTTATTTCTCAGCTCAAAAGAGACTGTCTCGATCAGTTGATACTCGGTAGCTCGTGCACTTTCACCCAGACCGATGGTGCGGCGGTCTGTGCTTTGGTCGAGGATAATTAGCTGATATTTAGCTTGGTCTGCCTCGGTGGATAGATCAACATTATTAGCTGTTAATAGATTGCGTAATGCTATGGATAGTTGATTGTTTGCACTTAGGCCGCCGATATAAATGGGTTCAACACCATCGGGAAGATTAACGTTGCCGCGCAGATGAAAACCACAGGCGCTAAGTACTAAGGCTAAAGATAAGCCGATAATGTTGTTGAGCGTTGCCATTTCGTAGTCTCTCTTTGTATTCCCTGTTGGTTCTATTGGCTAGTTTTATTAGGTTGATGTTATTTAACGGCGATAGTGACCAGTTTGCCAGGAATCACTTTACGCATTTTCACCTCTTTGCCTTCGATAAACTTCTGCACATTACTATGGGCAAATGCCAGCTCCAGCACGGCGTCTTCACTGGCACCAGCGGCTACTTCAATTTTGGCACGCACTTTACCATTAATTTGCACCACTAGTTCGAGAGAGTCACGCCGTAGTGCTTTTTTATCTACTGCGGGCCAAGACGCATCAATCACTGCGTTATGATGACCTAACGCTAGCCACAATTGGTGGCAATAATGTGGCGCTATCGGTGACAGCATGACTACAATAGCTTCCAATGCCTCCCGCTCGACAGCCAAACCCTGACCCTCGCGATCTTGAAGTTTAGAAATATCGTTAGTCAACTCCATAATGGCTGCGATAGCGGTGTTGAAGGTCAGTCGGCGGTCATAGTCATCGGTGATTTTACCGATGGTTTCATGGAGTTTGCGACGCAGGTTTTTTTGCTCCTTGCCCAAGCTTGCTACATCAAGCTTGGGAACTTGACCCTGTTGCAGATGGTTGTAAAGTCGGTTCCACAGACGGTTCAAAAATTTATGCGCCCCACCCACAGCGGAGTCAGACCACTCCAGTGATTGTTCAGGAGGCGCGGCGAACATAATAAACAGCCGCACGGTATCAGCACCGTACTGCTCAATCATTTTCTGCGGGTCAACAGTATTGCCCTTGGATTTGGACATTTTGCTGCCGTCTTTAAGCACCATTCCCTGGCAGAGCAAACGGTCAAAAGGTTCGTCGCAATTAATCAAACCTTCGTCGCGCATTAATTTGTGGAAGAAGCGGGCATAGAGCAAGTGCAGAATCGCGTGCTCGATGCCGCCGACATACTGGTCCACTGGCAACCAATAATTAGCGGCGTCTACGTCAAGCATGCCGTCTTCATAATTGACGTTGGTAAAGCGGGCGTAGTACCAGGAGGACTCCATAAAGGTATCGAACGTATCGGTCTCTCTTTCAACGGCTTTGCCGTCCAGTTCATCTTTGCGCCATTCAGGATCACGTTTAATCGGTGAGCTGATACCATCCATCTCTACATCTTCCGGCAGCAATATGGGTAAACGATCAGCTGGCACAGGGATTTCACCGCCTTCGGGCAAATTAAACATTGGAATGGGGGCGCCCCAGTAACGTTGACGAGAAACACCCCAGTCGCGCAGACGGTAGTTGATGGTTTTGCGGCCCTTGTCCAGGCGTTCTAACTTGTCAGCTATGGCGTTGCAAGCGTCCTGAAAATCCAGCCCATCGAATTCACCCGAGTTAATGGTGTGAGTGTTGCCTTTGCGGGCGTACCAGTCATGCCAGTTTTTATTGTCGAAAGCACCGTCATTGTCATCGTTACTGGCAATAACCTGCACGATGGGCAAAGCATATTGGTTGGCGAAGGTAAAATCCCGCTCGTCGTGGGAAGGGACTGCCATTACCGCGCCTGAGCCATAATCCATTAATACATAGTTGGCAATCCATACCGGCACTGGGTCACCAGTGATGGGGTGAATGGCATTGATACCGGCAGCAACCCCTTTCTTTTCCATGGTGGCCATATCGGCTTCGGCCACGGAGCTGGCTTTGCACTCGGCGATAAAAAGGTTAAGTGCTGCATTGTCCTTGGCCAGTACCGCACTGATAGGATGCTCGGCGGCTAAGCTGATATAGGTAGCGCCCATTAACGTGTCGGGGCGAGTGGTGTAGACCTCAACGCTATCGTTGCCGGCGACCGTTTTTTCCAGGTCGAAACGCAGTTCAACCCCTTCGCTACGGCCAATCCAATTGCGCTGCATGGTTTTGACCCGTTCTGGCCAGCCGTCGAGTTGGTCCAAGTCGTCGAGTAATTGATCGGCGTACTCGGTGATTTTAATAAACCATTGGGGAATCTCTTTGCGCTCTACCGGGGTGTTACAACGCCAGCAGCAGCCGTCGATGACCTGTTCGTTAGCCAATACCGTTTCGTCCTGCGGGCACCAGTTAACGGCGGCGGTTTTTTTGTAGACCAGTCCTTTTTCGTAGAGACGGGTGAAGAACCACTGCTCCCAGCGGTAGTAATCCGGTTTGCAGGTAGTCAGTTCTTTGGACCAGTCGTAGGCGAAGCCCAGCTGCTTGAACTGGGCGCGCATATAATCGATATTATTGTCGGTCCATTTGGCGGGGGCAGTTTTGTTCTTTATGGCTGCATTTTCCGCGGGTAGGCCAAACGCATCCCAGCCCATTGGCTGCAACACATTTTTTCCCAGCATACGCTGGTAGCGGGAGATGACATCAGCGATGGTGTAATTGCGCACATGTCCCATATGCAGTTTGCCACTGGGGTAGGGGAACATGGCCAGGCAGTAGTATTTGTCCTTGCTGGTGTCGACCTCGGTGGCAAAGCTATTGTTGTCGGCCCAGTATTGTTGTACCTGTTGTTCAATGTGTTTGGGGTTGTATTGCTCTTGCATTGTGTACCTTAACGTGGGCCATGACAGTGAAAATTAAGAGGCTGTCCGAGAATAGGCGCCTACTGCTTTTCCACAGTAGGCGCCTATCCTCGGACAGCCTCCTAGCCGCGCATTTTAACAGCAATTGCCCTCAAACTGATACAAATGGCAAAGCAGAGTAGCAATATTGGCCAACTACCGGCCAGGGCGAAAGGGGTGGCGCCGCGATAGATGATTGCTTCGCCCTGAATAACTTCGCGTTTGAATTGATCACCACGGACAACAATGTGTCCCCGTTGGTCGACAATAGCGCTGACACCAGAGCCGGTAGCGCGCAGCAAGTAACGACCACTTTCCAAGGCTCGCATTTGCGCCATTTGCAAATGTTGCAGTGGGCCAATGGATTCTCCAAACCAGGCATCGTTGCTGATAGTGATGAGTAAGTCTGCCTCGGGTAGCCATTCGTTGACCAGCTCCGGGTAGACGATTTCATAGCAGATAAAGGGGGCCAAGGTGAGGTCACCGGCTTTAATGGCTGCTTGTGCGGGTGGACCGGCACTAAAGGCGGACATGGGTAAGTTAAAAAACTGAATCAAGCCTCTAAGCAAACCTTCCAGTGGAACAAATTCACCAAAGGGCACTAAGCGCTGCTTGTGATAGATACCGCTGCCCTCACCAAAGCCCATGATACTGTTGTGGTAACGCAGGGCGGTGGAGTCTGTTGCGGGGTATAGATAGGGGATACCGGTAATCAGACTAGCATTATGCGCTTTGGCTTGTTGGCCAACGCGTTCGAGAAACTCTTTGGCGTTTTGGTAGTAGCCGGGAATCGCCGCTTCAGGCCAGATCACAATATCATTGTGCTCCCACAGCGGCTGACTAGTTTGTTGATAAAGTGTTAACGTTGGCCAGTACTGGTCGCGATTCCATTTGATGTCCTGGGCAATATTGGCTTGTACCATGGCCACTTGCACCGGTGCTTTTGATGCGGGTGTTACCCAGTCGATGGTTTGGAGTATTGCTCCGCCCAGCCACAAGACCAGTACCAGTGATAGTTGTGAGGCGATTATTTTTCGTTGCATCAAGCTGTTGGCGATAACGGCACCGCTTACTGCAACAATAAAACTTAAGCTAAAAACCCCGCCAACCGGTGCCCATCCTGCCAGTGCTGTATCGATATGGGCATAACCGAGATAGAGCCAGGGGAAGCCGGTAAGCAACCAGCTGCGCAGCCACTCGCCGAGTACAAAGATAGCGGCAAAACCGAGGTGTTGACCACCGGCATGACCCGTAAGGCAGTCCCGCAGCCAACGGACGTAAATATAGGCGGTAACGCTGGTCAATAGACCCAGTCCGATACTCCAAAGCAACGTGAGGAAGGCGGCCAGCGGCACTGGCGCATAGCCATAGACATGGATACTGACATAAATCCACGAACTACCGGTGCCAAATAAAGCAAAGCCATAAAACCAGCCTCGTTTGGCTGCTTGCACGGGTGATAAATCGGCTAGCAGCCAGACTAGTAAAGCAACGCTAGCAATACCCAGTGGCCAGATATTAAAAGGCGCTAGTGAGGGCGTAACCAGGGCTCCAGCCACTAGTGCTAGAAAGTGGCCACGCCAACCTTGTGAGAGAGTGTTCAATGGGATTGAGTCCTTGATTGCGAAACCGTTGTTATTTTTTGTTGGGTGGGTCTCGATCCACTACGTGGATGGGTCAAGACCCACGCTACGAATCGCCAACAGCTTTCTGACCATGAAGGTGAATTACCTTACGTTTCAACGACTGGACCCTACGCTTCAGCGACTGCAGACATTCTCAATAAATGCACCTGGCGGGTATCGGCATTCAGTACTCTAAATTGGAAGCCTGCGACAGTAGCGACTTCATTGCGACGGGGTAGATGGCCAAACTGTTGCAGAATAATACCGCCAATGGTGTCGAACTCCTCATCACTAAAATTAGCGTTGAATTCCTCATTGAAATCGTCGATGGGCGTGAGTGCCTTAACGATAAAGTCGTTTTCGGCCAGTTTCTTGATAAAGGTATCCGGTTCGACATCGTGTTCGTCTTCGATCTCGCCAACGATTTCTTCTAGCACATCTTCGATAGTCACCAAACCGGCAACGCCACCGTACTCATCGATAACAATAGCCATATGGTTGCGGGTTTCGCGGAATTCACGCAGCAGTACATTCACTCTTTTACTTTCAGGGACAACAGTGGCTGGACGCAACAACGGAGCAATATCACATTGATCGGCGTCGTTTTGCAGTATTTGAGGCAACAAATCTTTTGCCAGCAAAATACCTATTATTTCATCGGTACTCTCGCCAATCACTGGATAGCGGGAGTGAGCGGTTTTGATGATTTGGGGTAACAGCTCGCTAAGGGGTTGATCGGCCTTGATCACGGTCATCTGGGTGCGGGGAATCATGATTTCGCGCACTTGCATCTCCGACACCTGCATGGCGCCATCAATAATGTTCAGGGCGTCGTTGTCGATAATATTATTATGTTGTGCGGCTTTTAGAATCTCTAGCAAATCATGGTGAGATTTGGGTTCTGATGAAAACACGTGGGCTATTTTTTCGAGTAAGGACTTTTCTTCTGGCTCGATGTTTCGGTCTTCGGACATAATTTTGGGTGCATTCCTCCTAAAGGTTTGCTTCATTAAGGTGTATGGCATTGTTTTCGGATGGTATTGTTTTCGCCATTGTTTTCGCTAGTGGCATAAGGGTTGGTGATCTGCAGCGAGGCTAAAATTTCAATCTCCAAACTCTCCATAATGTCGGCATCGTGATCGTCAATATGGTCATAGCCCAGCAGGTGCAGTGTGCCGTGAATGACCATATGAGCCCAGTGTGCCTGAGCAGGCTTATTCTGCTCGTGGGCCTCCCTATGTACCACTGCTGCGCAAATCAATAGATCGCCTAGCAGTGGCAATTCAATAGGGTTGGGAATTTCTGCGGGGAAGGATAGAACATTAGTGGGTTTGTCCTGGTTGCGGTAGCTGCGGTTGAGCCGGGTAATTTCAGCTTCGTCGACAATCCTTACTGTTAGTTCTGCTGCATCCTTACGCCTGCCCTGTGAATGATGGCTAAGGGCTGTTGCCACCCATTGCTCGATGTGTGCCGGGGGAGGGTGATCGTCATCTTCGGTGGCGATTTGTACATCCACGGTGAGATTCATAAGTGGATGTTATCCCCGGTTTTGGTGTGCATTGTCCTAGTTTCTAGGGGTTTGGCCTCACCCTCGATGGCTTCGTAGGCATCAATAATGTGCTGTACCAGTGGATGCCGCACTACATCCCTGGACTGAAAATAGGTAAAGCTGATGCCGTCCACATGCTCCAGCACTTTTATTACCTGGGTAAGCCCGGACTGGGTGCCCCGGGGCAAATCGATCTGGGTAGCATCGCCGGTAATCACTGCAGTGGAGCCAAAACCAATCCGGGTCAGGAACATTTTCATTTGTTCCTTGGTGGTGTTTTGGCTTTCGTCGAGAATAATAAAGGAATCGTTCAAGGTGCGACCGCGCATATAGGCCAGTGGTGCTATCTCGATAATATTGCGCTCGATCATTTTGCCAACGGTATCGACCCCCAGCATTTCATAGAGAGCGTCGTATAGGGGACGCATATAGGGATCGATTTTTTGTGCCAAATCGCCGGGTAAAAATCCCAGTTTTTCTCCTGCTTCCACCGCTGGACGGACCAGTACTATACGCTGCACTTGTTCGTTCATTAGTGCCTGTACCGCACAGGCTACTGCTAAATAGGTTTTACCAGTACCGGCGGGGCCAACGCCAAAATTGATATCGTGACTCAGTATCGAGCGTACATATCCCTGCTGGTTTTTGCCGCGGGGTTTGATGGTGGTTTTTTTGGTATGGATTAGCGCGATCGGCTCGATGCTGCTGAGGATGTTTTCTTGCAGTGCCTCTACACCGGCCTGCTGCAAATTCAGATGGATAGTTTCCGAATTCAAGCTGACGCCTTCCAATGCCTCCTGATACAGGCTTTGCAACACCTTGCTGGCCGCCGCGATGGTCGCCGCATCACCGTGGACTTCAAACAGGTTGCCACGATTGCGAATTTCCACCGACAGGCGCTGCTCAATCTGACGCAGGTGCTCGTCACATTGGCCGCAGAGGCTAGCAAGGGCTTGGGTGTTGTTAGGTTCTAGGGTTAGAACCTGTTGCGATAATGATGTTGTATTCAAATTGTTGTGTATAAGCCGCTAGGGTCGGCAACTGAGATAAGCCTAGCATATACCGAATATCCGGTAAGTAAAACCGTTCAGATTGCCTATTTACGCCAGCAGCTTACCTCGCAGCGAATTCGGTAATGCTTCGGTAATGGTTACAGTGCTGAAGTTCCCTATAAGTAATTGATTCTTAGAAGAAAAATTTACCACCCGGTTGTTTTCTGTACGTCCTTGCAATTGGCCAGGGTCTTTTTTAGAGACGCCAGTTACCAGAATTCGCTCGTTATTCCCCACCATCTGGCGGCTGATTTGTTGGGCTTGTTGGTTGATTTGTTGTTGCAGAATGTGCAGGCGCTGCTTTTTCACCGTTTGCGGGGTGTCGTCGACAAGCTCGGCAGCAGGGGTGCCAGGGCGGGCACTGTAAATAAAACTGAAAGAGAGATCAAAGCCGATCTCGGTGATCAGGCGCATGGTGTCTGCAAAGTCTTTATCTGTCTCGCCGGGAAAGCCGATAATAAAATCTGAGGAAAAGCTAATATTGGGACGAATCGCCTTTAAACGCTTCATCTTGGCGATATAGTCATCTCGGTTATAGCCGCGTTTCATTGCTGCCAGAATGCGGTCGGAACCACTTTGCACCGGCAGATGTAGGTGGCTGACCAGCTCGGGAATGTCCGCATAGGCTTCGATCAGGGCATCGTTAAATTCCACCGGGTGAGACGTGGTGTAGCGAATGCGCTCGATACCGGGAACGGCAGCAACATAGCTGAGCAGCTCGGCAAACTCGATGATATCCCCTTCGTAGTTTTCACCGCGGTAGGCGTTCACATTCTGCCCCAGCAGATTGACTTCCCGCACCCCTTTCCCCGCCAAATGGGCAATTTCGGCGATAACGTCATCAAAGGGACGGCTGACTTCCTCTCCACGGGTATAGGGCACTACGCAGAAAGTGCAGTATTTTGAGCAACCTTCCATAATCGAGACGAAGGCACTGGGGCCATTTACTGACGGTTCTGGTAGTGAGTCAAATTTCTCGATTTCCGGAAAGGTGACATCGACCAGTACCGGGCCATCGGGCTTGGAGGCGTCGATCATTTCCGGTACCCGGTGCAGGGTTTGCGGGCCAAAAATAACATCGACAAAGGGCGCACGCTTGCCGATGGCAGCTCCCTCCTGGCTGGCGACACAGCCGCCAACGCCGATAATCAGCTCGGGGTTTTGTTCTTTCAGGTGCTTCCAGCGGCCTAGTTGGTGGAATACCTTTTCCTGGGCTTTTTCGCGGATCGAGCAGGTGTTGAGCAGTAACACGTCGGCTTCTTCCGGGTTGTCGGTGGTTTCCAGGTTGTGGCTCACCCCCAGTAAATCTTGAAGACGATCAGAGTCGTATTCATTCATTTGGCAGCCGTGAGTCTTGATATAGAGCTTTTTGACCTTTTTGACCGGGGAACCCTTAGCTTTGCTTAAGGAGCCTTCAGCTTTATTTAATAAAGCTGAAGGCGCTGTGTCGATCAACAATTGGCCGCTTGTTTTGTCACTGACGATTACATCACTCATGCAATTACTTACCTGAAACACACTTAAAATTAGCGCGGGAGATTATACAGGAAACAGATATTTATTGACTATACTGTGTTAAAGTCGGCTAATATCATCGTCAGTTCAATTTATTGTGTTTTGTAGAAGGTAGTTACGCTCATCATGTCAGAAAACAGTCCCATTTATAAAGTTATTTTCTTGAATCAGAGTAAGGTTTATGAGCTTTATGCCAAAGCCATCTATCAGAGTGAGATGTATGGCTTTATTGAAGTCGAGGAGTTTATTTTCGGCGAACACACCCAGATGATTGTTGATCCATCGGAAGAAAAACTGAAGAATGAATTTGCCGGCGTAGCCCGTTCTTATCTCCCCATGCACTCAATTATCCGTATTGATGAGGTGGAAAAAGAAGGCATAGGAAAAATTGTTGATGCCTCTGCGGGTGTTAGTAGCAATGTGACAGCTTTTCCTCTACCTGGCGGGGCAAGGCCGATCAGTGGGGATGGGGAAAAACGGTAGCGAGCAATGAATTGAGAGAAAAACGCCAGCATTAAGCTGGCGTTTTTTTATGTCCAGAATAAACGCCATGTCGTGAGCACGGATGCGCAACAGCGACGATGGGTGGTAAATTGTTCCTTATTAATCGCTTTGGGTATAGTTAGTGCTCTTATAAAAGCTTCAGTGCCTGCCGCACTGATGCCAGTTTGACGCAAAGTACAAACACTTCCATCGCCTTTTCAATCTCGTCCACCGATGGATAAGAGGGTGCCAGGCGAATGTTTTTATCGTCGGGGTCATCGCCGTAGGGGAAGGGCGCGCCGGCGGGTGTTAATTTCACGCCGGTATTGGCAGCCAGCTCGATAATGTTTCTGGCCAGTCCAGGTCGTGCATCGAAGGAAATAAAATAGCCCCCGTCTGGCTCGGTCCAGCTCCCCATACCCATATCGCTCAGCTCATCGCGCAACCGCTTAAGTACTGCATTAAAGCGTGGCTGCATAATAGCGGCATGTTGATTCATATGCTGGCTTAAGGTGTTGCTATCTTTGAGGAAGCGAACATGGCGCAACTGGTTAACCTTATCGGGACCGATAGAGGTAAAACCAAAATGTTTTGTCAATACCGCGAGATTAGCGGGCGAACTGGCCATAAAGGCAACCCCGGCACCGGCAAAAGTGATTTTAGAGGTGGAGCCAAAAAGATAGACACTGTCTTCAGTATCAGCCTCACGGCAGTAATCCATGATATTAGCCAGCGGCGCGGCCTTGTCATTTAACACATGCACTGCGTATGCGTTATCCCAGAACACGCGAAAGTTGGGGCCAGCGATATTGCCTAGCTTGGCCATCCGTTCAACCACTTGATCGGAATACACGATACCGGTGGGGTTGGAAAAACGGGGTACACACCAGATGCCTTTAATGTTGGAATCCGCCTGTACCCGTTGCTCTACCTGGTCCATATCTGGGCCGTCGTCGTTCATTGCGACAGGAATAAGCTCAATGCCCAAATGTTCACAGACCGAAAAATGGCGATCATAACCTGGCACCGGTGCCAGGAATTTAATAGTTTGCCCCTGCTGTGCCCAGGCGCTGTCTTCACCGGCTACACCATGAGTCATCGCGGTTTGAACGGCAAAGTACATTAAGGTAAGGCTGCTATTGCCGCCAACCATCACTTCTTCCGGTTTCACACCCATCATGGTGGCAAACAATGCCTTTGCTTCGGGAATACCATCCAGCCTACCGTAGTTGCGCAGGTCAGTACCGCTGCTATCGGTGTATTGGCCATTTAAAATCCCGTCCAGCGCGTTGGATAATGCCAATTGTTCAGCACTGGGTTTGCCACGGGTGAGGTCGAGATTCAGGCTCGCCTGTTGAATGGATTGGTATTCTGCGCTGAGCGAGCTTTCCCACTCGCGAAGCTGTTCCGGAGTTGCTTGATCGAGACGCAACGTTACATCCTCATAAATAAGTCGAATTAGGTACCCAGAGGTCCGTGGGAGCTTATGTCAATATTATAAATAATAGCGCTATGCACTGCAGGGCTGCATGGAGCAGGTGTGGCCTTGCGCGGGAATTATACCTGTAAAGTGTGTTGGGGGTAATGGCTTGGGTTATGGAATGTTGATTTTATTGGGGGGGTGGGATGACGGGTTGAGCTATTCGATGAGTGTGAAGGGTCGGTAGCAGGTTGTGGCTGCGGCAACGTTGGCGCTGATGCCAAGCAATTATTATCATTATCCTAGAAAAGCAGTAGATTCAACTGCTTTTCTAGGATAATGCTAGCTACTCATAAACTGTCAATAGGGCTCTTTACCCCAAAACCGCCTTGCTTAGTGACGTGGGTATATATCTCCGTAGTTTTTACATCGCTGTGACCTAGTAGTTGTTGGATAGTACGAATATCATAACCATTCTCCAATAGCCGAGTAGCAAAACTGTGGCGAAAAGTGTGGCAGCCAGATTTCTTGTGTATCTCAGATTTATTAATGGCGTTTCGCACATACCTCTGAACGGTTGAATCCATTACATGATGGCGTCGCTCCTTATTACTTCGTGGATCATGGGACAGATTGTGTGCAGGAAATAGATATTGCCAACCTAGATTAGTCGCAGCATTAGGATATTTTCTGGACAAGGCAAAAGGTAAGTAGACTTCGCCTTTACCATTTTCAATATCGCGGTTATGTATCGACTCAACCAGCTTAATCTGTTTTTGTAATCGCCCGGTAGCAATTTTTGGCAATAGCGTCGCCCGATCTTTATTCCCCTTGCTTTTCCGGACAATGATTGTATTCATTTCAAAATCGATATCATTGACACGCAGCTTGCAACATTCTGAAATCCTTAATCCTGCACCGTACATCAGATGGGCCTGAAGCCGAAAAGGTTCGGGCAGCAACTCGATAACGATACAAGCCTCCCGATGTGAAAAAACGACGGGAATGTTGCGCGGCATAGACGAGTATTGAAAATTCAGATCTGCCAACTCGACGCACATAAACTTTTTATAAAGAAAAACCAATGCATTTAAAGCCGTTTTTTGAGTATTAACCGCTACATTGTTTCTGACCGCCAACGCGTCTAAAAACTGCTCAATTTCAAGAGCTCCCATCTCTTTAGGGTGTTTTTTCCCATGAAAGTAAATAAAGCGCTTTACCCAGTGAATATAGGTTTTTTCAGTTTTATAAGCTTTATTTTGTTTGCGCATAAATTCCCGAAATTGATCCAGGAATTTAATCGGTTTGGTCGCTATAGGTTTGGGAATATCGTCCGGAACAGGTTTCATGATGCATGTCCATATGCTGTTTTTATATACAGTATAACAGCTTATTAATGTTGTCAAATTAAAGCGCTATTTTCAACGGCGCCGCGCCGACTATTTTTTTATTGCAGCAGCAGAGTTTAAAAAATCAAATGAATTCAATGGGTTGAAAATAGGTTGTAGGCAAATATGTTGTTGATGCGGCTCAGAAATATGCGGCGCGCGGACGTATATTTCTGTTTGACTTGTGGCGACCTCTCCATAAGCTATTGATTATGTTTGTTAAAAAATGGATACTGGCGTATTCTGAAATTAATATACGGCTGAAAGATATACGGATCTGCGCCGTTGAATAAACTGTTAGGTAAAAATCAAGGAGAGAACTATGAAGTTATACATGCTTGTTTTTGTAGTTTTTATTACTGGCTGTGCTGCTGTCGATATTGGGCCTAAAAGTAATGAAATGAATAAAGTTTCGATGGGCATGTCAAAGGACGAGGTTCTATCAGGAATAGGCCAGCCTAGTAGAGTTAGCGCCAATGAAGAAGTTGAATATTTAATCTATCGGCTAGTTGATGATGTAGATTATACGGTGTCATCAATGACACTTGGTCTTGCGCCACCCGAAACACAAAAGAGCGACTACTTTGTAAAGCTAAAAAATAACAAGGTAGTGTCGTATGGAAGGGTAGGTGATTTCGGAACCTCAATTGAACCCGCATCACCTAACAAGCGCAGCAAGGTCGACCGCTAAAGACGCGGCGCCTTCTGCCAGACGTTATGCCTCAAAAACCTTCAAGAATTTCTTCTAAATAAAATTAAAATTAATTTAAAAAACTGTTGATTCTTACAGTGTTTTAGTGCGTAATGGGTAGGCTTTTTTCATTCAAAGAAAGGTATTTTAACTGTAAATATTTTATATAAATAAGCGCTACCCCTAGGTGCTATCAACACCCAGAGGCAGCTAACCACAACAGATAGTTGAGTATCCATCATGGCTAAACGTACTATAACGCCAGAGCCTCGCTCGGCCCAAGAAAAATCTTTATCTTTTCGCCAACTCAAAGTCCGCAAGGGCTATTATCCTTACCCATTTAATCCTAAACACCCTCATTTATCCCCTAAACCCGTCCCTTGGGTACAAATCAAAAGTTACTGGCTCAATCAAGTGGGTTTTACCATCGGTACACAAATCACCGTGCAAATACAGCAAGGCTGCATCGTGCTCAAAGCCCAACCTTCCACCCGCTAGGTATTTAGGTTATATTCTCATCAAACGTGCCAAGCCCATTCTGGGTTTGGCATAACAAGGCCAATCAGTCGGACGTCTAAAAGCGCTGGCCTAAAAAACAGGCCACCACTTTTAGCCGCCACTGTTGGCGGCGTTAGGCAGTCGAATAGATGAAAATTGAATACGAAATTGCAACTCAAACATATCGTTTCTTTCTAGATCACAGAATGAAGATGTTAAACTACGCTCTTGCACTTAATGCTGCATTATTAGTTATTTCTGTCCAATATATTACAGATCAAATTGGTACCATCTATCTATCAACATTTGCGGTTATTGCTACTTTATTATTTTTAGGTTTTGAGGTGAGAACAATGCAAATGGCTAATACCGTTTGGGATAGGCTTATAGAATTGGAAGGAACTCTAAAATATAATACATTCATAAAAATGAGAGACAAAATTGACAGTAGTGGGATACCACAGAGATATTACATTCGAGGTGTGTATGTGTTGTTTGTTATTATATGGGTCGGTGTAGTATATTATCGCTGGAATACTAGTATTGCCTAACAAGTCGCTCTTGCGGAAAACTACGCTGACGCTTCGTTTCCGCAAAGCTTGGCGTTAGCACACCAAAGAGACAATTAAAGTACTCAAAAATATGTTGATAATATTGATCGGTCATAAATATCTAGAGGTGGCTCAATGAAACATCACGCTCAGATTGTTGTTGTAGGGTTGCTATTTTGCGCTTTAGGAGTGGTTCTTTCGAATTATGTAACCTTTGCTATAACTATTGTAATTTCAATAATCGGAATTTTGTTTGTAGTGTTCATCGCTCAGCTCTTTAACCAGAGTTACCAAAATTTAGAAGGCAGATTAGACAAGATCGAGAGACATATCAGCAAACTACAAGAGGATGTAGGAAGTGATAATAGCACAAGACTAAGTTGGTCGAGTTTTTGGATAAAAGTGCAAAATTTATATGATCTTATTCGAAGAGATGGATATGAGCCCGATATTATAATCAGTATTGGACGCTCTGGGGCGGTTGTCGGGGGAATGTTGGCAACTCAGTTAAAAGTTAAGCACGTTGATTTAGATAGAGCAATAAAGGAAAGAGATGAGCCTGATCAAGTAATAACAGATGTCGTAATTGAAGATTCATTAAGTATTTCAATTGAGAAATTGCAAAATGAAGAAATATTATGCGTTATGTCAGAGTGTGAAACTGGCGATACCCTTTTGGCAATGTACAACAATGTAAAAGACATAAGCGGCTTAAAGTTTAGGACAGCAGTAATTTTTGAAAAAAAGGGAGTAACTTTAAGCCATTTTATTCCGTCGAGGTTGCTGATTCATGGCCAAGACTTCCTTTTCGGTCAGAAAAATGGACACCACCAACTTTCCATGAAGAAGCATAATGTTTTGAATTGGTGGTAGATTATATGTGCTAACAAGGCTGTGAATTGGGATTTAGGTTAGTGGGTAATAAATAGGGAGCTTTTATGGAAGCAAATACAATAACGGCTATATGTGCTTTGGTAGCATCTATTTTTGCAACTAGCCTTAGTGTCTGGTTCGCATTCAAACAACAAAAACATATGAAATTGTCCGTTAAACCTATTGCTTGTTTTCCAGCACGTGATTATGAACATAAGATTGCCGTTTATCTTTCAAACAAAGGTTTAGGGCCAATGTTGGTAGACGAGCTAAGAGTCACAGACAAAAATGGAAACACCGAGAAGGATTTAATTTCGCATATGCCGAATCTAAATGAACGATTTTATTGGGCAAATTTTCACGGAAGTTGCGACGGAGCCGTCATAGAACATGGGAAAAGTTTTGAACTCCTGGCGCTTGAGGGAAACTCAAAAGACAAAAGCTTTCGAGAATCGAGAGACCTGATAAGAACCCAGTTAAAGGATTTGACCATTATGGTTGAATACAGAGATATTGATGGGTAAACAATGGAGCCTTTGAAAAAGACATTGACCTGGTTCGCTAGGGAGAAAGGAGATTCCCGCAAAGCCGATGAGGGGCGCTAACAAACAATTTCAAACCGACCTCCTTCGTCGACGGTTGAATTGAACGTTATGAGGCAAAACCTTCTAAGTAATGTGCCAACTGAAAGCAATTAAAGGGGGTCTGATCTATTTTCTAATTGGTTGAGGGTAAAAATTGAAAGTCGAGGCCGTGGTAGGCCTAAAAAATAAATCTGTCCCCATTTATC
>JAZFYA010000362.1:0-4421 GCA_036443315.1 Pseudomonadales bacterium
CCTCGGTAGTCTAACCCCTCACTCGGTTGGAACCCCACGCCCTGGTGAGGGGTTAGACTACCGAGGGTGGCTAGACTGTGCAGTATCCAGGTACCACCGGAGTAGCTGTTCGCAATGCAAGGCCCGCGAAAGGGCGTGGGGTTCCAACCGATAGTGGGCTTGCATTGCGAACAGCGGGTTCAAAGCTCCTCAGTTATAGCTTTAAGTAAGTACCATTCGGGTGACACCCCATGGCCACAAGGCTTCGCGGGCCACGCTGAACGCTACGCGGGATGGGCTCTACTGTTTTCGACCAAAATGTCCAAAAAAACTCTATTTTCAACACCTGATACGCCTTCGCTACAATTCAACTGAGTTTTCTGATATGTATTAACTTACAACTCATTATTTCAGAAGGCTTTTTTTCTGGAATAATGATTGTCTAATACCCTCAGACATTATGGTTTTACTTGCCAACAGAACGATATAGTGAGATTAACAAAATGTTGGCAAGTTAAACCATGATGTCTAGGATAATCCTCGCACTTTTCCCTTACCGGCTTTTTGAGGGGTAATTAGTTTCGCTTTAACCACACTAGGAATTCTTATGATTAGACCCAGCGGTCGCAGTAACAACCAATTGCGAGAGATCAACATTTTCCGTCACTATACCTGCCATGCCGAGGGTTCAGTGCTGGTAACCTTTGGAAACACCAAGGTGATTTGCACGGCATCCGTGGAAAACAGTGTGCCGCGTTTTTTGCGGGGTGAAGGGCAGGGCTGGATTACCGCCGAGTACGGTATGTTGCCCCGCTCAACGGGTAGCCGTATGGGGCGTGAGGCGGCGCGGGGTAAGCAGGGTGGTCGTACGGTTGAAATTCAGCGTTTGATCGGCCGCTCATTACGTGCCGCTGTGGATTTAAAGGCTTTGGGTGAGTACAGCATTACCATCGATTGTGATGTCATTCAGGCGGATGGAGGCACTCGAACGGCGTCTATCACCGGCGCATGTGTAGCATTGGCTGATGCCTTGAGTGTTATGCAAGAGAAAAACATGATCAAAACTAGTCCGATGAAGCAAATGATCGCTGCGGTGTCCGTGGGCATTTATGACGATACCCCGGTGTTGGACCTGGACTACGCTGAAGATTCAAATGCCGAGACTGATATGAATGTAGTGATGACCGAGCAGGGTGGTTTTATTGAAGTGCAGGGTACGGCGGAAGGGGAGCCCTATAGTCGTCAGCAGCTTGAGCAGATGTTGGTGCTGGCTGAATCGGGAATTAATGAACTGATCGCCAAACAGAAAGAGGCGCTGGCATTATCCTAAGAGCCTATCCGAGAATAGGAGCCTCCGGCGGAAAGCCCAGTTGTTTTACAAGAAGCAGCCATGTTGCACACTCGATTTCGTTAATACATGATGTCTAGGAGGCTGTCCGAGAATAAGAGCCTACTGCGGAAAAGCCCAGTTGTTTTACAAGAAGCAGCCATTTTTCACACTCGATTTCGTTAAATATACCCAATATTCGCCTCAATCGATTGCAAAAACTGACTAATTTCTGCTTTCCCTCGCTACGGCTCCTATTCTCGGACAGCCTCCTAGGATTATAAGTTATGGGTGTCGAGAACGGCTGCTTCGAAACAGCTAAGCAACGAGTAGCCCATAATGACCATTCGGTACTTTGGGACAAGCCCTTACTACTCGTTCATTCCTGCAACTCGAAATCGTAATCCATAATCAGCGGCGCATGGCTGGAAAACTGTTGATTTTTATAGATAGCACCGTATTCGATCACTGGCTTCAAACCTGAGGATACCACTTGGTAGTCCACCCGCCAGCCATTTTGGTTGCGATCATCATCGGGCCACCAAGTGAATTCATCATTGTCAGTGTTAATTTCACGAAAAGCATCGACATAACCCAAGCCCTTAAATAATTGCTCCATCCACTGTTGTTCTTCGGGTAGACAGCCGGAATTACCTTGATTGCCCTGCAGATCCTGCAGGTCTGCTTCGGTATGGGTCATGTTCCAGTTGCCGCAGATGACAAATTCGCGGCGCTTATTACGTACTTTATTCAAGTGGTTCTGGAATAGTTCAAAGAACTGTTTTTTGTGGGCTTTCGCCGCATCATCTGCCTGGTAAGCGCTGGGGGCTAGCAGGCAGCCAATACTGATATTCTGGTAGTCCGCTTGAATGTAGAGGCCTTCCATGTCGAATTCCACAAAGCCCAAGCCGGTCATAATGGCCTTCGGTATTTCACGGCAATAGATGGCAACGCCGTTGCTGTTTTTCTCTACGGCATCGAAAAAATAGGGGTTATAGCCCTTGGGGAAAAACACGTCTTCCTGTAAGTCGTATTCCTGGGCTTGAAGATTTTGTATACAAATGAAGTCTGCATCTTGATTCAGAACCCAGTCATAGAAACCTTGCTTTGCCGCATCCTTGATATTGTCAGCACAAAAACTAATAATTCTCATAGTCGCCTCATAAACATGAAGGGCGCATGATACCTGAGCTTGACGCCAGATGGTAAAAAAGCCTGCCAAAAAGCATAAACCACATCTACTATGGGGTATAGCGCATGTTGTGGGAGGTATCGCCGTTAGGGAACTGAGCTTATTTTTTCTACCGTAGGGTATATCGCAGTTTTCTTGCACAGTTCGGCTGCGTTAAATTAAGTTTAGAGCCTGTTAGCCGTTCTGCCAGTTATTGGGCTGTTTTTTAAGCAAATTCCTGGTATGTTTCAATTAAGTGGTTGTAAACACGCCAAAAGATAAGTATTTGAGAGAGGTTATATGCCGTCCTACCAGCAGCGGTTCATTGAGCTGGCTATTGCCGAAGAAGCCCTGTGTTTTGGAGAGTACACCCTGAAGTCGGGACGTATTAGTCCCTATTTTTTTAATGCCGGTTTATTGTGTAGTGGTGCAGCTCTGGCTCAGCTGGGTCGATGTTATGCTCATGCGATTGTCGAATCAGGGGTAAAGTTTGATGTTCTATTTGGTCCAGCCTACAAAGGGATCCCGCTAGCGGCGGCCACCGCTGTCGCGTTGGCAGAGCAGTTTGGTCGCGATGTTCCCTATACATATAACCGCAAGGAGGCCAAGGATCACGGAGAAGGCGGCTTGATGGTCGGTGCGCCTCTGCAGGGCCGGGTGTTGATCATTGATGATGTGATTACTGCTGGAACCGCCGTGCGGGAAGTGATGACCATTATTGAAAGTCACGGTGCTCAGGCAGCAGGGGTGGTAATCGGGCTCAACCGGCAGGAACGAGGTAAAGGAGAATTATCGGCCATTCAAGAAGTTGAAAAAGAGTATACAATTCCAGTCATTAGCATTGTTGATTTGCAGCAGATCATTACTTATCTGCAGGGGCAGGAAGGCCAAACTGAGCAGGTGGTTAAGATCGAGGCCTATCGTCAGGAGTTTGGTGTATAAACTACGGTGTTAAACGGCCTATACGGTTTTAAATTTGCTATGATGTTGATTAAAAAGATTACCCAAACTACCACTCAGCAGGTTATTGCATGTCTTTGCGGGGTTTTTTTGCTGGTTTCTTCAAGCGGTCTTCAGGCCAGTGCCCAGCTTTATCGTTACCTTAACGATAAAGGTGTGAAAGTCATCGATGACAATGTGCCACCGGAATTTGTTGCGAAGGGCTATGATATTCTTAGCAAGAATGGCACTCTGATTCGCCGGGTGCCCCGACAGCTGAGTGAAGAAGAACTGCGGCTGCGTAATACTGATGAGTCCCGTGCCCGATTCCAGGAGGAAGAGGTGCAGCGATTGCGGGACTGGGATAAGTCGTTGATGCTTCGCTATAGTAGTATTGAAGATATCAAAGCTGCGCAGCATCGAGCCGTGCGTGATTTTCAGATTCGTATTAGTATTCTCAAGAGCAATCTAGTCACGATAAAGTCCCAGATTGAGCGGGAGCAAGAGAAGGCAGCAGATATTGAGCGGAAGGGGTCCAATGTACCCGAGTCGATGACTAAAAATATCGATATATTGCGTATGGAAATTGAGGATACGGAGCAGTCTATTGTGGTGCGGCGTGAGGAAATTGAATCGGTTGAGGCCGCTTTTCAACGGGATATGGATCGTTTTATCACCTTGCTTGACAGGGTCGAAATGAGGCGACAGAGTCGGCAGGTCAGCCCTTCAAGTCAGCGGCGTTACTAAGCCCGCAATGTTACCTCCCCACCACAGTGTTACTAAATAGAATGTATAAAGAGATTAAATTAGCATGATATTTCTTAGCAGTAACTATACCCAAAGCGATTGAAATTTAGGTGTTATAGGCCGCTCCTGCGCATCCATGCGCCTGCGGCATTAGTGCA
This sequence comes from Pseudomonadales bacterium, assembly GCA_036443315.1. Lineage (GTDB taxonomy): Bacteria > Pseudomonadota > Gammaproteobacteria > Pseudomonadales > Dasaniaceae > Oceanicoccus. Next base: position 4,322 of record JAZFYA010000362.1, read on the forward strand.
TCCATGCACGTCACACCCCCTTTTTGCCCATGGCTGCGTTGTTTGAATTTGAAAGCTTGAACTTGAAATATTGACAGTTTCCTGCGTTCAAACGCCTTGC
>JAZFYA010000363.1:0-3439 GCA_036443315.1 Pseudomonadales bacterium
ACTCAAAGAGGCGAGCTGCGATTTGGTACGGGTACGCTGAAAGAAGAAACCAACAACGGTAAGGTGGTCATCGGGTAAATATTAATATAGGCGATAATATGTCTACGGAAGAAGCGCTTGGCGAGGATGCTAGAACTCTATTAGATTATCTAGTAAAAAAAGAGGTTAGCTTTACAAAGCACCCGCCTTTCCACTTTGTATTTTTCATTCACGCATCACTTCCCGCAGGCGAGTTTCCAAAACAGCTCAGTAGTAGTACCAGGTGATACGGGCAGCCAGGGTCTGCTGCCTATGATACCAACGTAATTACCTACACCCATATTCTTAGAGTGAAGAGTTTTAATAGTTGCCAGATTTTGTTTTTCCTTGCAGTCGTATTTCCTTATCCCTAATTTTGACATATAAGGCTCACTAGCATTCATCTGAGCCGTCTTGTAGTCAATCAGAACCCACATACTTACTATGTTGTCTGTTTTTTGAATTGTGGCAGGGTCAGCGTAGGCGATAAATTTTTCATTACTGCCAACCTCAACCCACTTCGCCATCGCACTAGTGCTTATCAGAACCAGCATTAAAGTTAATAGTAGTTTTTGCATTTCTTGTTCCCCATTCACCCATCACTTCCCACAGGCGAGTTTCCAAAACAGCTCAGTAATAGTATCCGACGGTACGGGCAGCCAGGATCTGCTACCTATTATACCAATGTATTTACCTACACCCATATTCATAGAGTGGAGAGTTTTAATAGGTGCTGTATTTTGTTTTTCCTTGCAGTCGTATTTCCTTACCCCTAATTTTGACCTATAAGGCTCACTAGCATTCATCTGAACCGTCTTGTAGTCAATCAGAACCCACATATTTACTATGTTGTTTGTTTTTCGAATTGTGGCAGGGTCAGCGTAGGCGGTAAAGGTTTCTTCTTTATCCTTGGCAACCTCAATCCACTCTGCCATCGCACTACTACTTACAACAGCCAGTAGCATTATCAAAATAGCTTTATGCATTACAGTTCTCCATGTCTCCTTGGTCATAAACTCGTTATCTATCAGCTCATCCCATTACCCATAACAAAGTCATGTCGTTGGGTTGTCAGATTCATTTTCTTGATCCTGTCCTTGGTTCAATAAGTAAAATTGATACGAGCCAATAGCATGGCAAGATGCATTTATGTGGGCTTTTCCAAAGCCTCATTGGATCAGAAAAACAATTAATTGTGAATATTTTTCCGCGCTCACTCATACAACGCCAATGTTTGGGCGTTCCTTGTCTGACAAACAATTGTTTTCCATAATCTCTAGTATTCATATAGATTTCGTTGGGTCGCCAAATATGAAAATGATTGATTTTGAAAAGTTTGTTCAAGACGATTTACTTGTCAATTATTTGTTCGCACATGTACGGAATGTTGGAATGATTTCCCTTGTGTTTGGTGCATCTGGTTGGAAATATGTACATGTAATTTCAGTTTATGTCTACTCCATAATTACATTTCTGGTTATTTTTGGATTATTCTTAATGTTAGTTGCCTTTAAAGAACCTAGTTTATAGGTTACATACTAGAGGTCACTCGTTTTGTGATCAGATTTCTTCTCTATTTCATCTACCTCATTATTTTTGCTGAGTCGTTTCTTTTCGTCCTTGATAATAATACCACCATGCTTGATTAAACGGCTTTGCGGTATGCGCTTTAATCCCATTTCCTTGTTAGATCTATGCCCGTTTCATGTGCTAACATTGAAAAGCATATCAAAGCGCTGATAGGATCGTGCAGGGCATGAGTCAAGGTTTCTTCATAATCTTCTTGGCTAAAGCCTTTATGCTCACTAACTAGGCGAACCGAACGCCGTAATTCATCTTCTCTATGCAAGTCAGTTTCGACTGGTGCGTAAGTCAGTTTCGACTGGTGCGTAAGTTAGTTTCGATTGGCGTAACCTGTAAGCGAGAATTTTCTGCGTTGATAGAAAAACAGGTAGTAAAAGGAATGCTCTCAGAGTCCAGATTTATGGGGATGCTTTTTCTTTCATACAAATACTATTGTGATACCGGAAATGTCTAGTCAAATTGCCTCCGCCGTTGCCCTGCTAAGGGCAGGCAAAATAGTAGCCTTCCCGACAGAAACCGTCTATGGTTTAGGCGCAGACATCTCTATTCCATCTGCGATAAACCGTGTGTTTGAAATCAAAGGAAGGCCTGCAGATCACCCTCTAATCGTTCATTTTTCTGAAATGTCCCAACTTGAGCACTGGGCACAGGAAATACCAAAATCAGCCTGGCAGCTGGCCAAACGCTTCTGGCCTGGACCACTGACGCTGATTCTACCGCGCACCCCCCATGTGTCATTAAATGTAACTGGCGGCCAGAATATGGTGGGGCTTAGAATACCAGACCATCCCATTGCACTTGCTCTGCTAAATGCAATGGGCCCTGAAAGGGCACTGGCTGCACCTTCAGCTAACCGCTTTGGGCGGATTAGCCCCACAACAGCAGCTCATGTATTCGATGAATTGGGCCATACAGTAGACATGATTCTGGATGGCGGTTCATGTAAAATCGGCCTGGAAAGTACGATTGTTGGCTTCAGTGATAAAACTGCCATCGTACTGCGGCCAGGTGGTATTCCACTGACAGAATTGGCAGAAGTACTAAACGAAAAGGTCATTTTTCCAAAGAGGAAGAAACCTAGGGTACGTGTGTCAGGCTCTCTAGATTCCCATTACGCTCCTTTGACCCCCCTCGAGGTTTGGCCAACCAAATTATTACGGCAGCGTGCTTTAGATCTGAAAGCACAAGGATTACGTACAATGTTGTTAGGGTGGTCAGCAGCGTATCTGAGCTGGGAGAAAAATAAAGACTTCTTGTATTTCTCCATGCCTAAAGAACCAACATCTTACGGTAGTCAGCTGTATACAACTTTGCGCCGATTCGATAATGGACAATTTGATCGCCTTTTATTAGAAGCACCTCCTAATAATCCTGCCTGGCTAGCAATTGCGGATCGTTTACAGTGCGCGAGTTGTGCGCCTTTCATCAAAGCTCAACCTGATGATTCCTAATATAGGGAAAATGACCAGCAAGTATATTCCTCATGAAAACAGTTAGAGACGGTAAAATTTGTGCGGTATTGTTTGACGTTGACGGTACACTGGCTGATACTGAGCGTGATGGCCATCGCCTTGCTTTCAACGCCGCGTTTGCAGAGTTTGGTCTTGCTTGGGTCTGGGATATAGAACTTTATGGAAAATTGCTGGAAACTACCGGAGGAAAAGAACGCATCCGTCACTACCTGGAAAAATATGTTCCTAATGAATTGAGAATAAGTGGATTGGAAAACTGGATCGCTGATTTGCACAGGGCTAAAACAAAACATTTTGTGGCCTTACTTAAGCGTGGAAAAATTCCATTGCGCCCCGGCGTCGCCCGCTTAATCCAAGAATTACGC
>JAZFYA010000364.1:0-4084 GCA_036443315.1 Pseudomonadales bacterium
CAATTAACAATTTCTTAAGGTGCCTAAACAAAAAAACCGGCACTACGCTGGTTGCTGTTTGTTCGTGTTTTAACTTCCCTGATTATGGAAATATTAAACCCGTTTTCGTTATGGCAGACAATCGAAAACCAAGGTCTTTTATGGTCAGTTTAAGGTGAAAATAAGGTGAAAACGCAACGATTAAATGAGGGAAAAGACTTGAAAAATACGGCACTAACCAAGGAGCGCCCCAGTCCCGTTCCCGATCCAACATCTAAAAGTAACTTTGCCACATTGCGGCAACTAGCTTATCTTTTTGGGATATGTTTTTGGTGATTTCGGAGACGATAGTTCAAAATTAAAAAATATGTTTTATCTCGATAAAAATACCCATCATAATTTTTCAAATCAACCACGTCTATTACATCGTATTGAGGATGGTTGTTAGCATAGCTCACCTGATCATCAAAGAAAATTTGATATTCTCGACGTTTGCTTTCGTTCGCTGAACCCCCTTTTTCAAGAGGGGCTCTAACTTCAAATAATAGTTTTGCGTTATCAACTAAATTGGAAACCAATCGGTCAAGGTAAAGATTTATGTGCCAATGAAAACCGATAGCAGCAAAACTGTAACAAAAGTCGATCTTATCTTTTATCCCTCCAAAATCACTTAACACCCTTATTTTATCTAGCCCATTGGATTGACAGAATTCTTCAGTTGCCGAAAATGAATTATAATATTCTCCCTGATTAGATTGACGTATCCCTCCATATTGAATAGTTCCTGAATCTCCATCCTGCAAATAGAAAAAGGTATCTTTCCAAATAAATCTTTTAAAGAAATAGACACTCATACGACCAACACCAGCGCCAAGTTCCAAACAATATTTAGGTGACAGTTCACTGACAAAATTTTCTACAGATGAAAAATAAGGAGGGGTCCTATATATATGAAAATCATTATTTGCTTGTAGTTTTACATATGCTTTTACGTTCTCAGGAATTACAACATCAACTTCACTCTTATGTGTCATGAATTACCTCGATTCAGTTTGAAAGTGTTATCCTAGAAAACGCAGTTGACCGCTCCTAATCACGTACCTCCGGTAAAGCCGGAGGTTTGTGACGCTTCGCTTGGATGGCTCAAAGCCGTGATTGTTACCTTGAGTTAAATAGCCTTTTTGGGTCTAATTGCCTATCCATGTGTTCTTGGCTCCGTATATAATTCCGTATTACTTGTTCATCTCGACCAACCGTCGAGACAAGATATCCACGCGCCCAAAAATGTTGTCCCATATAATTTCTTCTTACCGCTCCATAATAACGGGCAATATGAATAGCACTTTTACCTTTCATAAATCCCACCACTTGGGAGGCTGAGTATTTTGGCGGAACCGATAGCAACATCATGATCTTTCATCAAATGCCCTTCTTCTATCCGGGCTTCCATCTGAATAGTCAAATGTTAATTTTAAGTTGTGGTCAATTATGGATCTTGATCAGCTGCGTCGGGATACCTTAGGTTATTTTCTTATCGGTCTCTCTAATCCCCTTCTACCATGCACTTTCATAAATTTTTATATTAGTTATCGCAGGACGATCACTCCTATAATCGACCACGTGAGACTTATCATCGCTAGATAAGATCCGCAACGTATATTCATCTTTCTCTTCATCAGTAAAGACCACTCGACACGCCATCAGACTATAGAATCTAGCAGTCCACTGATAAGGGGACCACCACTCAGTTTCTTCCACCTTTACATGTTTCATATACGAACTACTGAGTAGGTACCCTTGCCCAGGTTGGATCGCGGTAGCCCGTGGTACTCTTTACCATCCCCTATATCGTGCATGCCTCCCATATCACTCATAGGCCATAAGGTCGTTGTAGCTCCGCTGATTCTGGGAAAGATTAAACCCGTTTTCGTTATGGGAATCAACCGAAAACAGGCGATTTTAGGTGAAAACTATGTTGGAAAAAGTTAAGAATAGTTATAATGTAGTTAAAAATTAGGCGTCCTAAGGCGTAAATTTGAGGATCCTGACAGGGTTTCTTTTCGTGTGTAACTCTCTGTATTAATAAAAGATAATTATTCCCAATCTTTACCCGACTTTTCGGAACTAGTCATATGGGCAGCTCTATTAATTGCTTACAATCAAAATCAAGTGACAAGTAAACGATATAAAGTTTACTAACACATTAGAATTTTATAACGAAAAATAGGTTACAAAAACGTTAAATCAAGACCATTTCCCTTCCAGTATACTGTTCAGTGTTTCTTTTAATTCATCTCGTAGGGGTAATTCAACTTTTGATTTTTTTAAAACAAAATAAGCGGTCTTAATGACCTGATGCCAGCGGGGTGCTTTGGGTAACTTTCTGATATCCAGATAGCGATCCATAGCATATACCCTCAATTGTCCATTGCTTACATTAACACGCCACAGTTTGCTTTGTTCGGCCAAATCAATTTTACTTTTCCCGGTACTTTGCTCCCAATACTCCAACGCGATTATCATTAATTTTACTAGCAATGTTCGAAAGCTAATATGACTGGTGACCGGACTTTCCGGCAACATATCGGCTATGTCCTGATCGACTCCTGTTTCCCTGACAACTTGTGTGTTTGACTCTAACTCTGCAACCAGCGCAAGTGTTTTTTTTATCAGATCTAATGACGTTTTTTTTGCCCTTGCAGACTGTTTTTCCTTATCGCTACTCTCATCTTGCCGTTTCTTTATTGCCTGTTCAGACGCATCGCTTGTGAACTCATGCGATAGATGATGTAGACATAGTTTTACTATCGTTATATTGTAGGCAACGCCCCCCCAAAATCTATCTTCTCTTTTTTCATAGATACCCATTGAGATTATATCTCCATTATTTCCATCTTCTATTAATTATGAGTAAACGATCCATTAACAACAGGCTATAACAGGCAGCCAGCCTGAGCGACACTGGCCGCATCTCAGAACACTGGAGCTGCGAATGAAAAAACCAACTACAAAGCAATCCATTTGGATCGAGCACATCAGTACATGGCGTAATAGTGACGTTAGCCAAGCTCACTGCCAGCAACACGCGCTTAAAACAAAAGATTTCTATCGCTGGAAGAATCAACTCAAACAGTTGGGCCTCATCGAAGCGGACAACTCTTCTGAGGCGGCATTTATTTACCTCGAAACACCATGGCACGCTGGCTTATGCAGTTGGCCGTTCATATCATTGTACTGATCAATTTATTTGAGGATGCCATTCGCGCGAGGCCTTATACCCAGTGCGATGAAACCCCTTTACAGGTGTTAAAAGAAGTCGGGCGAAAAGCGAGCAGTCAATCGTATGTCTGGGTTCGCCACGGTGGATTGCCGGGGCAGGAGGTGGTTATTGATAACGACTTCCCCACCCGATCATCGGAAGCGGTCTTGTCGCTGTTTGAAGATTATCAAGGCTATGTGCAGTGTGATAGCTATTCAGCTGTAGACTGAAAGCCGCTATTCTGCACCCATTTCACCATTCAACAATTAACCCATCCCCTTGGTATCCGTTTTTTTAATTTTGTCATAGGAACGTAACCCAGCAATGCCCAACATCCCCGTAATAATGGTATACAACATATCCGCTTCCATCGGCGGGGGCGGCGATTCGGTATCCAACCACAGTAGCAGGGGATAGATCACAAACTGATAGGCCAAGGCCATCGCCCCAATCCAACCGATGGCCGGACGCCAACCGGCAATGAATAAACTACCGGTGTGCGCCTCTTCCTGATTAACTTGGGTTTGTGCAATATTTTGTTGGGCGATTAGCTGCGCCTCCTTGTAATCGTATTCCCGTCGCGCCTTAAACAACTCTTGCTCTTGTTCCAGGCGTTCTTGATCAGAAGTAAACAGCGAATCGAGGGTTTCACCCACGGCTGCCACTAAGTCACCGCTTTTAAACAATGTGTTAATAAAACTCATGCGATACCTCCTAATGTACGATTAACCCAACCCAATAAAAACCGCCGCTGCGATCCATTGCGTTTACAAATATTCACATAACGGGCAATCTTAGCCAGCGCAAACTGGGCCATAAACAGTGGGGTATCGGCCTGTTGCAACA
>JAZFYA010000365.1:0-20597 GCA_036443315.1 Pseudomonadales bacterium
ATAGGGGAAACACTATAAAACAGGCGCTATTTTAACATTATTCTTTTAGAATGGCGAAAACTTCAAACGTTTTAATTCGGCTAAGATGTTGTGTTTACATAGTTTTTTCTTTGTCGTGCAAGCACTAGCTATGTATTGATGTTTTCTCCAGCCTATCCATGCGTGTGCTGAATTTGTGCTAAATCACCCGGTAAGTCAACGCTAAGTCATTGATATTTCAACTACGGTATTAACTGAGAAAATTCCGTAAGCTATTGATTTAATTTAACTTGTCGTGTATTTTTTGAGGCTACGAACCGAGCGGTCGAAGGTTCGAATCCTTCTGAGCGCGCCATCTTAAAAATCCTGGTTCTTTGAATCAGGATTTTTTCGTTTTACGCCCTGAAAATGCTAAGCCCTTATGTGGCAAGTCGTCTGTCTGGTGTGTTGACGCACATCAAGCGAGCGCATTTAGGTACTGCTTTTAGTTGTTTATGCCGCTGTGAGAGAGGGCATAGTCAGCGTTTTCATAGCTAATCTTTAATGCAAAGCAATACGTTTATTGCGACAGGCAAAGTCTATTTTGACGGTGATACTTGTGTCTGTGTGGAATGGTACTGACTTAAGGCTATAACTGAGGAGCTTTGAACCCGCTGTTCGCAATGCAAAGCCCACTATCGGTTGAAACCCCACGCCCTTTAGCGGGCCTTGCATTGCGAACAGCTACTCCGGTGGCGCCCGGATACTGCACAATCTAGCTACCCTCGGTAGTCTAACCCCTCACAAGGGCGTGGGGTTCCAACCGAGTGAGGGGTTAGACTACCGAGGGTAGCGGCGGGATATTACAGTCGCAAGCCATTAATAGCGCTGCCTAAGTAGGTGCCATTCGTGTCTGTGTGGATGAAAAAAACCAATCAAAGTGAATGGAAATGCATGATAAGAAACTTGTGTTATAGAGGGGGCGTCCTAACAGGTTTACCAAATCGTTTTGACATGTTCGTATTGACGAATTTTTTCATCCGCAGTCACCAGAGGCACTGCTAGTTTTCGGGCAGTTGCCACGATCATTCGATCAGCTGGATCTTTGTGAAAGTCACCGGGTAAGGCCGTTGATTTAACACCTATTTCGTTATCGATAGGTAAAAAGCGAACCCCATCAATTTGAGCCACTTCATTCAGCCAGCTCTCTAGGTCCATGTTCAAAACTAAGCGGCCTTTTTCGACCAGCATAGCTATTTCCCAAGCGGATATGGACGAAATGAGAACTTCGCTGCCATTGTTTAAGGTGGTCTTGATAGCCTTTTTAGCGGCGGTGGATAGCGTACCCGAGCCACTGACCCACCACACCAAGACATGGGTATCGATCACAATCATTAGGCGTTTTCCCACTCATTATCGGCAACTGGCGCGGTAGCATCGTCGTATTTAATGACCGTACCTTTTAATACTTCCAGGGGCGGGATGGCTTGTTGTCTCAATTTCCTGATTTCCAATGTTGGTTTACCGCGATCAGTGATGATTTTAGGTTGGCCGCTCTGTTCAATATCCCTTAACACTGCTAGGGCGTGGGCTTTAAAATCGCTCTTTGAAATTAACTCCATTACCAATGCCTCATAAAATGACTAGGATAGATAGTCACTTTAGCAGGGTAAATGACTATAGGCAATAGTCATAATGCAACGACTCAATCGACCTATTTAAAACCGTCAGGTCTTTTTGAGTTAACTCAACACAAAAAGACCTGACATAAGGGCCCCCTGTGTCAGGATAGTTGGCAGATCTCTTGTTCACAGATGGTCTCACGTAATCGACTACGGTAAGCATTGCGATATATCGCCAGGCGAACATCCGTGTTAATGCCACCCTGGTCTACAATATGTTTGGCAATGTCATCATCCTGGCCTAACAGATAGGCCATTAGTTGTTGCTGGTGTTCATGCAGCTCAGCGTTCATTGTTCTCAGCGCTTCCAGCTAATGGCTCAGTATTATGCCAACGTCCTGTTGTTGAGCCATCGGCAATGGTTTTTGCAGTGTCCAACTCTTTGTACAGCTCAGCAAAGCTGGGAATATTATCATCGCGTTCAATCATCGTGCTAACGGGTCCAAAACGTTTTAGGGCGCAGCGATACAATTGCCATACCGCATCGACTACATCATGGTCGTGGGTGTCGATGACATAATCACCGTAGTCAGTATGGCCAGCCAAATGAAACTGCGGTACCCGTTCCGGGTCAATGCCGTCGAGATAATCAGTGCAATCAAAACTGTGGTTACGGGCGCTGACATAGATATTATTGATATCCAGTAGTATTAGGCAGTCGGCTTTTTCTGCGACCGCACTAAGAAATTCCCATTCGCTCATTGTCGAGCTGGTGTAAGTGAGATAGCTGGAAACATTTTCAATCAACATTTGTTGGCCAATAAAATCCTGCACTCTGGTAGAGTGCTGTGGGTATCAATTGATCTTTCCAGGAGGTTGTCGAGCATAGCGACCGTAGCGAGGGCGAGGCTAATTGGATCAGATTTTTCGATCGTTTGAGGAGAAGAGCCTGTCCCGTGACACATTTTTTGTGGAGTGCTTTGGGTATAGTGGGTATATTTGACAAAAAGGAGCGGAAAATCCGGCCAATCAGGTTTGTCCGCAGTAGGCCAGTCTATGCTCGACAGCTTCCTGGATGAACCGCGTCCTTTCAACAGAAAATATAATAAAGATAAACGCCAACCCGGGATAGCTGGTCGCATCGCTATCCTTGCCCATCTAAGCCTCAGTTCTAAGCCGAGCTCCTGAATATAATACTGTATTATGATTTTATTGAGGACTTTCTACTTTTTGGTCTTTTTTGCCTGTGCGCGTGGACTGCTTTTTGCCTGTGGTAAAAGCTTAGCGCTTTTGGGGGTGCCCAGCAAAAGGGCGCTGGCGGAAAAACCTGCGTGTACCATCGACAAAACGGTGTGCAAGCCAACTTTAGCGTTCTGGGTACGGGTTTGGTAAATATTGCTGATAGGTATGCCCGTTGCGTCAGCAAGGGTTTGCGCGTCGTTTTTTCGACAAATCTCTTGAATTCGTTTACGGACTTTTTGCAAGTCTGCATCGTTGGTCCGAGTGCGGCCATGGAGCTTTTTGAGTTTGCCTTTTGACAGCAATGATTCCGGCGTCCAGCGCATCTTTTTTACCACTCGCAGCAATGTAGTCAAACTGGGCATATTCCCCTGCCGTTGATTTTTGATATCAGTAGATTTCAGACTCGTTAACTTGGCACCCTCACTAAGACTTATGTCCTTGGTAAGCCTATGTATATGCTCGGCAAGTTGCCGCTGCATGCGCCGACTTGCCGGAGTGCCTCTGCTACCCTGAATAGGAATTGGTTTTTTTGACGCCATAGCGGGGATTCTTCTTGGGTCACTGCTGGTTGCTATTAGTAAAGCAATGTAAAGGACTAATGTCTTAACCCTGTAGGGATGAAGTATAGTCTAATATACGAGGTAACTGAAACGCTCATTGATAATGAGATGCTGGCCAACGCCCCTCAGCTGATACCGTACTTTAGTTCAGCGCTAAATCTCGATTTCCTGCATACTTCCGCTCGTACATTGCTTCTGTAACGATACAAGGCTGGGCTAATAAATCGACTACTTCAATAACCAATCCATTATGTCGTCAGTATGAGTGGCTTGTGCCGCGCTAATTTGTCGAGCTAGATCAGGGCCGACCAATATGCCTCAGCCTAACATTATAGTGTCACAGCCACTATGTTCGATGCAATGTTGGTAATAATCCTGGAAGCCGCAGTTGGGCCACGAAAATCCGTACAACGTTGGAAGGTAGTTGGGTATTTGTAATGCGAATAAATTCAGTAACGCTGCGGTCAATGCCACCTACATAGGGCAGCAGGGTTCGCAGTCTGTGGTCGATAACACCTTCCATCGGAGTTAATAGTATTCGCATTATTGGTAGTGTATTGACTAGAGAATGTAGGATACTTAATAACGCCAGAATTATACGTCGCTGAAAATGATTCATTACGGTTGGACGGTTGGTAAATTTACTACAATCTCTAATCAATGAGGTCAAACAGTGAAATAAGGCTGTATGCGGGCGAAGATAAGCGTGTTGTACTGCTTCTAAAACGCCCTAAAATGGTCTTTAGCCTTTGGTATAAGTACATAACTTATTGATTGTAAAGGATTTGTAGTTTTTTTACTTTTGCATATAAAGGCGAGGGTTATTGCCTAACAGTTGGAATCCCTGTAAATTAGCGCGTCCATTTTGGCAGTAGCTTGGCGATTTTTAGTTAGAAGGCGAGGAGAGAGGCAATGCAACAGAGCTTAATGCAGCAGGGCGTTGAATTAATGCTCTTTGGCATGGGTACCGTGTTCGTATTTTTGGCGGTATTGGTGGTGACTACCGCTATTATGTCCTCATTATTACAGCGTTTTATAAAGCCTGAGCCGGTGGCTGTGTCGCCTAGTGCCGCGAGTAATGAAGCCAGTGGTAGGGATCCTCAGTTGATCGCAGTGATTAGTGCTGCGATTCATCAATACCGTTCGCGTCACAAGTAGTGGGCAGTAAGTCATTATATTAATTAACACAAAAAAATTAGTTAACACCCAAGTATCTTGTCGTAAAGTCTGCGTTTAATAGATTATTAAGGGCATAAGCCCCGAGTGACAATATGAGTGAAAAAAAGCCCCTGGGCATTACCGATGTGGTATTGCGCGATGCTCACCAGTCCCTGTTTGCTACCCGTTTGCGATTGGCCGATATGCTGCCTATCGCAGAAAAGTTGGATCAAGTCGGTTTTTGGTCGCTGGAATCTTGGGGTGGTGCCACCTTTGATGCCTGTATCCGTTATTTGGGTGAAGATCCCTGGGAGCGTATCCGCGAATTAAAAAAGGCCATGCCGAATACGCCGCAGCAAATGCTGTTTCGCGGGCAGAATATTCTCGGCTACCGTCACTATGCCGATGATGTAGTAGAAAAATTTGTTGAGCGTGCGGCGTTTAACGGCGTGGATGTGTTCCGTGTATTCGATGCGATGAATGACCCTCGCAACCTGGAAACGGCGATCACAGCAGTGCGCAAAGTGGGCAAGCACGCTCAGGGTACAATCTCCTATACCTTAAGCCCGGTTCACAACCTGGAACTGTGGATAGAGCTTTCCAAACAGATCGAGTCAATGGGTGCTGATTCCATTGCCATTAAAGATATGGCGGGGTTATTAAAGCCCTATGTGGCCTTTGAGCTGGTTAGCCGTCTGAAGAAAGAATTGAGTATTCCTGTGCATATGCAGTGTCACGCCACTACCGGTATGTCGACGGCGACTGCTTTAAAAGCGATTGAGGCGGGGATCGATAATGTGGATACATCGATCTCTTCAATGAGTATGACGTATGGCCATTCTCCTACCGAGTCGGTAGTGGCCATGCTAGAGGGTACCGACCGCGAAACTGGCCTCGATATCGTCCTGTTAGAAGAAATTGCCGCGTACTTCCGTGAGGTGCGGAAGAAGTACGCCAAGTTTGAGGGTTCACTTAGAGGCGTGGATTCACGAATTCTGGTGGCCCAAGTGCCTGGTGGTATGCTGACTAATATGGAAAGCCAGCTTAAAGATCAAGGTGCTGCCGACAAGCTGGATGCCGTGCTGGAAGAAATCCCCAAAGTGCGTGAAGACCTGGGTTTTATTCCGTTGGTAACGCCGACTTCACAAATTGTGGGCACCCAGGCAGTCATGAATGTCATGTTTGGAGAGCGTTATAAATCGATCTCCAAGGAAACTGCCGGTGTATTAAAGGGTGAATATGGTGTGACGCCAGCACCGGTTAATAGAGCGTTACAAGATCGGGTATTGGATGGCGCCGAGCCAATTTCCTGCCGTCCCGCTGATCTGCTAAATCCGGAAGTTGAAAAACTATGCGCAGAGTTGAAAACCATCGCTGCGGATAAAGGGATAGCGCTTGCCGCCGGTGACCACGCAATCGATGATGTGCTCACCTATGCATTGTTCCCGGAAATCGGTCTTAAGTTTTTAAAAAATCGAAACAACCCCGATGCCTTTGAGCCAGCACCTAGTAGCGAAGACGTGGCGCCTGAAACGGCACCCGCTACACCCGGCGCCGCGGATGTCTACACTGTGCTTGTCGGTGGGCAGAGCTATGTTGTACAAGTCTCGGAAGGGGGCGATATTTCCTCTGTAGCGCCGGTAGCGCCTGTAGCATCTGTAGGTGCGCCTATGGCAGCGCCTTCGGCTGCCATAGTGGGTGAACCCGTGACTGCTCCCTTGGCAGGCAATATTTTCAAAGTGAACGTCTCGGCTGGTGAACATGTGCAGCAGGGCGATATCATTATCATCCTCGAAGCCATGAAGATGGAAACTGAAGTGCGGGCTGCCCAGTCAGGGACAGTCGGTAGCGTCAATGTCAAAGAAGGTGACTCAGTCTCCGTTGGCGATATTCTGATAACCATCGCGTAACTGAGAATAGTCGTATGGAAAAATTGCTGTCCCTTTGGTGCGACACAGGTATTTATCAAATGGCCCCTGGTCAGTTTGTGATGATACTGGTCGGTTTGTTGTTGTTATACCTGGCGATCAATCGCGGTTTTGAACCGCTGCTCTTGGTACCCATTGGTTTTGGTGGCATCCTAGCCAATATCCCCGGCGCGGGTTTGGCTTTTTCTGGTGTTGAAAATGCGGTCTATTCTGCTGATCCACTAGTGCTGAAAGCGCTTGCCCAGAGTTTGGGGTTGGTGAGTTGGGAAACCGGTCAGGATATATACCATGCCTATGAAGGCGCTGCGGCTGCGACCCATTTGGCGGCGGTGCAAACGGCGGCTGATTTTGGTTTTGGGAACGGTATGCTCTACAACTTTTATAGCGTCGCGATAGCCAGTGGTGCTGCTCCGCTCATTATCTTTATGGGGGTAGGGGCCATGACCGATTTTGGCCCGTTATTGGCCAACCCTAAAACCCTGTTCCTCGGTGCTGCCGCCCAGTTTGGCATCTTTGCCACGGTGTTGGGTGCGGTGGGTCTGACGGCAGTGGGTATGATGGATTTCAGTCTCGCCGATGCGGCGGCAATTGGTATTATCGGTGGTGCTGATGGCCCGACGGCGATCTATGTAGCCAGTCTGTTAGCGCCCGATTTATTGGGAGCCATTGCGGTGGCGGCCTATTCTTATATGGCGCTGGTGCCATTGATCCAGCCGCCGATTATGCTGGCCTTGACTACCGAAGCAGAGCGTAAGATTGAAATGGTGCAGCTGCGCCACGTTTCCAAGACCGAGAAAATCTTCTTTCCACTGATGCTGTTGATTCTAGTGGCTTTATTCCTGCCTTCTGCGGCGCCTTTATTGGGGATGTTTTGTCTGGGTAATCTGATGCGTGAGTGCGGTGTGGTAGATCGTCTCACGGATACCACCCAGAATGCTCTAATCAATATCACCACCATTTTCTTAGGGTTGTCGGTGGGTTCCAAGCTGAGTGCGGACAAGTTCCTCGACCTGAAGACTCTGGGTATTTTGTTATTGGGGGTAGTGGCCTTTTGTATTGGTACCGCCTGCGGTGTATTAATGGCGAAGCTGATGAATAAGCTCTCTAGCACACCGATTAACCCCTTGATTGGTTCGGCTGGGGTTTCCGCTGTACCCATGGCGGCAAGAGTCTCTAACAAGGTGGGCCTGGATGCCAATCCGCACAACTTCCTGTTAATGCACGCGATGGGTCCCAATGTGGCTGGCGTTATTGGTTCGGCGGTGGCTGCTGGAGTGATGATTAGCCTGGTGGGTGGGTAGGGTGAATCAAGATCCATCCTGCGGTATTATCGGACAGCCTCCTTCCCTAAAATATAGCATCCCTAATGCTTATCTGCAGGTTTGCCAAAATCCTTCCGATGAAAGAAATTATCTGAGGCGTAGAAATCGTCCGTTATATTCCGCTTGCCTCTGCGGGGTTTAGCTGTTTTTCGGCGGCGTTTGTAGCTGAGGTCTAAACGAGGATTTTGTCGCTTATCTAACCCCCTCCGCCTATCCATGCCAGAACGCCGGTTAATAAAAAATCGGTGAGTCATACCGTTGGTTGATCCAGTTATTTGATTAAGCCTGTCCTCGTCAGTGTGTATGGTCGTTATTGTGGAGTAAGAGCAATTGTAGACAATAAGCGGAAGTTTTCCAGCAAGATGTGGATTTACCTCCTATTGTACTGACTGTACTGACTTGTAGGGTTTCTATCGTTCAGTATGCCTCATATAATACATAGCTAAGCAATGAATAAGCACTAAGGAGGTCTAGATTGACAGGAATACAGGCGGCGGCCAATTTTGCTACGGTCGGGCACCGTGTTGTTGGCTGGTTGAGTGGTCTGCCCGTCAAAACCCTGCACAATGCCTGCTGTGGTTTGCTGATTCTCTGGTTGCTATTGGGGTTCGCGCAACTGGTAGGTTTATTTATCCCTTCTTCTTTACCTGAGAATACTCAAACTGAAGTTGCCCCCCCCTCGATGTCGGCATCAACCCGCGCCAATAACGCCACGCCTATTGATATTAGTCAATTGCAGTCGCTGAATTTATTTGGTGCAGCGGGTGCTCAAACCCAGCCAGTTGCAGTGACCCCCGTGGTTGAAGAAGAAATTAAAGCCGTCAAAACTAAGCTAAATCTTTTACTGGAAGGTATTGCTTTTACTCCGGTTGCGTCAGAATCAATGGCGGTCATTGTCTATCAGGGTAAACAGGATCAGTACCATATTGGTGAAAAGTTGCCAGTCGGTGGTCAGGTGACTTTAGCACAGGTGCTTATGGATCACGTTATTATCGACAATAAGGGTCGTTATGAATCCCTATGGCTGTACGATGATGACAAGAAACATGTCAGCAACCCTGCCCGTACAGTTCGCCCTGTGGCGAAAGCGGCAGGCCAATCCCAAGTCAAGGATATGCGAAGCAATACTAATGCTACCAATTTAGCCAGAGATTATCGTCAGCGCTTGTATAAAAACCCTGGCTCCCTGGGCGAAGTGTTAAGGATTTCACCGGCACAAAAAGATGGAGAGATGATTGGTTACCGGGTTAGTCCTGGCAAGGATCGGGCGCAGTTTACCGAGTTGGGTTTTAAAACCAACGATATTGTTACCCGTATTAATGGTATTGAACTGAATGAACCTTCCAAAGCATTAGAGATCTATAAACTAATGCGTACGGCGAAGGAAGCGAGTTTTACCGTGGACCGTAATGGTGAAACGATACAACTAATGGTTTCTCTAAACGCTACAGAATAGACACAATAATAGATAGATGGCTTGCCTCTTTGATCTTTAAGATTGGAAATAATTTTTATGGCTTTATTTAAACAGCTAACACAGATTGCACGACGCAACTGTTTTTTTATACGACGTAGCGCCCTTTTGCTGGCTTTGGCTACAGGGTTTCTTTTGCAGACAATAGTTTCCCCTGAAGCATTAGCAAACGAGGCTGACAGCAGTAATGAGCAAACCTGGACGGTTAATTTCAAGGAAACCGATATTCAGGAGCTGATTCGCTTTGTTGCCAAGGCCTCGAAAAAAACCATTATTATTGGTGATAAGGTCAAGGGCAAAAAGATTCAGGTTATTTCAACTAAGCCGGTTAACAGTGAAGAATTATACGATCTATTTTTAGCCATTCTCGAAGTACATGGTTTTGCTGCAGTTGAATCCGGTGGCGTGACGCGTATTATCCCCGCCAAAAATGCCCGTACATCGCCAGTCCCTGTTGTTACTCGTGGCACAAAAGATGAATCCAGTAGGATCATTACTGAAGTCATTCAGCTGGAAAATATCTCCGCCGCCAAGTTAATCCCTGTGTTAAGACCCTTGGCTCCCCAGCAAGCCCATATGGCAGCCTACGCCCCTAGTAACGCCATCATTATTTCTGATACCTCCGCCAATATTGCCCGCATTAAGAAGGTTATCAAAAGTATTGATCTTTCAGCGGTGCAAAAAACGGACATCATTGCCTTGGAGCATGCTTCCGCGGAAGAGATTGTTCGCATGTTGGGACGGTTGAAGAAAAACGCAACAGCAAAAGGTCAGGCTCAAACCAAAAAATTAATTCTTGTCGCCGATAAGCGCACTAACAGTGTGTTGATTACGGGCGATGAACTAGAGCGTCAACGCGTTAAAGTATTAATAAAGTACCTGGATACACCACTGGCGCAAAGTGGCAACGTAAAAGTCGTCTATTTGAAGTATGCGGAAGCAAAAAAATTGTCTGAGGTGCTAAGTAAAGTTGTGCAAAATATGCAGCGGATGTCTCAGCGGGATAAATCTCTGGGAGCTGCGGCGGGTAAAAAAAATAGCGCAACCATTGAAGCGGATGAGGATACTAACTCGCTAATTATTACCGCCGAGGCGGATGTGATGCAATCGTTGTCAGCGGTGATTGATCGCCTGGATATCCGCAGGGCACAGGTGTTAGTGGAAGCTATTATTGTTGAAATGACAGATGATGATTCTGATGATCTGGGTGTTGAGTGGTTATTCTTGAATGATAGCGGCGCTTATGGTTCTTCATCGGTTTCAGCAGTGGGCCGAGCCATTGGAGCAGCGGCCTTTGAAACGGATAGTAATGGTGATCCG
The DNA here is from genome assembly GCA_036443315.1 of Pseudomonadales bacterium. Taxonomy (GTDB): domain Bacteria; phylum Pseudomonadota; class Gammaproteobacteria; order Pseudomonadales; family Dasaniaceae; genus Oceanicoccus. The sequence continues at coordinate 10,585 of JAZFYA010000365.1, forward strand.
GTAGATTCGCGCGCCGGTATTGCCACCGCGTTAGGTGGGGCTATTGGCCAGGTATTAGGTTTAGGTCGTTTGAGCAATAGTTTCAGTTTCAATGTTGCTATTAATGCTTTGCAGAAAAGCACTAAGGCGAATATTCTCTCCACACCGTCGTTACTTACATTGGATAATGAGGAAGCATCCATAGTCGTGGGGCGGAGCATTCCCTTTGTGACAGGCTCTTTTACCTCCACGGGTACCGGCTCATCAAACCCCAATAACCCTTTCCAAACGGTTGAACGGGAAAATGTGGGTATTACCTTGAAAGTTACGCCGCATATTAATGAGGGCGATTCTTTGATTTTGGAAATTTCCCAAGAGGTTTCCAGTGTTGTGCCGGGAAGTGCAATAATAAACAGTAATCCAATTACCAGCGAGCGAAAGATTGAGACTAAAGTATTGGCTGATAGTGGCCAGACCATCGTGTTAGGTGGTTTGATGGATGAGAATATTTCTGAAATACAGGAAAAAGTGCCTCTTTTAGGTGACATCCCATTTATTGGTGCTCTTTTCAGAAGCACGTCAACGACAAAGGCTAAAACCCATTTACTGGTATTTCTACGTCCAACCATTATTCGTGATCAATACGAAATGGATGCGGCTACAGCTGCAAAATATCGATTGATCCGCAAGCAACAACTGGAAGAAGAGAGAGGTGGGGTTGATCTGCTTGATGATCAAACCCTGCCGTTATTACCAGAATGGCAGCAGCAGCTGGAACAGTTACAGCGGATGCAAACAGATAAAGTGCAGAGTAGTGTTTCGGCAGACGATATTTCACAGGACAATATTTCAAACGATAGCCTTTCAGCAGATAGCTCTTCAAAGAACAACTCTTCAAAGAACAACTCTTCAAAGAACAACAAGGCGGCGACAGAATAGTTGTTTAACGATTATCGAGAATTATCATGGTAGAAAGTGCTGGCGAAATAGATATTGAAGCAGGAGAGCAAGTGGACCTTGTTACAAAGCTCCATCTTCCCTTTACTTTTGCTCAAACCCACGGCGTGTTATTAAATCACGACGGTGATAAGCCACATGTATTGTATCGCCCCGGTTTAAACGTTTTGGTGCTAGCGGAGTTGCGTCGGGCACTTGCCGAGCCTTTTACCACGGAGGCATTAGCCGAAGGGCAATTCCAACGTCACCTTACTCTTGCTTATCAAAAAGATAATAACGAAGCCATACAAGTAGCCGAGGATATGGGGTCGGATTTCGATCTGACTCGATTGGCCGATGACATCCCTGACACCGCCGACTTAATGGATGCCGAGGACGATGCGCCGGTTATCCGTTTGATCAATGCCGTGTTATCGCAGGCAGTTCGCGAGCAGGTTTCCGATATTCATATCGAAACATTTGAAGACAAATTAACCGTACGTTTTCGTATCGACGGCGTACTAACGGAAGTGTTATCACCAAAAAGGATGTTGGCCCCGCTGCTGGTTTCCCGTTTAAAAGTGATGGCGAAACTGGATATCGCTGAAAAACGTATACCTCAGGATGGACGTATTTCCATCCGGTTGGCTGGCCATGCAGTGGATATTCGTGTATCGACGATCCCTTCCGCTTACGGTGAGCGCGTGGTATTGCGGTTGTTAGACAAACAGGCGGGACAGTTAGAGCTGCAACAACTACATATGAACGAAGAGGTGAATGCCGCTTATATCAAAGCTCTGCACACTCCCCACGGTATTATTCTGGTGACGGGTCCAACGGGTTCCGGTAAAACCACCACCCTTTATGCGGGCCTGACCCATATTAATCAGACCAGCCGCAATATATTGACCATCGAAGATCCCGTGGAATATTTGTTACCGGGTATTGGCCAGACCCAGGTGAATACCAAAGTCGATATGACCTTTGCCCGTGGTTTGCGGGCGATCCTACGTCAGGATCCCGATGTAGTGATGGTGGGCGAGATTCGCGATACTGAAACGGCGGAGATCGCAGTGCAGGCCAGTTTAACGGGCCACCTGGTGTTATCCACCTTGCACACCAATACCGCTGTCGGTGCCATTACTCGGTTACAGGATATGGGCGTTGAACCGTTCCTGCTGTCATCCAGTGTGATTGCACTGTTGGCCCAGCGTTTGGTGCGGGTGCTCTGTGTTCACTGTAAGGAAGATTATAGCGCCAGTGAGTCTGAGTTGGCCTTGTTGGGAATAGCTGATAGTAGTGCGGCGGCCACCATTTTCCGAGCGAGGGGTTGTGATCACTGCAAAAACACTGGCTATAAAGGACGTACTGGTATTTATGAAATGATTGAAGTTGATGACCCGTTTCGATTGATGATTCACGAGGGGGCAGGTGAACATGAATTGGTTACATATGCCCGCCAGCATAGCGGTGGTATTCTGGATGATGGTCGCCGCCGGGTATTGGCGGGTGAAACCACCGTTGAAGAAGTGCTGCGGGTAACCGTAGCTTAACGAAGTTGAATGAATCATGGCAGCTTATAGTTATAAAGCGCTCAATACTGACGGAAAAATTGTCAAAGGCGTTATCGAAGGGGACTCTGAACGGCAGGTTCGCAGCCAGTTACGCTCCCGGCAACTCAAACCGGTAGAAGTCGTTGATGCAGAGGAAAAACCCTCAAAACAGGGCGCTGATCGTCGTTTTAGCCAATTATTTAAGCCGCGCATTAGCCAGGCGGATTTGGCGTTAATTACCCGGCAGTTGGCTACCCTGGTGCAATCCAGTATGCCCTTGGACGAAGCCTTAACGGCAACGGCACAGCAGGCCAGAAAACCAAGAATTAAAAGTTTAATGCTGCAGGTTCGAGGGCGGGTACTGGAAGGGCATAGCCTGGCTTATGCGCTGGGCGACTTTCCACAAATCTTTAGTGATATGTATTGTGCGATGGTTAAGGCGGGAGAAAGCGCCGGTTTTTTGGGGACTGTGTTGGAACAGTTGGCGGACTATACCGAAAACAGCCAATACACCCAGCAAAAACTCAAAGGGGCGATGATCTATCCCATCGTACTGATGGTGTTATCGGCCGCGATCGTGGGTCTGTTGATGGTTCTTGTGGTGCCAAAACTGGTCGATATGTTTGCCCATACCCATCAAGAATTACCGGGCTTAACCATAATGGTTATTGCGGTGAGTGATTTCCTGAGTGAAAAGTGGTGGCTGTTACTGCTGGGGATTGTTGCGATCCTGGTAGCCATAAAACAGTTATTAAAAGACCCTGGCCGCCGTCGTGTGTGGCACGGCGTGTTATTAAAAGTGCCGTTTATTTCCGGTGTAGTAACGGCTATGGATACCGCGCGCTTTGCGTCGACGCTAAGTATTCTCACCTCCAGCGGTGTGCCATTGTTAGATGGTTTACGCATTGCCGGTGCAGTGTTGAGCAATCTGGAATTGCGTGAGGCCAGTAAGGCGGTGGCTATGGCCGTGCAGGAGGGCGGTAGTTTCCATCGCGCCCTATCGCAGGCGAAAGTGTTTCCACCGATGATGGTACATATGGTAGCCAGTGGTGAAGCCAGCGGTGAGTTGGAAACTATGCTAGCTCGTTCAGCAACCAATCAAGAGCGTGAGTTGGAAATGACGCTGGGTAACCTGATGGCGATTCTTGAACCGCTAATGATTATTATTATGGCAATAGTCGTTTGTACGATTGTATTTTCTATATTGATGCCAATTATTGAAATGAATAATTTAATTTCGTAGGCGATTGTTGGGTATCGTCATCGCGTATCCATAGCGCATACCCATAGCGCTACGCGGGGCATGCAAAGCACAACGCGGTAATCGCTACGTTTTCTGAATGGAAAAAACAATGAATTTAATGACGTGAATACAAAAAGGGTGAAAGCAGTGATGATGAAAAAACAAACGGGTTTTAGTTTGATCGAGATCATGGTAGTGATGGTGATTCTCGGTTTATTGGTAAGCATCGTGGCGCCCAATATGCTGGATCGTGCTGATGATGCGAGAGTACAGAAAGTGACGGCAGACTTTAAGGCGATAGAAACCGTATTGAAAATTTATCGGCTGGATAATTATAACTACCCCACCAGCGAGCAGGGTCTGGAGGCATTGGTAGACAAGCCCACTATTGATCCGATTCCTGGCAATTGGAAAAAGGGCGGTTATTTAACCGAACTGCCATTAGATCCCTGGGGACGTCCCTATTTGTATTTGAGTCCAGCAGAATTTAGCGATAAGGATTTTGATATCTATAGTCTTGGCGCCGATGGTGTCACGGGAGGCGAAGATCAAAATGCTGATATTCGTACCTGGATGAAGCCTGGCGACGACACGTAAACGTTGTTCTTGATAACATGACACCGATAAGATTGTCTTTGAGTAGCTTGCCTTCGTTAAACTATTCCCTATCGGGAAAGGCGCCCACAACAGCCAGCGGTTTTAGTCTGGTTGAGTTATTGGTAGTGATGCTGATTATCGGCTTGGGCATCAATTTTGTCAGTGTTAATACCGGCACTAATAACAGCTACCGACTGCGCTCAGAGGCAAAAAAGTTTGCCAATAACGTTTCACTGATTGCGGAAGAGGCGGTATTGAGTGCCCAGCAGTGGGGTGTTGATATCTTCCTGCAGAATGAAGAGGGCGTTGATCGCTTTGGATATCGCTGGTTGATAAGAAGTGATGACGGACTCTGGGAGTTAGCCAATGCGGATAATTTCGGCGTGGAGTTTTTATTTTCTCCGGGCATAGTACTTCGCTTGCAGTTGGACGGACTCGACGAAGAGCAGGAGATTACATTCAAGCGGGACATTGCTGAGCAAGCTAGTGTTATTCTCGGTGAGGATGGTGCCACTAACGGTATTATTAATGCTGATAACCGCATAATTAAACAAGAATCTAAGCGTATTAATGATGCTGATGACAGCATCATTAAACAGGAACCTATCGAGCCGGCGATTTGGTTATTGTCCAGCGGTGAGATGAGTGTGTTTACGCTCACGGTGTTTGATCAGGACAATTTAGATCAGGGCAGTGCTGATGGCAAGATCGAAATCAAAGGGGATGAGTTAGGGCGGATAACGCTAAATACTGGTGCTGAAGATGATGAAAACCGCTAAGTTCAAATTGGCGTTAGCGTTGTCATTACAAACGGCAAGCCGGGGTTTCACTTTGGTTGAAGTGATGGTGGCACTGGTTATTGTTGCGACCGCTATTTCGGCGCTGTTAGTGCAGATAATGGGCAACGTGGATAATACCGCCTACTTGCGTGATAAAACTATCGCCCACTGGGTGGCGCTGAATCAGCTGGAACTGGCTTATTTGGAAAATCAGCACACTAACAAATTCATTGATCGCGAACGCAGTGGCAGCGAAGAAATGGCCGGTAGGGAGTGGTATTGGCAGATCAAACCAAAGAAAACCGCCGCCGAGGGTTTTCTACAGTTGGAAGTGTCGGTCAGGGCTGATGAAAATGATGAATCAAGCTTGGTGGTAGTGATGGGCTTGATCGACCAGTTTCATGCACTGTAATAGCGTAACAGCCATGCGTCGGTTTCACTGTCAGGGTTTTACCCTGATCGAAGTAATGCTGGCGATGGCCATTACCGCCTTTGTTGCATTGCTGGCCTATAACGGCTTAAGTGTATCGATCACTGCAGGGGAGCAACACGAAAAACAGGCGAAAAAACTGGCAGATATTCAACTGCCACTGACCATAGTGGAACGGGATATTCGTCATGCCGTGGATAGACCGATACGGGACGAGTATGGCGATCCGGTTGCCGCCATGACAGGGGGTGCTGTTGACAATTATTTGTTAAGACTCACCCGTCGGGGTTGGGATAATCCCCGTGGCTTGCGCCGAGGCGAGTTACAGCGGGTTCGCTATGTGCTGGAAGATGAGACGTTATGGCGCGAAAGTTGGTCGGTACTGGATCGCGTTACTGAGGAAGACAGTCAGCAGCGAACTTTACTAATGAAGGCCGTGTTGAATGTTGAACTGGCCTTTCTTGATCCGAAAGCGATTAACGCGAGCGACAGCCCGCTAGGCGGAGAGTGGGTTGACACCTGGGATGAACAGGAGTACTTGCCGCTGGCGGTGCAAATAAAATTTGAGCTGGAAGGTTTTGGAGAGATAAGGCGTGTCTATAGCATTCCCTCCGAATAAATATTCGGTGGCAACCCGGCAAAAAGGCGCCGCCCTGATTATGGCGTTAATGGTGGTGGTTATGGTGACGCTGCTGGCTACCACTATAGGCAATGATTTTCTGGTGAATTTTCGTCGGGTAGAAAATCAATTGCTCGGTAAGCAGGCCCATGCTTATATGCACGGTGCGGAGGGCTTGGCCCGCAATGCATTGCAACTGGATTTTCAAAGTAGCCCGGCCAAGGACCATATAAGTGAAGGTTGGCTGGATACTCCCCAGGAATTTCCAATGGATCAGGGAGTGCTTAGTGGTAAGATCTGTGATTTGCAGGGGCGCTTTAATTTAAATAATCTGCCGAAGCGTGCTAGTCCTGCTAGTTCTGGTAAGTACAGTTTTCATCAAGAGGTATTTATTAGGCTGTTACAAACACTGGAACTGGATAATCCCGTGGATCAGCAGCAGGCAGAAGATATTACTAATGCGGTTGTCGACTGGATTGATACTAACAATATTATCAGCTCTACCGGTGGTGCTGAAGATGGCTATTACGCCGACCTTGAACCGCCCTACCGTGCCGGTAACTACGCCTTGCATAGCACCTCCGAGCTGCGTTGGGTAAAAGGGATTAGCGATGAATTGTATCGCGCACTGGCGCCGCATATTACGGTGCTAAACGTTGGTAGCTCGATTAACATCAATACGGCTGGCATTAATGTGTTGCGGAGTTTAAATGCGGTCGGTGCACTAGAGCCGATCAGTGAGCTGGACGCTCAGGGAGTGATTAATAAACGGGATGGTGATGTCAGTGGGGGTGTTAGTGGAATGAATCCGGGTTTTTCAGCATTAACGGATTTTAACCCCGAGCACCCTGCGCCTCCCTTTACCGGGAGTGAGTTAAGTGTTGCCAGCGACTATTTTTTGCTGGATAGCACCATTATATTTATGGAAAGAAAATTTAAACTTTATAGTGTGTTGTACCGCGAGCCCACTACAGGCAATATAAAGACTATTGCGCGTGGTCAAAGTGGCTTGGGAACCTGTTATACCCACTAGATAAGAGCTGCGAGAAAAGAGTGAACGCGACAATTTTAATCAAACCCTGCGGTGTCGGAAATTACCAATGCTTGCAGCTAGGTGAAACCGGCCACGAACACTTTGTCGGGGACAGCGAGCGCTTGGCGGATGCAGCGGAAAATACAACGCTAGTGTATATCGCCCCTGCGGAAGCTATCACCTTACGCACGGTACACTTCGATAATCACGAGAAAAAAATACTTCAGAAGACTCTGCCCTATTCCCTGGAAGAGGATTTAGTAGATGATGTTGAAGATTTACATTTTGCGCTAGGGGCTATCGCTAACAACACTGTGCTGCTGACGATTGTTAATCGACAACTATTATCGCAATGGTTGGAAGATCTTGAACAGCAAGGTGTTGAAATTCAACAGCTGGTTTCGGAACTGCAATTGTTACCTGTAGCGAACAATAGTTGGAGTTTGTTGGTTGAAAATGATCGTTGGTTGCTGCGGTCTGCTGGCAGTGAAGGTTTTGCAATGGAAGCAGATAGCGCCAGTCTCGCTTTGCAATTATTACTGGATCAAGCGGATCCGTTACCCGAACAGCTTAGGGTCTATTGCCAACAAGATCAGCAACCGTCCATCCTTAGCCGGCTCTCGGAAATGCTGCGTGGCATGGTTGAATGGAGTGATGACGATTACTGGCAGGTAGTGGCTGATGGTTATCTTCAAAACGGGCAAAACAAGCAAAATGGGCAACAGTTTATCCCGATCAATTTATTACAAGGTGATTACGCCTTAAGTTTACCCTGGCGAAAATGGTGGAAGCGTTGGCAGATAGCAGCCATGCTATTATTGTCGGCAACGGTTTTACAGTTGGGGGTGACTTTCGGGGAAATGGAAGTGCTCGAAAGCGACAATCTCGAACTGCGGGTGGCAATTGAAAGATCTTACCGTAGTGTCGTACCGAAAGGCGCTGTTATGGATCCCGAGCGGCAATTGCGCCGCAAAGTCAATGCGTTAAAAGGCAGTAGTGGCGAGGGTTTTGTTACCTTGTTTGATCGGATAGGAAAAGTGTTGGCAAAAACCGAAGGTCTTAGCTTGCAAAGCTTAAATTATACCGAAAAACAGGCGGAAATTCGTTTAACGGTGTTGGCTAATGACTTTGATAGCGTAGAAACCGTCCGTGCAAATTTGGAAGAACTCGGGCTGATCGCCGAATTGACCGGCAGTAGTATTGAAGGCAGTAAAACGCGAGCGCGTCTACGGATAAAAGGCTAACGGTTAATACATTTAAGTGACAAGGTAACGATCAATGCAGCAGTCATTGCAACAATCAATGCAACAATCAATGCAACAATGGTTTAACAATTTAAAACGGCAGGAACAACTGATGTTGTTGATAGGTGGTACAATCATAATCGCTTATCTACTGCTTACGGCGTTGTGGCGCCCAATGGCCGCATCAGTCGATACCTTGGCGCGACAAAACCAGGCGGCCCGAGAAACATTGCAGAATGTGCAGTCCCTGGCGGTGGAATATAAAACCTTGCAGCGTTCCGGAGCGGGTAACAGTAGAAATTCTAAACAAAACCTGACACGTTTAATCGATAGTACGGTTAAAAAAAACCAGCTAATAATGAATCGTTTCCAACCGTCTTCTTCCGGTGATGTGCAGGTGCGATTAGAAAATGCGGTGTTTAATAATGTTCTCGCTTGGATCAACGAGCTGGAAAGTGATAACGGCGTTATCGTGAAGGATCTCTCGATTAGTCCTGGTAATGCTAGCGGTGTGGTGAATGTATCGATTCGTCTTCGTCAAGATGGCTGATTAATGAAAGGGTTTTTTGCAACGTTTTTTGCTGTTCTGATTGTGCTGGTTTTGGCGATTCTAAACGCGCCGGCCAGTCTTGTTCCCATGGCCTTACAGGAAGTTGAGGCGAGGGGGTTGTTGCAGCCGGGTGCACCTAAACTAACCCTTTCACAAACCAGTGGAACTGTTTGGGAGGGCGAGGCAGCTCAAGCTGTATTGTTGGTTGATGGTGTCCCTTTAGCGTTGGGTAAACTCTCCTGGCAATTAAGCCTGATGTCATTGCTGGAAAAAAATCCTTCCCTACAGTTATTTGCCCAAGCAGCAGATCATCAGCTACAAGCGCTTATCTCTGCCACTGAGCAGGGCGAAGTGACGATTCGACATATTGAAGGCAACCTACCTATCTCCTTGCTTGAGCCCTGGTTTCCTATGTTGATTAAAGGCGAAGTTGCCTTTGTGATCGACCATTTGGTGTTTGATCCTCGACAATTATTGGCCCTTGATGGTGTGCTTAATTTTGAATATGTGGATTGGTTAGGTGGTGAATACGATATACCACTGGGTAGTTATTTGGTGCAGCTCTCACTGGATGATAAGAAAAATATAATGCTCCAGCTTAACGACTTTAGTGCCACTCTGGGTATTGATGGATTTGTATTGATCAGTCAGCAGGGTAGTTATCATTTTAATGCCACATTATTTCCTCGGGAGAACCTGGCTCCGGAAATTGCGCAGTCGATTACCTGGTTCGGTAAAAAGGATGAGCAGGGTAATGTGCGGATAAACAAGCGAGGACATTTCTAGGCTCCGGATTGTTGGCCCTTAGTTGTTCAGCCTTAAGTCAGTGCCATTGATGTCTTACCTGAATGGCACTGACTTAAGGGCAGTGCTGTTAACGGCTTGCGACCGTAGTATTCCGCCGCCACCCTCGGTAGTCTAAGCCCTCACTCGGTTGGAACCCCACGCCCTGGTGAGGGGTTAGACTACCGAGGGTGGCTAGACTGTGCAGTATCCGGGTACCACCGGAGTAGCTGTTCGCAATGCAAGGCCCGCTAAAGGGCGTGGGGT
>JAZFYA010000366.1:0-8480 GCA_036443315.1 Pseudomonadales bacterium
TAAATATATAATCTAGTTTGAAATCGCGATGGTTACTTAAACCTTGCCTTGATAACAACACCTTGCCACAGGAGATATTCCCATGTCTATTTCGAAAAAAACTCATCTGGCCACAGCGTTAAGTGCTGCCTTTCTAGCCACTTCGGTTGTTCCCCTGGCTTCAGCGGATGTTAATCCTTTTTCAGCAACCCAGCTAAACTCTGGTTACGATCTTGCCAATTACGATAGCCATGAAGGAAAATGTGGCGAAGGTAAATGTGGTGCCAACAAGGCCAAAAAAGAAGGCAGTTGTGGTGGTGACAAGGCCAAAAAAGAAGGCAGTTGCGGCGGTGACAAGGCTAAAAAAGAAGGCAGTTGCGGTGGTGACAAGGCTAAAAAAGAAGGCAGTTGCGGCGGTCACAAAGCCGAGAAAGAAGGGAGTTGTGGTGGCGATAAGGCCAAAAAGGAAGGTAGTGATGGCGGCATGTAATAGTCTGGAGCGAAGGGCTATAGATTAGACGCTAGGTACCTCTGTGAATCAACAGTCTTTGCAGTCAACACCATTACAATCAATGACTGCTGGTTTAGGTCTGCGGCGAGTATTGATGGACTCGCTCGCAGACTTGCCCGATGGCTGTCTCGATTTTCTTGAAGTTGCTCCGGAAAACTGGATTAATCTGGGCGGACGACTTAACAAGCAGTTTCGCCAATTCTCTGAGCGCTATCCGATTTATCTTCATGGATTGTCACTGAACATCGGTGGCATAGCACCGCTGGACCTGGATTTGGTCAGTGCTATTAAAACATTTATGGCTGAGCATCACTGTCCAGTTTATAGCGAGCATCTAAGCTACAGCGGCGACGCTGGTCACCTTTACGATTTGCTGCCAATTCCTTTTACCGAGGAAGCCGTGAAACATGTTGCCGATCGTGTGAGGCAAGTTCAGGATACGCTGCAGCAGCGTATAGCACTGGAAAACGCCTCCTATTATTGTGCGCCTGATCAGCAAATGTCAGAGAGTGATTTTATTAATGCTGTCCTGACTGAAGCAGATTGTGATCTGTTATTGGACGTTAATAACATCTACGTCAACAGCATCAATCATCACTACGATCCCTATGAGTTTCTGGAATCCTTGCCATTGGAGCGAGCCCGTTATATTCATGTCGCCGGCCACTATAACGAAGCAGAGGATTTGAAGGTTGACACCCACGGAGCCGATGTCATTGATCCTGTCTGGGAGCTTCTCAAAGCTGCTTACCAACACTGTGGTTCATTGCCGACCCTGCTAGAGCGGGATTTTAATTTCCCTCCGATTAAAGACTTATTAGCTGAAGTTGAAATGATTCGCTCTATTCAGTCTGGCCGTGAAAACAGCGCCCAGCAAGCGGTTAGCTGATGAGTCTGGAAAGCGTACAGCAGCAACTTGCTTCCCATATCCGCAATCCTGTGGTGGTTGCAGGTCCTGCGGGTATCGAGCAGCGACGCTTAAAAATCTACAGCGAATTATTCTATAAAAATATCGAAAATTTTATCAGCAGTGGTTTTCCCATTCTACGGCAGATTATTGCGGATGAACCCTGGCATGCCATGGTGCGGGATTTTATGGTTCACCATCAGTGCCACACCCCGTACTTTTTAGAGATTAGCCAGGAGTTTTTACTGTATTTGCAAAATGATCGGCAACTCATGGCTGAAGACCCTGGTTTTATGCTGGAGTTGGCCCATTACGAATGGGTAGAGTTGGCTGTGGATATTGCAAGTCAGGATCTGGCCGAGATTGAAGTCAATCCTGAGGGTGATTTACTGGAGCAGTTGCCGCTAGTTTCTCCCCTGGCCTGGTCGCTGGCCTATCAGTACCCTGTTTACCGAATAGGGGTTGATTTTCAACCACAACAGCCTTCAGAGCAGCCCGTTTATTTGATCGTCTATCGCAATTGCCAGGACCAGGTTGGTTTTATGGAGGCCAATGCTATTACGGCCCGGTTATTGGAACTGCTACAGGCTGCAGACGCAATCTCAGGGAGCCAGGTTTTGCAGCAATTGGCGCTAGAGATACAACATCCACATCCTGAGCAGGTGCTTGCCAGCGGTACAGAAATTCTTCAACAGCTACGGTCATTAGATATTCTTTTGGGTACTGTTTAGCGTCTATATTCATTGTATACCCAAGTGCTATTCGGCACTGAGGAGGTAGATACGTATGGATATGGGCAATGATTACTTGATTGCATGGAGCCTTTACTTACTGGCAGTGGTTGCGGCCCAGATCTTGACCTGGCGAATACTCCGGCCGTTTCTACAGGCTGATATACGAGCCATTGTTCAACTCTGTGTGTTTTCAATCCTGATAACCCCAGCCCGGCTTGAGGCTGGTGCAAGCTATTGGGTGCCTGCCTTTGTGGCGGCCTTGATGGACGGAGTGAATGATGGTGTAGATGCCGCCATCGTCCGCTTGTGGCCAATAGTGATGGTCATGTTGGTGTTAGTCTCAATATCCCTGGTCTGGAAGTTGCGTAAATCACTTATCAAGACTAACTCGCAGGTGGCGTCTTAAGTCAATTGTAACCCCGGTTGAAGCTGTTGTGAATATTCAAATACCTGCTATAACGTATTGTTAATATGGCTGTTTATGTATTTCTGGAACGTAAACGCAGGATCTTAACCGAGGATGTTTTGCTAGAAATTTCCCCTGGGCAGCCCCTAAAGCGAGTTTCACCCTGTATGAACATTTCACGCTTTGCTCTGTTGTTCTGTACTGTTTTTCAGCTAGGCGCGCTTAACCCGCTAATCAGTTATGCCCAAGCCAATGCTGAGCAGGCGACCATTATCAGTGCTGACATGACACCTGATGTTCGCATTATCATCGATATTTCAGGCAGCATGAAGCAAAATGACCCGCTGAACCTGAGGCGTCCGGCGCTGGAGTTATTGGTTCAGTTGTTCCCCGAGGGCTCCAGGGCTGGTGTTTGGACTTTTGGCCAATGGGTCAACAATCTGGTGCCCAGCAACATCGTCGATGATCGCTGGCGCGAGCATGCCAGCTCCCAGGCGCAAAAGATTAATTCCGTCGCTTTGCATACCAATATTGCAGACGCCTTGGAAAAGGCAGTCGATGATATTGATCGTCTCGACCCGAAATTTAAAACCCATATTATTCTGTTAACCGATGGTATGGTGGATATATCCAAATCTCCTGCTGACAATGCCCAATCCCGCCACCGAATAATTGACCAGATCTTGCCGACCCTGAGTGAAGCGGGGGTTACTATTCATACTGTAGCGCTATCAAAGAATGCCGACTGGGAACTAATGGAGCGGTTGGCAGTGGAAACCAATGGGCTGGCGGCCGTGGCGGAAACAGCAGATGACCTGACACGTATTTTTCTGCAGGCCTTTGACGCTGCGGCCCCAGCGGAACAAGTGCCATTAGAGGGCAATTCGTTTTTGGTGGACTCCAGTATTGAAGAGTTTACCGCATTGATTTTTCGCCAGTCGGGTAGCGAGTCTGCAACGCTGGTTTCTCCTGAAAACAAGCAATATACACAAGCAAAGCATACTGCTGATATGAGCTGGTTCAGTCAGCATAATTATGATTTGATCACGGTGAAACGTCCCTACGAAGGAGCATGGGAGATCAGAGCCAAGCTGGAACCGGAAAGCCGTGTAACCATTGTTAGCAATTTAAGTTTGCAGATTAACCGCTTAGCCAAGAGCAACTTTATTGGTGATGAGGCAAAAATAGCCGCGGTATTGCGGGAGCAGGGGGAGAATATTAGTAGACCCGAATTTCTTGATCTGGTTGAAGTGTCAGTAGAAGTCAATCGTCGTCATGACAATCAGCAGTGGCGAATTTCTTTATCGGGATTCAATAGAACGCCGCCTAATGGGGTGTTTTCGTCTCAGCTGGAGATGCTCAATAGGGCCGGTGTATACGATATTACGGTTTATGTCGACGGCAAAACCTTCCTGCGTCAGCAGACACAAACGGTGGAGCTCCGGCAAGACTTTTCAGTCAAAACTCGCAGCACTGATGATATGCCGCCCAATCACCGATTGACATTGATAGCGCAAAACCCTGATATTAACCCGGCGACGGCAGTCATCACGGCCCAGGTCCAGCAGCCGGATGGTAGCGCTGGGAAGGTCTTTAAATTGGCGCCAATGGATGATCGTAAATGGGTAGTTGATATTGAAGGTAGCATTCAGTCTGGGCTCTATAGGGTAGAATTTGAAGCCTCTGGCAATTATCGCAATGGCACCCCGTTTAGTTTCAGGACCGAGGTGGAAATAGAGCATCATGTTAGTGGTTCTGAATTTATGATGACAGCTGGGTTCGAACTAGAACCTGCCCCAGAACCTCTCATAGAGCCAGCACCAAAGCCAAAACCAGCGCAGGTTGATCTCAAACAAGAACCAGAACCCGACACAGCCAAAGGGGATATAGACTGGGAGAAAATCGGTCTCTATGCAGGATTAGGAATAGGCAATATTCTAGTGTTAACACTGGGATTCTTTGCTTACAAGATGGTGACCAGTGGGGCTAATAAATCTGAGATTCTGGAAAGTGAGGATGAAGATGAAGAGCCTTCCGACATCGAGTCTGAACTTGAGTCTGATCTGGAAGATCTTGAAGACGAACCGTTACATGGGGCACCCGAGCAAGAAGAGCCCAGATCTGAGGAAATTGAAGAGCTGGATACCGAGTTGCTTGATGTGGGCGAAGTAGATGTCGATGTGGCGGATCTTGATATTGATGATACCTTTCAAGAGCTAGAGCCTGAGAAGGAATCAAGTGCAGAGGTTGATGATAACAGTCTGGGCGATATTTTGGATCTTCCCGATGATGCCATCGATATTGACCCGGATACCGACGATGACGATTAGATGAAGTCAATCATATTGGTCTGTTAGTACCTTGCCAATAGCACTAACTGTGGTTACGCTAGAAACCAATTTTAGCTTGTAGATGGTTTTTAGCATGAAGTTTGAAGGCACCGATACCTACGTCGCAACCGATGACCTGCAAATGGCAGTCAATGCTGCGGTTACCCTCCAGCGCCCACTGTTAATCAAAGGTGAGCCGGGCACAGGTAAAACCCTGTTAGCCGAGGAGGTCGCTACATCCTTGGGTAAGCCGTTGATCCAGTGGCATATTAAATCTACCACCAAAGCACAGCAGGGCCTTTATGAGTATGATGCGGTATCGCGTCTGCGTGATTCCCAGTTAGGAGGGGAAAAGGTTCACGATATTGCTAACTACATCAAAAAGGGCAAGATGTGGGAAGCGTTCGCGTCCGATGAGCAGATAGTGTTGCTGATCGATGAAGTGGATAAGGCCGATATTGAGTTTCCTAACGACCTGTTGGTTGAGCTGGATAAGATGGAATTCTTTGTGTATGAAACCGGGGAAACCATCAAGGCGAAACATCGCCCCATTATTATCATTACCAGTAACAATGAGAAAGAATTACCGGATGCTTTCCTGCGTCGCTGCTTCTTCCATTTTATCAATTTCCCTGGTCGCGATACCATGCGTCAGATTATAGACGTGCACTATCCGAATATTCAGCAGGAATTAGTCAGCGAGGCACTGGACCTATTTTTTGATGTGAGGGCTATTCCCGGTCTGAAAAAAAAGCCTTCTACTTCAGAATTGATCGACTGGCTGAAATTGTTAATGGCGGATGATATTCCTGATGAGATATTGAAAAACCGCGATAATAGCAAAGCGATCCCTCCACTCTATGGTGCCCTACTGAAAAATGAACAGGATGTGCATATGTTGGAACGACTGGCTTTTATGCATCGACGGGAAAGTCGACGCTAGTAACCTGCCTGCTGGTTTGTTGATAGGTGCTAGTTATAGGTCGGGCTGTTCTATAGATGGGTAATAGGCAATGCTGATTAGTTTCTTCCAGGTATTAAAGCGTGCTGAAGTCCCTGTCTCTATTAAGGAGCTGCTGGACCTGCTGCTTGCCTTGCAACGCCATTTGGCCTATGCCGATATCGACGAATTTTATTACCTCAGTCGAACCATTTTGGTAAAGGACGAAAAATACTTTGATCGTTTTGATCGCGCCTTTGGCCTGTACTTTCGTGATTTGGAAGCCTTGGAAGATGTTATTGAGGCAATGATCCCTGAAGACTGGTTGCGTCACGAATTCACCAAACAGTTGAGCGAAGAAGAAAAAGCCAAGATCGAATCCTTGGGGGGGCTTGAAAAACTGATTGAAGAATTTAAAAAGCGCCTTGAAGAACAGAAAGAAAAACACCAAGGTGGCAATAAATGGATTGGTACAGGGGGGACATCGCCGTTTGGTCATAGCGGTTTTAACCCGGAAGGTATTCGTATTGGTGGCGAAAGCAAGCATAAACAAGCGGTGAAGGTTTGGGAAAAACGCGAATATAAAAATCTAGATGATGACGTTGATTTGGGCACGCGTAACATTAAAGTGGCTCTGCGCCGTTTGCGCAAATTTGCTCGTGCCGGTGCTAAAGATGAGCTGGATATGGATGATACTATTCGTTCCACTGCCCGAAATGCCGGTCTATTAGATATTAAAATGGTGCCTGAACGTCACAATGCAGCGAAGGTTTTACTGTTTTTTGATGTGGGTGGGTCGATGGATCCCCATATTAAAGTCTGTGAGGAAATGTTTTCCGCTGCTCGTTCTGAATTCAAACATATGGAATATTTTTATTTCCATAATTTTATTTATGAGTCAGCTTGGAAAAATAATATTCGACGTCATACTGAGCGCCTTCAGTTACTGGATATTATTCACACATACAGTAGTGACTATAAGGTTGTTTTTATCGGCGATGCCTCTATGTCCCCTTACGAAATTCTCCAGCCCGGTGGTAGTATCGAACACTGGAATGAACAGGCGGGAGAACTATGGATGTGCCGTTTGAAGGAAACCTACAAAAAAATTATCTGGATGAATCCTGTGCCCCAGAATGCATGGCATTATACGCATTCCATTGAGATTACTAATCAGCTAATGGACGGGCATATGTACCCTCTGACAGTAAAAGGATTAGAAGAGGGTATGAGTTATTTGTCGAAATAGCCATGGCTCGAATGGCCGTTATTTGGGTCTATATATCATAATGTTAAACAAAATAAAGGGTGAGAAAAATGAATGAAGAGCTTCAAGTAGTAAAGATCGGATTATTTTTTGTAATGCTGACCCTGATTTTTGGGATAGGTATGGGTGTTATCTTTGGCGTGGCTGAAGGTTCTGTTAAGTCATATATATCGCATAAGGTGGATATGCATCAAGCTTTACACAATGAATATAGTAAAAACAAGATTTGGAGATACGCCCAGAGATCTCATTTTCATGCCACAGGAATAGCTGCGTTCTCTTTTGGCCTAGTGTTTCTTATTATGTTTTCATCACTCAAAAGAAAAATGAAAAAAGTTGCATCTATTTTGGTGGGATTTGGTGGATTGTATCCATTGTCATGGTTCGCAATGTTTATTCTTGCGCCCTCAATTGGCGCAACTGCCGCTCATCATCATGTTGTGACACAGGGATTGATTTATATCGGCGTTGGAGGCTTGCTACTGGGTATGAGTATTTTATGCTCAAATTTGTTTTTAAATATGTTTCAGGAGGTTTAATATCGCTTTGGGTATAGTTGGATAAAATGTTTACCGAGAAATTGGTATTACTGAATTATTGTTATTAAGGGATGGGGTACGATTAGAAAAGAGTTGAAAGATAGTGGTTTGTACGATGGGAGACCGGTAAATCACAACAAGGAGTGTAGGCGAATGGTACTTATTTAAGGCTATAACTGCGGAGCTTTGAACCCGCTGTTCGCAATGCAAGGCCCATTATCGCCCACTATCGATTGAAACCCCACGCCCTTTAGCGGGCCTTGCATTGCGAACAGCTACTCCGGTGATACCTGGATACTGCACAGTCTAGCCACCCTCGGTAGTCTAACCCCTCACCAGGGCGTGGGGTTCCAACCGAGTGAGGGGTTAGACTACCGAGGGTGGCGGCGGAATACTACGGTCGCAAGCCGTTAACAGCGCTGCCCTTAAGTCAGTGCCATTCGGGTGTAGGCTAAGGAATCATCAATTTAAAGCAGCCTCCACCGTCAGTTAGGTTGGAGAGTTCGATTGATCCGCTACGATCTTTGCAGCGATGTATGGTAGCAATTTGCTGGGAAAAGTATAAGCCAAGATTCGTGCTGCCACTATTAAAATCTATGCTTCGATTATCATTGCTAATATGATCAATGATATTTTGCGGATAGCCACTACCATTATCAGTTATGGTGATTTGAAGATATTGTCCTTGTTGTTTGGCGCTTAGTTTTATTTTGTTCTTGGTGTACTTGGCACAGTTCACTAAAATATTACTTACCACCCCAGCGATTAAGTTCTCATCAAAATATCCGGTCAAATCCAGATCGCAATCGATCGTAACCTTAATATTATTCACCTCAAATAATAAATCCTGGCTGGCGACTTGTTCTT
>JAZFYA010000367.1:0-4808 GCA_036443315.1 Pseudomonadales bacterium
ATGTCACAAAACAAGCGTGATTATGTAATACAAGGGGCTTAATGGATCAATCGACACTGACCCTATTGATTCTTACATATGCGGGCTATTCAGGCTGAAGCATTAAAGTAATGACTTGTTTTGTGTACTCATAGGCCCTTTTCTCTTTGCTTGCCCTGGGACCGGCTACATTAAGGCGTGAAATTTGATTCTCGTCTATGAAATGTTTGATTCGTTTACTCGCACTATCTTCAGTGATACCGCTACCATCTATCAGCAAATATGGTTTTTTTTCATTAAGGCAATATAAAAGTGTTTCCTCAGTGCCACCGCTAATGGATTCAAAATAGATGATTATAGTCGCGTCACTGTCTTGCACATTTTTCAGGGTTCGTTCTTTATAACTACCATCAGGTAGTTCTTGCAGCGGATATCTTTCCGCTATCGGGCCATCTTCTGCTTTACGACCCTCGGGGCACCAGCCACCCGCACTGACCCCTGATTCTAATGCAGCATCCAGAGCAGCCCGGTCAACACCAGTCTGACCACCTGAAATTATCTTTAGTGTTAGAAAATCTGACATATTTATTTGTCAATAGGGTCAGACCGCTCCATTACTCACAGAGTTAATCAAGAGATTAACGATCGATATACAGCCAAGAGGCCTGGGGCATTACCCCATTCAGCAATTAGTACACTGATGAATAATAACAAAAACATCGAATTCAATATTAAACACCTGCTTTCATACTAAAGCTCCTTACGATTAAACTATGTTAAAACGGGTTTTGTATACGGATATACTTAAATCGATAAGTCACGATGCCGGTTTCGACCTGACCCCGTTATTTTTAATACTGAAAATTATTATAAAAATAATGTCAACACACCAGTATAACCATACAGGCGACCGTTGGAGATCTCGCCGTTACAGAAAAATCCGACTAGTGGAATATCACCTAATACCTCTTGCACTGTCTTAAGTTCTCTTGAATCAGGGCCAAACTGTGCCTTTCCCCGTCCCAGGCAGGAAAAATAGATCGCTCCCTTAGGAGAGATAGACGGTTTGATGCTATTGAGCATACGTATCAGATCATCATATGCCGTTTGCGGATCGCGTCGACAAAACATCAAGCTGTCACCGGCATTAATGGTTTCACCGATAGCCAATACGCCCACGTCGGGATCAATACCGATAATATGTCTGACCAGATAATCACCAGTATCTGATCCCGGGATAGGTAAGCCGACAAAGATATAACCTCCAATATTCCCCAGGTCTTTTGCCAACACTTCACCAATGTCTTCCTTCAGAACATCAACGGCAGGCTTATCGTCCAACGTAATAATGAGATTTTGTTGGCACTTGGTAATAACATGACGTTCTCCTTGTGGCGAGCAACCCTGAGTCAAACGCGTCGAGACAGCAATATCACTTGAAAACAAAACGCCGGAGAGTGATTGTTGAGTCACATCGGCAGCAATATGACTATAGCCAGCGCGTGAACTTCCAAGTCCACCCACAAGAAAACCATCACCCATTTGCGTACTTAATTCGGCTAACATCTCAAGCAACTGACCTTCTGTTGGGCTACCGTGAACGATGCCAAAGGGAGTTGTATTCTCATTAAACCATGATCGAAATTGATCAATTGTTGATTCGAAATTAGTTGGACCCGTTGAAAATAGTCGGAAGGCGTCTTCAGGGAAGTCACATAGCATAATCGTTATAGCAGGTTCGTCATGATATTCTTGCCCCGATGCGCAAATACTCATGCCAACCGTACCAACCCAATGGTCAATTGACGTGCATTGTTTGAGATAAGCAACAATACCGGTTAGTTCATTAACAAAATAATCCGTTACGTATATAAAACCAAAATTTGCAGCCGGCGGGATTGGATTAGTCTGTAACAAGCAATCATTCACCGCTACCTGCCACTTCTCATTACTGGCATGTCCATACTGGAATTTTTCCATAGTAAAACTTATCGTTTTCGTTTAGATGGTTTAATAACTAGATTATGGCAATATTCTTATCTTCACGCTGAGTTATTGTTGGCTTTAAGCAGCGACTAAGAATTACAACTATACTATTACCTCGAGTTAGAGACAGACAGGTTACTTCCCTTTTGAACAAACATTTATAAATATGATGGAACATAAATGGATTAATAACACCGACGTACTGTCAATGTTTCCAACACCCGTCTGGAAAATTGAGCTCACTTCAGAAGCTCAAAAGACAGTGAATAAGAACATCCTGGAAGCACTTGAAGGGATTCGCCCACCAATTGCCGACCTAATTTCTGCTAAAGGTTGGCAGTCGAATCACGACATGCACAAACTTGATGAATTCCGCGTGTTGGTGTCATACATCGGTGATTCAGTGCGGACCATCCTGAAATTTTTGAAGATAGGTTATGACGATTTTGAAATCACAGGTTGCTGGGCCAATATAAATCCGTCAGGCGCCTCACAGCGCACGCATAGTCATCCGAACAATTATTTAAGTGGAATTTATTATGTCCAAACACAGGCAAGAGCGGATACGATTAACTTCCATGATCCGAGAGCGCAAACAGGTATTATAAGGCCGCCGGTCACAGAACTTACGGTTGATAATACTGATCAGGTTGTTGTGAAAGTAGACAGTGGTACGCTTCTCGTATTTCCAGCCTACTTACAACATTCTGTTGAATCGAATGACAGCGACAGGGAAAGAATAAGTATAAGCTTTAATATTATGTTCTCATCGTTTACAGAGAACCTTTGCAAACCGTTATGGTAGTCTGAAGCAATATTGACATCTGTCAAACGCTTGCAGACCGGCACTGCAAAACAGCAAAACACAAGGCCAGCTTCCTTTGACTAATTCATTACTCATAGACAATCCTTCATGAACTAATTTAAAAATCAGTTATTGGTTAATAGTGACTCCTTAGACCCTTCCGCGCCAAGTCCAGTTTGTGAGCGTACGTATTGATATTGGAATGCAATAACCTCTTCTTGTCCCGATTGTGATTTATCAAATATAGATATCAAATATATCGAAACAAAAGCGGCACTCATGGAAAATAGTGCCGGATGTTTGTAAGGAAATATTGGCTCAGCATTACCCAGTATATCCACCCATATCGTTGGTCCAAAGATCATGCACAATACGGCCGTGATTAATCCGATACTGCCGCCTATAAAGGCACCTCTAGTCGTGAGGTTTTGCCAGTACATCGATAGAAACAAAATAGGAAAGTTGACACTCGCTGCAATCGCAAATGCCAGACCCACCATATAGGCCACATTCTGCTGTTCAAAAACGATACCCAGAAAAATGGCAGCAATCCCAAGTACAATCGTCGCAATACGAGATACACGGAGTTCTTCACTTTCTAAAGCATCACCCTTTTTTATTACACTGGCATAGATATCATGAGAAATTGCCGAAGCTCCCGACAGCGTCAGACCGGATACAACGGCCAGTATAGTGGCAAAAGCAACCGCAGAAATAAAACCCAAAAAGGCTTCACCGCCAACGGCTTTTGAAAGATGTATCGCCGCCATATTGTTTCCACCCAGAATACCGCCAGTACCTATATCCAAAAACTCCGGGTTATTCACCAATAGAACAATGGCGCCAAAACCAATAATAAAAGTCAGGATATAAAAGTAGCCAATAAAGCCAGTGGCATAAAAAATAGACTTACGTGCTTCACGTGCATCCGGAACGGTAAAGAATCGCATAAGAATATGTGGCAAGCCGGCGGTACCAAACATCAATGCAAGCCCAAGCGAAATAGCGGATATCGGATCAGAAACCAAACCACCGGGTGACATAATATCAAGACCACTTGCATGTACTTCGACAGCACGAGCGAACAAGGTCTCAAAAGAAAAATCCATTTGGTACATAACGGCAAGAGCTATAAAAGTCGCACCCAAGAGTAAGAGAATTGCCTTTATAATCTGCACCCAGGTCGTAGCTAACATACCACCAAAGGTAACGTATAAAATCATAAGGACACCGACGGCCACTACGGCAAAATGATATTCAAGACCAAATAACAACTGTATTAATTTACCTGCGCCCACCATTTGCGCAATCAAGTAAAGCAGTACGACGGTCAAGGTCCCACAAGCAGCGAGACTTCGAATGGGTACTGGACGTAAACGATAACTGACCGCATCTGCAAAAGTATATTTTCCCAGATTTCGCAATCGCTCAGCCAATAAAAATAAGATAATCGGCCAACCAACCAGGAAGCCAATCGAATAGATCAATCCATCAAATCCACTGGCAAAAACCAAACCGGAGATACCCAGGAAAGAGGCTGCAGACATATAGTCGCCCGCGATGGCTAATCCATTTTGTAAACCGGTAATTGAACCGCCAGCCGCATAGAAGTCCTTGGTGCTCCTGGTTCGTTTCGCTGCCCAATAGGTAATTCCTAGTGTTGCTGACACAAATGCCAAAAACATTGCAATAGCAGTGACATTGACAGCTTGTCTTGTCACTTCACCTTGTATTGCATCAGCAGCAAACAACAAAGATGGACTTAGAAACAATACAGTAATAAATAATAATGAATGAGTCTTAATACTAGGCATCATCCAACTTCCTAACACGGTCAACGATATCTTTTGTTATATGATCAAACTCCTTATTGGCACGATAGACGTACACACCTGTTAATAAAAAACTGAACAGAATAACGAATAATCCTACTGGTATACCCCAGGTAATTATTTTTCCTTCAATAATAGGTGTCGCAAAGAGTTCTGGGGCAAATGCTATGACAAGAATAAAACTAAAATAGGTCAGCATGACAATA
>JAZFYA010000368.1:0-4691 GCA_036443315.1 Pseudomonadales bacterium
CAACCGAGTGAGGGGTTAGACTACCGAGGGTGGCGGCGGGATATTACCGTCGCAAGCCGTTAACAGCACTGCCCTTAAGTAAGTACCATTCATGTCAGACATCGATAATCCTTTAATTATTCCAATCCTCGCTATTTTAAATCTCGATTGTGTAACAAGTAGCGGGCAATCAATCAGTGAATATGAGTTGATTGTTCGGTTACAGCGGCAGCTTGATGACTTGCCTTTGCGCCAGGAATCAAACCAGCTGGCGCTATTCCAAACCCACTTCCTAGTAATGAATGCGCTCTATTGTTTGCAGGAGGAATTGGCGGAGGAGAGTGTTTATCTTTATATATCACCACTCGAAATATTTTTGGAAACAAGAGCGAAAGCCATTGACCAGTCAACAGGGCGGCATTTAATTGATACTCATGTCGATGAGGCTTTGCGCAGTTATTACCTGGATATAAAGAATTTACACGATACAACAGAAGAAGATGTCGATGCGCTGCTAAGCCGGTTTTGGCAATATTATTTGGCGCAAGATAAACAGCTGGAAGCGTACACGGTGTTAGGACTTACTGCAGAACAGAGTTGGTCAACAGTACAAGACACCTACCGACGCCTTGCTGCTGAAAATCATCCTGACCGAGGCGGTGACGCTAGCAAGTTTATGGTGATACGTGAGGCTTATGAAGTATTGCTACAGGTTTATAGAAAGGCATAGAAAGTCGTCATAGAAAATAATCCTAGAATCCTCAGTAAATCCTCAGGAGGATCACTTAATCTTAGACAATATAAATTAACCAATTTGTTGTCAGACTTACGGGCCGTCTACTGAGAAATCTAGGATGATGAGTAGTCGTTGTTACTATGCACGCAGTGGCAGCTGGTGTAGAGGTTCCCTAAGTTTTTTGACCGTGTCAGTTGGCTTTTCGCTTCCTGATTTTCGGCTTGCTTTTCAGTTTTTCGGCTTTAGTTTTTCTATTGCTGGTTTTTGGTTTTGATTTTTTCTTTTTTGAGTCAGACAAAGAATCAGCTTTGCCTTCCGCTTTAATTAATAACGGGCGATTGCAGATCCGTACTTTTTTCAGGTGCTCAAGAATTTCTATGGGCATACCTTTTGGTAAGTCGACTGTACTGTGGTCGTCGTATAATTTAATGTGACCAATATGCTGGCTCTCTACTCCTGCCTCATTAGCAATGGCACCGACAATATTGCCGGGTGTGACGTTATCATTGCGACCGACTTCCAGGCGATAACGGGTCATGGCAATGTCGTCTTTTTTTCTGCCTTTGCCGGGTGCCTTGTCGTTTTGTTCGTCGAAATCTATCCGCTGTTTTTTTCTGCGCGGTGCATCTGTAACCTGTAATGGCCGTTCCCGTTGAATTAAATAGGCAAGGGCAGAAGCAATTTCTTCGGCGGAGCGATCTTTCTCAGCACTGTACTCGGAAAGCACGTTGTAAAAGAAATTTAGGTCCTGATTTTGTAGTGTTTCATCTAATAGCTGTTTAAATTGTTCAATGCGCTTGCCCGATATTTCGGTGCCGCTAGGCAAATCCATTGGTTTGATTTTTTGGCGAGTAGCCTTTTCGATAGAGTGAAGCAAGCGTTTTTCACGGGGAGCGACGAAGAGTATAGCTATGCCAGAACGCCCAGCGCGGCCAGTGCGGCCAATGCGGTGAATGTAGGCTTCGCTATCGTAGGGAATGTCAAAATTCAAAACGTGGCTAACGCGTTTCACATCAATACCGCGGGCGGCGACATCAGTAGCGACGATGATATCCAGCTGTTTTTTCTTTAAGCGATTAATGGTGCGCTCTCGCAACGCCTGGTTCATATCGCCGTTAAGTGGTGACGCCGAATAACCCCGGGCTTCCAGTTTTTCGGCTAGCTCCGCGGTTGCAGTCTTGGTGCGAACAAAGATGATTATCGCATCGAAGTCTTGTGCTTCCAGAATACGAGTAATGGCATCCATCTTTCGTTCAAAACCATTAACAATTAGATAATGCTGCTCGATATGTGGTGCAGTAGCCGTCTCACTGACGATGCGAACTTCTTTAGGGTCTCTCAGGTAACGATCCGCCACTTTGCGGATGGGTTTGGGCATGGTGGCTGAGAACAATGCTACCTGCCGGTCGGAGGGGGTGTGCTCAAGAATCCACTCCACGTCATCGATAAAACCCATGCGTAGCATTTCATCGGCTTCGTCCAGTACCAGGCTGGTTAGGCCGTCAAGGTTCAGACTCTTTCTACGTAGATGATCCATGACTCGGCCCGGAGTGCCCACAACAACATGAACGCCGCGCTCTAGTTGGCGCAGTTGACCGCGCATATCCTGGCCGCCATAGATGGGCAGTACATGAAAGCCGTTCATTTTGCTGGCATATGTCTGGAAGGCTTCGGCTACTTGAATGGCTAGTTCCCGAGTGGGGGCTAAAACTAACACTTGTGGTGTTTTTAGCTTGAGATCAATTTTGCTCAATAATGGTAGGGCGAAGGCAGCGGTTTTACCGGTACCGGTTTGCGCGACCCCCAGCAGGTCATCACCATTGAGTAGGTGTGGAATACTGGCGGCTTGAATAGGCGAGGGCTGTTCATAACCGACGGCTGCAATGGCTTTTTGCACGGGCGCGGCTAACGCCAGTGCGGTAAAACTAGTGATATTGGGGGCTGACATGGGTGGATCTCAATATTGGGTGCAGTAGCTGCTATACCCAAAGCGGTTGAAATTTAGGTGTTATAGTACGCCCCTTTTTGCCCATGGCTGCGTTGTTTGAACTTGAAATATTGACATATTCCTGCGTTCAAACGCCTTGCCATGAACAAAAATGGACGCACTCTAAAACCTAAATTTCAACCGCTTTGGGTATATAGCATAGCGGCACAGGAAGTGTGGCGGCGGATTATAAGACTTTTTGGCTTTTGCGGAAAGGGAATAGTACTGAAAGGAGTGAGTACGAAAAAGGGGGTTAACCAAACGGAATCTTGATATTGACCTTGCCACCAGTGATGTCTTCACCACTTGCAGCATCGAAAACCAGCTCGGCGTTATAGGTGATATCTTTCCCCGCCTCTTTTTCAAACAGGTTCAAAACAGAAGAATTACTCTCAACATACTGCCGTTGGATATTTTCCAGCGAAGGCAACTTGAGATTGAGTGGCTTGAGATCGCGTGTAATAGCAGCCTTTTTAGGGCTAGTGACGACAGTTACCTGCTCTCCTACGGTAGGCGGCGGCTGGCTGCGAATGACCTTGGCGGCAACCACTGGTTGAATGGCCATAGGCTTTGGCTGAGTCCTTTCCAGATAGGTTGCCATCATGGCAAAAACAGCGGTGAGTATTAGTAATGAATTCATCAAACGTTACCGTGAATTGGCGTTAAGCATTTAATTTATTTAATTACCCGTAAATCCTAGTTGTAGATGGGGATTTTAACTAGTGAACTAGTTGGCAAAAAGTAAATAAAATCAACGTGTTGTCAGTAAATTGACAATGATTTGCCTAGACGGAATAGCGGCTAGTAATGTGTCAAGAAATAGTGGGCTTTTTTACCGGTGGAGGTCTATATTGTACTTGCAGTGCTGATTGTCAGTATTTTTTGATATAACAAATTGTTTTAGGTTAACTGTCTTTGATTGCGGGATGATTAGCTCCATACTTAAGAAAGTGTGACGAGATAGAAATATGCGGAAATTCATCGGTTATTCTCTAATGATAATCTCTTGTTTGGCATTTTCTATGTTGCCGATTATTCCTTTTCTGGATTGGGATACGGCGCGGAAGGTGGCTTGGGGAACCGGTGTTGTTGTTTTTGCAGAAATAACCTGGTGGCTTGCTATACCGTTTTTGGGGAAGGAAATAGTTGAATTTAGCCGACGGTGGTGGAAAAAAATCAAAGGTTGGCATAGAAACTCTTCGCCCGGATAAAGAAAATCCTCAGAGACAACGACTCTAATTTCGAAGGATTAATTGCTTACATTAGCCATGACAATGTTTAAATTTTTTTCCACTGCCACACCAGCAGGGATCATTGCGTTTCACATTAATCGTGCGAAAACTATTTGAGCTCTTGTCTGGCCGCGCGAAAATATCACCATCCAGATAAAACCATTGGTTATTTTCTTTTATAAAACGCGAGTTTTCATGTAATTGTGACAGTTGTGCCCGTTGTGTATAGGTGGCAATAAACTCGACGTCTCCTTCACTATCGTGGCATAATCCCTTGCTGGTTTTTTTAATCTTTAGGTTTAACCATTCATATTGGCTGATAGTGTGAGTTAAAGTCTGCTGGTCATCGGGCTTGCGTTTTGAAGGATGATGGCTGGAAATCAGGTAATCAATATTGCCGCTGCAAAAAGCGCTAAATCTCGACCGCATTAATTGCTCGGCGGTTTTAGCGATAGCTTTGCCAGATAAAAGGGGACCACAACAATGTTTAAAGGCTGACGGGTTGCCGCAATAACAGGGGGGAGTGTCGCTCAATGTCGTTCCGGTGGTTGGTTGTTGGGGCATATAATCAAAGAAGGTTGATTTAGTAATAAAGTGTAATGTGATCCTATACTTTCTAAGAGCGACTAACTAGTGCCCATCCATAAATTGAAAAATATCACGTAATCGTCATTCCCGCGTAGGAGGGTGTCGCAAAAGGGGCTTCCCGTAAAACGCACCTCCCGTTTCATGCGGGTTGTAGAGGTGCAAAATTTAA
>JAZFYA010000369.1:0-2833 GCA_036443315.1 Pseudomonadales bacterium
CGTATGAAACCCGGAACGGCGTCCTGCTTGACCCCCAGTTCTTGCACCGACCAGGCATGAATGACATCACCGGCGGTAAGGAGCATACGAATTTTTTTGCCGACCGGAACGACCATATTATTGTCAACTTCCAGCAGATAATTTTCGCCCTTAGGGGCCTCATTTCTGATTTGCTCCCTAGGGGTAGACATCTTGCTGTAGAAACTAAGTCCCTCACCTTCTCCCTTAAGATAGTCATAACCCCATTGCCACTGATAGCCGGTGGCCTTGATGGTGATATCGGGATCGGAAGTATCCTTCATATCAATGATGGTTTGAGTGGCGGGATACCCCATACCGATGAGGATAAGGAATGGGATGATAGTCCAGATGACCTCGGCCTTGGTGCTATGGTGGAAGGTTGCAGCCTTGTAACCCGAAGACTTGCGGTGATTGATTACGGAGTAGAGCATGACGCCGAACACGGCGACAAAAATCACCAAGCAAATCCACAAGAGCATTGTATGCAAATCATACATCTCGGCGGCAATACTGCTTTGCGGTGCCGGCAAATTTAACTGGTAGGCACCTGCTGCCATACCTGGGAGGAAAAGTGTAGAGATTCCCGCCAGCGTTGCTGTTACTTTGCTACCCATATTTTCCCCCACTTAAAATTTCTAATTTTTCAGAGCAAATTACAAGTTGCTAAATCCGAAAGTTCGCTCTGTCTGTTCTTGGCCAGTTTCCTAGAATCGGATATGTGGTTCTTCTTGGAGCATTCTTAGGTGCGCATTCTCCGCATATTATTTTAGTTAATATACTTATTTAGAGAATTCTACGAATAAAATAACGGCGAATTTTACCATGGCAAAATTACTCACACAAGGAAGATTTGTAATCTTGCCAACCTAAAAATCAATAATAACCCTATTTAAATTAACGGTAATTTGCCCCTATAAAAAAGTAATGGTTTGTCCATATTGACGAAACTTAGCCGACCCTCTTTTTCTGTAAAACTAGTTCAATTTATCACCTCATCTTCTGCCAAAGCTAATGAAATGGACGTTATATTAGAATACTAGCTAAAAAAACTGTAGAGAGTAAAAGAGACATTTAATTATAGTGCTTTTCTCATTTATTAATAGCCGTCCTCACAGGAAAAAAGTCGTGAAGATGAATATCGCGCTATGATGCCTATGCTTCTGATATTATGAATAAAATACAGTTCGTATAACAATAATGCCTGAAATAGTTGTATTTTATTTTGATCTAGATCAAATTCTCGAATGATTCTTGATATCAAGCATAATTATGCGCTTCATCCACTGCCCTAAGCGTTTAGTCCGTATCCAATAGAATGAATATCAACTCTTATATATTTATGTAGCAAATATAGGAGTTAGCTGGGAAATGGTAAATGCAACCTCAGATTCGATTCACCCAAATCTTCTATCAAGCAACAATCTATGTTTTAATTGGGTTTAACTGGGGTGACATATCCTATAAAGGGGTGACATATCCTATAAAAATTCTTAGGTGACGTCGTATCACAACGATACTAATCGAAAAATCAATCTGTAAGACAAGTGTAAGCAGATTTTATTTATTAGTTCTTGTCTTTGATAAGAGAGCGCGGTGAGCGCTTCAATTTCACAATTAAATTTATGATTAAGTTAATGGTGTTCCGGAATCCATTGTTTTTTTATCTAGTTATTTTGTAATTGACTAAGCAAAGCTACTGGATACTACTGAGAAATCATGACAATTGAAAACATTCTGGTGGTGGATGATTCCCCTACTGAGCGACACATGCTATTAGAAATTCTTACCAAAAGTGGTTATAAAGTAGTGACTGCCGCAAGTGGAGAGGAGGTGGTTGCAATGACCAAGGAGATCATGCCAGATTTGATCCTGATGGATGTGGTGATGCCGGGACAGGATGGCTTTTATGCTACCCGTACAATCGCCAAGAGTGCAGCTACCAAACATATTCCTATTATTATATGTTCCACTAAAGGACAAGAAACCGACAAGATCTGGGGTATGCGGCAAGGAGCTATAGACTACATTGTTAAGCCCATTGTGGTGGCTGAATTGTTGCAAAAAATAACTGAACTAGGCTGAATTGATGTCTGAACGCATCAGCATGAAGGAATACCAGGCAGCACTCTCTGAAAAGTTGGGAGACGTTTCCATGACTGAACCCATATCAACCGTGTTGGGGGTATTGATTGGCGAGGATCGTTGGTTGGTGCACATGAATGACGTGAGTGAGGTGTTACAGATGCCGGAGATCACACCAGTACCTCTAACCCACTCATGGTTTTTGGGCGTGACTAACGTGCAAGGTAGTCTATACGGCATTGCCGACTTAGCTGCTTATTTTGGTGGAGGGCATACTACAGTTGAGCAAAAAACTAGGATCTTACTGGTATCTCCACGATTTGAAGTTAATAGTGGTCTGTTGATTGGGCGTACGCTTGGCATAAGGAACGTAACCGATTTTACGCGCGTTGTTGACGACGGTACTCATTCCCAGATGGGTGTTGCCGGAATATTCAAGGATAAACGGGGGCAGCTGTGGTATGAGTTGAACCTGCAAGATTTGGTGCGAGATGAGGGTTTTTTGCATGTTGCTGCATAAACAATCCGAGATTTTCGAAAATTGCTTGTTATGTTTACGAGATCCATGGAATCAGCTTGATAAACACTTGATCATACTACTACGCAAATCAAGTTTTCTAGAGAACTAACGGAGATACAGATTAAAATATCAGGCTTCTTATCGAAATTGCAACCTGTTTTTGGAGTGGTCAGCACAGACAAAGTGGCTGAAGATACAATTCGCCCAATT
>JAZFYA010000370.1:0-5390 GCA_036443315.1 Pseudomonadales bacterium
GCGGCAAAGCAAACTTCCCGGTTATTGCCCCGTTGAATGATATGGGCCGCCATCCCTGCTGGACAGAAACGCTGTAATCTCGCCATGGTTGCATCCTTGCAATTTTGCATCTGACCCCAATTTTGACCCCAATTTGCAAATTTTCATCTGACCCCAATTTTGTGACCCCAATTTTGTGCCAATTTTGAAACCTAAATTTCAATCGCTTTGGGTATATGTGTTCGAAATGAATGGCACTTACTTAAGGGCAGCGCTGTTAACAGCTTGCGACCGTAGTATCCCGCTGCCACCCTCGGTAGTCGATACCCTCACTCAGTTGGAACCCCACACCCTGGTGAGGGTATCGACTATCGAGGGTGGCTAGACTGTGCAGTATCCGGGTACCACCGGAGTAGTTGTTCGCAATGCAAGGCCCGCTAAAGGACGTGGGGTTCCAACCGATAGTGGGCCTTGCATTGCGAACAGCGGGTTCAAAGCTCCTCAGTTATAGTCTTAAGTAAGTGCCACTCGTATCAGGGGGGAGTAACGGTTGGCACAGAGTAAGTAGTATCCCTTATTATTAGTCATTTGTTGGAGAAAGCAGGGGTTCTAAACCTAGTCAAAGTCATATGAAGGGGTTTTAAAAACAAAAAGAGGCATACTTAGAAACAATGGATTAAAAAGTTTTTGATGCTTGAAGCAAAAAGTCGGGATATAATCGACCGACTATTGTGAAGAGAGAGTAATCAAATGTTAGTATTAACCCGTAGAATTGGTGAGAACCTGATTATTGGTGATGATGTCACTATTTCGGTACTGGGTATAAAGGGTAATCAGGTCAGGATTGGTATCGATGCCCCTAAGAATGTGCAGGTTCATCGTGAAGAGATTTACAATCGAATCCAGAACGAAAAAAAAGAAAACAAGGACGTTAGTGGCAATATAGCCGAATAATATCTCAGTCTACAGAATGCTTTCCTCGTTGCACGGTCAGTTAATCTTAGCAAGGTTGGCCGTCAATGCTCTTGTAGCCTGTTATCATTTTAGCTGAAGGGCTAGGATGAGTTTACGACTTCAACAAGGCCAGATGTTAGGTTGGCTAACTCCTTGTTGGTTATTATGTAGGGTGGAATGGTGTAAACCAGTTTGCCAAAAGGACGTACCCAGATTCCCCGATCAACCAGTTTGCGTTGAATGGCTACCATGTCCACTGGTCGCTTTAATTCGATGACTCCGATGCTGCCCAATACTCTAACATCGGCAACCTGGTTCAATTCTCTGGCGGGTTCCAGTCCCTGTCGTAGTTGCTGTTCCAGATTCTGAATAACTCGCTGCCAAGGTTGGGATATTAACAGCTCTACGCTGGCAAAAGCGATTGCGGTCGCCAAGGGGTTGGCCATAAACGTTGGGCCGTGCTGGAAAGTGCCTGTTTCTCCTGCGCAGATGCCATCAGTGACCTTGTCATTACACAGTGTGGCTGCCAGTGACAGATAGCCGCCGGTGAGTGATTTCCCTAGACATAAAATGTCCGCTTCGATATCGGCATGCTCGCAGGCAAACAATTTTCCAGTGCGGGCAAATCCTGTGGCAATTTCATCGCAGATCAATAGCACATTGTAGTGGTCACATAGTTGGCGTACCCGTCTCAAATACTCGGGAGAATAAAAATTCATACCACCCGTACCCTGTACCACGGGTTCCAAAATCACCGCGGCTAATTCTTGGTGATGTTGCTCTATCTGTTGTTGAAAACTGTTAATATCGGATTCATCAAAGGGTTCACCAAACTTACTGGTGGGGGCGTCAGCAAAATGATGCTGTGGCAGTACCGCGCTGAATAAGTGGTGCATGCCCGTTACTGGATCGCAAACCGCCATCGCGCCAAAGGTGTCGCCGTGATAGCCGGAACGAATGGTTAATAGTTTGCTCTTTTGGTGTTGGCCCACTGAATACCAGTACTGCATGGCCATTTTGATGGCGACTTCTACGGCGACTGAGCCGGAATCACTGAAAAACACCTTGGTCAGGGACGCAGGTGTAATATCGACCAATAATTTTGCCAGCTTAACGGCTGAAGGGTGGGTGATACCCCCAAACATAACATGGGACATATCCTCCAGTTGATCCTTGGCGGCCTGGTTGAGAATGGGGTGGTTATAGCCGTGAAGCACTGACCACCAGGACGAGATCCCGTCGATTAGTTCCCGGCCATCGGCCAGCTTTAGGCGAACACCCTGCGCTGAGACTACGGGATAAACCGGTGGAGCATCAATCATAGAGGCATAGGGATGCCAGATATGTTGTTTATCCAGCGCCAGCATGTGTTCAGTGGAGAGATAGGATGCACTCATAGGTTATATGTCATTAGTAAGCATTAAATTTTCTATTGTATGCAAAGCTGAAGCTTGTTTAAATCCCCCTTGACTTGAATGGTACTTACTTAAGGCTATAACTGAGGCGCTTTGAACCCGCTGTTCGCAATGCAAGGCCCACTATCGCCCATTATCGATTGAAACCCCACGCCCTTTAGCGGGCCTTGCATTGCGAACAGCTACTCCAGTGATACTCGGATACCGCACAGTCTAGCCACCCTCCTCGCTACTCGACGCTGAATTACTCTAGCAATTCCAAAGGCGGCTGCTCGCAGTCCAGCTTATTCCCCAACAACGCTTCCAAAGGAGCCAATAAAAATGCATCGTCTTCACAGGCAAAACTAATCGAGATGCCGGTTGAACCCGCTCTACCGGTACGACCGATACGATGCACATAGTCTTCCGGATCTTCCGGTAAAGTGTAATTCACCACATGACTAATGCCATCCACATGAATACCTCGACCCGCCACGTCAGTAGCAACCAACACCTGCAATTTACCTTCCTTAAAACTCTTCAATGTATGGGAGCGTTTATGCTGCGGAATCTCACCGGATAAAATGCCACAGTTCACACCCGCTTTACGCAAGCGCTCATATAGCTTGCGAGTCTGATCACGGCGATTAGCAAACACAATCGCACTCTCCACCTCCGGCTGCATAAGAATATTCTTCAATAGTTGGTATTTTTCATCGGTGGAAACAATATACACTTTTTGCTCCACGGTATCGGTAGCGATGCTCTCTGGCTCGATTTCCAGCATGTACGGCTCATAGGTCCACTGTTCGGTCAGGCCTAACACATCAGCAGTAAAGGTTGCGCTAAATAACAGTGTCTGGCGATTCTCCTTTCTAGGAGTGCTGCGCACAATACGGCGAACCTGGGGGATAAAGCCCATATCCAGCATGCGGTCCGCTTCATCAATCACCAACAATTCAACGTGATCAAGGTAGAGATCCTTACGACTCTGGAAGTCAAGCAATCTACCGGGTGTTGCCACCACGATATCCACCAGGGTATTCTGTAATTGATGCAATTGCTTCTGGTAATCCATACCACCGATCAGGGTGGCCACTTTCAAATCGGTATATTTAGTAAGGCTTTTAGCATCTTCGCCGATTTGCACCACTAATTCCCGAGTTGGCGCAATAATCAGCGCACGCGGCTCACCGGCATAGCGCTCTTCATCGATAGGATTGCTCAACAGATCATTAATGATGGTAACCAAAAAAGCAGCCGTTTTACCCGTGCCAGTTTGCGCCTTGCCAATAGCATCGTGCCCCTGCAGCGTTTGTGGTAACACACCCGCTTGAATGGGCGAACAGTATTCAAAACCCAAATCGGCGATGGCATGCATCAGCTGATCAGCAAGACCTAAATCATGAAAACGCGTCTTACCCTCGACTGTTGGAACAGGGAATCGATCTAAAGTCCATGGCTTCTGGCTAACTTGTGGTTTACTTCTGCGGTGATTCTTACGCTGATGGGGCTTCTTATCCTGGGATTTAACCCCATCCCGAGACATTGTTGTAGCGTTTTTGGTCTGGAGTTTTCCAGCGTTAGAATTCCCTGCTGCAGGTTTCTGCGTTTTTTTCTTACCAAAAAATTTACCCATCAATGCTCT
The DNA here is from genome assembly GCA_036443315.1 of Pseudomonadales bacterium. GTDB lineage: Bacteria > Pseudomonadota > Gammaproteobacteria > Pseudomonadales > Dasaniaceae > Oceanicoccus. The sequence continues at coordinate 3,976 of JAZFYA010000370.1, forward strand.
AATCTCTCGTTTTCAATTCGGGACACATTCTAACATTATTGCGGCTGATATTATCCAGGAGGCTCTAAATAAGTCTATGGCATCACCCTTATGGGCATAACACCCACCGATTTAGATCAATTCAAAAATATTAACGATTCTCTTGGCCATAATATTGGCGACCAACTATTAATCGAAGCAAGCAAACGTTTACAAGAACGAGCACGAAAAGTAGATACAGTTGCTAGAGTCAATGGTGACGAGTTTGCCATTCTTATTGAAGATCTGCCCGTCCCGAATGGTACTTGGGCAATAGAGCACTTCTATTCTAAAAAAACAATTTATTTTTTTATGAATTGACGATCTAACCAATAATCAATACTGGTATAGCGACCACCCCCAGTAAAAAATAACGATAACAACATAATGAAATAAGTGGCAGCAAACTCGATACCATTATTCAAAATTACTATCGAGCCACGACCCGTTAACCAATCATAATTACCATGCTCTGTTAATATCGTTTTAGCCGCTGTTAAACGCTCGGCAGACTCCATCACTCTTTCATTAGCGTAAGCTGCGTTAGGGTCGGCGATCGACTGCCAGCCAAACTCCCAGTGAACACTAGCTATCGCCACCAACATAGTCACCATTAGGGGAATGGAAATCCAGCGCACTGCAAAACCAGCCGTTAGAAAAATCGCCCCTAAAATTTCTGTCCACCCGGCTAAAAAAGCCATCAGTGCAGGCAGTGGCAAACCCAAGCCCCAGTCGGGATTAGCAAACCAGGCCACAGTATTTTCATAGGGCATAAACGTAGCGAAATCAATCTTATGGGTGCCCGCCATCCAAAAAATGGGAATTAAATACAGGCGCAGTAATAGTGGTGCCAACCCTTGGGCAAAATCAATACGCCCAAACAACTGACGATAAAACCCGTTATATTTATCAATCAATGAATTCATTGTTGCAGGCCACCAGTCCAATAATATGGTTATAGGAAGATTAAATGGTAACTCTGACCTGGCGATCGAGCAAATGTTACATCATCGGGCACCACAATGTGGGGTCAGAGCCGAATGGCACTTAGTTAAGGACAGTGCTGTTAACGGCTTGCGATGGTAGTTATCCCGCCGCCAGCCTGGTGAGGGGATAGACTACCGAGGCTGGCTAGACTGTGCAGTATCCAGGATTACCTGTTCGCAATGCAAGGCCCGCTAAAGGGCAACAACTATCCTGACACAGGGCGTAAAATTTAACAAAACCCCTAACCAAAAAAACAAACACCTACTGCATCAACCCATCCACGGCCATATCAATATCCATACGTTCACCTGCCCAATGGCTGATGGGGGTATGACTACCAACCAATGGCCAATGCCGTTGCAGAAAGCGCTCATTAGTTTCCGCAGAAACGTCTGCAGAAAATTGCGGAG
>JAZFYA010000371.1:0-4106 GCA_036443315.1 Pseudomonadales bacterium
CAATGGTCCTGCAGGCCCGGAGTGCTCACGCTGAAATTTTTGTTATAATTTTCTTGCTGAAACTCTAAACTCTAGTACTATAGTATATACGCGTAAATCGTTAAAGTCATCACAGGTGCCAATCACGACATCAATGCTGGTGAATCCTACAACTCAGGAGCTAGGCATTAAGGGTGCTTTTATAACAACCCAAAGAACATGCTTTAAATTCGCCTCATTGAAAAACTAACAGTCCACTATGGGGGTTAAATAACGCTTTACTTCCCCAAGGTTTCTTAAGCGTCCATATAGAGGTGGACAAAAATACGGTAAATTTGTCCACCCCATCTAACACTTGATATTTATAACCTAATAATAATAATTATAATAAAATAACAATTTTGTTAGGGCGTAAATTTCTACCCAAAGAACATATTATTCACTGGGTTGAATAATAAAGGAGCTGAGGAGAATGGTAGTTACTTCTTATCTTAAGAGTGGCGCTATGAACGGCTTGCGACCTCTGATACGGGTGTAGCATCCCCTTACTCTCATACTGATTTGGCCCGAGCCCAAATAAGCACGATCGAGCTGAAATTGCTCAAAGTGGGTGGCGTTATCTTAGGCAATACCCGGTGCATTCGCTTTCTGCTATCCAGGGTACCCCCATCAAACACTCTTCTGCACTATTTCTCAGCACCTGTCAGTCGGGAACCCAGCAACGGGCGCTGCCTCGGTACCTGGACAAACAACGAGGAATGGAGAAGGTGTGCCTAACATTCAGGACGGGTTACCTTTAGCACGAAAACTAAGTGGCCAGACGGCTACGAGGATCAATGCTGCCTCAACATTAGGGCTGCATAAAAACGGATGAAATATTCGGGCTAATTGTGGCGTTCTAAGATCCTTTGCTAGATTTAGGATAACAACGATATCACTATCAGTAAGAACCATTCTTGTATGCCTTGCATTTTTTTCTTCAGTTTCCCTGTTGAGTTCGTAGTTGTTCTGGAAACTTAGTAGTGATTGCATTATCCTAGATGTAGTAGTTGAATCTAGGGCCTGCCCCGTGAGTACAACGAGTGCTTTGGGTATCAACTGTTTTTTCTAGGATTATTGTTCGTATCTATTTAATAACAGTGAAAAATACCGCTGTGACTTTTCCAGTGGGTCGTCTCCCAAAATCGTATAGTAACTGTGTGGTTTTACTAGATTTTAGGCTTTGATTATTTAAATTATGCCAAATTATGTCATGTCAAATAAAACAATAAATGGAAATCATATCCAATGAGATCAACGAGAGTGAACCAGTTAGTTTGTGGACTGCTGGTCTGTTTATCGTTTAATAGTTACGTCCAGGGCTACACCCCGGAGATACCTGAAGCCGTAGGTGATTTTTGGGTGAAATGGAATGAATTTATTTCAGATATAACCGAGAGTAGTCTCGACACCGATCCCGATCCCTGGGAGCCTTTAAATCGCAAGATTTTTGCCTTTAATGAAGGTGCTGATCAGTATGTGTTGACCCCCTTGGCCAAGGGCTACCAGTGGGTGACTCCCGATCCGGTAGAAACAGGTATTGGCAATATGTTCTCCAACTTGCTGGAAGTTACCACTATCTTTAACGATCTACTGCAGTTCAAGTTTGGACAGGCTGCCAGTGATACCGGTCGTTTTTTGGTGAATACTACGGTGGGATTAGTCGGTTTCTTTGACGTGGCGACAACGATTGGGCTTGAAAAACATCATGAGGATTTAGGCCAGACTTTGGGGTATTGGGGGGTAGGTTCAGGGCCTTATCTTGTTGTACCACTATTAGGTTCTTACACTTTGCGTAGCGGTGTCGGTGGTATAGGGGATGTTTACACAGACTACGTAGGTAAGATTGAGCATGTGCCGACCCGTAACCAGCTATGGGTCACTCGAACTCTTGATAGGCGAGCCCGTTTGTTTGCCGCAGAAGCGCTGATTACGGGTGATCGTTATTTGTTCATCAGGAATGCCTTTCTGCAACGCCGTGAATATCTGCTTAATGACGGTGTTATTGAAGATAGCTTCGGGGATGAAGATTTTGATGAGGAATGGGGTGACGAGGAAGACCTGGCTGAATAGGGGACGGGTACCTGTTGCTCAGTCAACACTAATACCGCAGTGTGTCTTACAACCGCTGGTGTATCAATATGGCATCTTCTAGTCTTTCACTATGACATCTTTGGCCAAGCCATTACTCGCAAATTTCTTTGATAGCCAGGCCAATGATATGCTTATTCCCCGTGCCGGGTAGAACCCGTGACACTTTGGCCGTAGCATTAAAGGGCAGGTGGGCCTCCTCCTTCTGGGCAATGGATATTTCCAGTTCAACACCAATTTCGAAGACCTGATCGGTTTCGATCAGCATCCCGGCCCCACTTAGGTCTTTACATATCCCATAGTATTCATTGCCTGCATGGCGAATATCAACCTGGGAGTTAATCCTCATCCGGATAAAGTCTCGCTTTTCACTATAGGATTTACCAGCAGACGACATAGTTGTTTCCTCGTATGAATCGTTATTATATGGGTTATAGTACGACAGCTATCAACCGTCAATCCAGCCCCCAATCCTATAAACTAGCATTCACTCAACATTATTTTTTTAATAGTGTGGCTTTGGGTATTTATTCACCGCTGGAGGCTTGCAGTCACCAGGGCATAAGAGTAATGTTTTGCGCCAATTAATTGTCCAGTACTAATAGCCCCAATCTTTCAGTTCAGGGCCTATCACCATGGGATGCAACGAACATAGCATATTACTGATCGACGATGAGGATATCGTCAGGGAAAGTATTGCCGCCTATTTGGAAGATTTAGGATTTACAGTGTATGCAGCCCGTGATGAAGAAGAAGGCTTGGCACTGTTTTACCAGCAGCAACCGGATGTAGTACTCTGCGATATAGTACCTAATATCGATGGTTTGGGGGTGCTAAAAGAGATTAAAGCGGCGTCTTCAGACATTCCCATTATCGTCATTTCCGGTGTCGGTGTGATGAGTGATGTAGTGGAGGCTCTGCGTTATGGTGCCAGTGACTACCTGATCAAGCCGATTGTAGACATGGAGGTGTTGAAGCATGCCGTTGTGCGTTGCCTGGAGCAGGGCAAATTACGACGGGAAAACATCGATTACCGGCAGCAACTGGAACAGGCTAACCAGGGACTACAACAAAACCTGAAAGTGTTAGAACAGGATCAACAGGCAGGAAGGCATGTGCAGATGAAAATGCTGCCGCCAAGCCCCAAACAGTTTGGGGATTTTCACTTTAGCCATAAAATTGTGCCATCACTGTACATCAGTGGTGACTTTGTTGATTACTTTACTGTTGGCGATGATCATGTGGTGTTTTTTATCGCGGATGTCTCTGGTCATGGTGCATCCTCTGCATTTCTAACGGTGCTGCTAAAAAATCTATTCGCCCGCAAGCGCAGTGATTACCTGCACTTAAATGACAAGACTATTCTATCCCCAGTAAAAATATTAGAAAGGGCCAACCAGGATTTATTGACGACCGAAATAGGTAAGCATGCAACCCTTTGTGTAGGCGTCCTTGATCTGACGAGAAATACACTCATGTACAGTGTGGCTGGACACTTACCTCTGCCAATATTGGTTGCCAACGGACGTTGCGACTATCTTCAGGGGGAGGGGATGCCGGTAGGGTTGTTTGAGTCGGCAAAATACACAGAAAACATGCAACTATTACCAGAGAATTTTGTTTTGACATTATTCTCTGATGGTATATTGGAAGTGGTAAATGCTGAAGGGGTTCTAGAGCAGGAGAAGTACCTTCTGGAAAAGCTTACACCTGGTCAAGACAGTATTGCCAGCGTGGTGAATGCGCTGGGACTAGATGATGTGGTAGAAGCTCCGGATGATATCGCAGTCTTACTGATTTCAAGATAACTTACTGAAGATTGGCAGCGTTAGGCAATAGAAAAGCCAAGCAGCAGTAGAACCAAGTAGTCAATAAGGTAGTAGCGCAATGCAAGCCGGTAAAATTCTTGTAGCCCAACATCAGGGAGCCTTTATTATAAAGCTAGTGGGCGATGTACGGCTGACTCTTTGTACTACTATTGACGATTTTTTTAATGA
>JAZFYA010000372.1:0-5575 GCA_036443315.1 Pseudomonadales bacterium
CGAGTTCCGCAGCCGCCGCAAAGACCAACAAGCTTGCGACCGGCCACCGTGTCAATTGTCCTGCAGGCCCGGAGCGATAGTGTTGAATTGTCTGATCTAATGCTCTTCCTGAAACTCTAAACTCTAGGTATTTAAAGAAACCTAACTAAATAATGTAGCCATTAGATTAAAGAGGCTAGCGCCGAGGGAAGTTTTAAGTGAGGGAGGGCGCAGACCAGAAGGGACCGCATCCCAGTTGGCGCCTTACATTGTCAAATAAACCTTCAGCAGTCACTTCTATTGAGCCTCTCACATATTGTATCCAGCTTAGTTATAATAGCTTTTTAATAAAGAGTCGTTGGCAGTTTTCGGTGAACCAATCCCTAAAATCCCTTGCTGATGCCATTGAGCAGTGCATGCTGGCGGACCGTCAAGGCTTGCAGCGTCAATGGCAAGCACTGTCCAACCGCATAAGCGACAATAAGCCCTGCGATCGACTGATTGCCGAACTGCAATCGCGGGTTGATCGATCATTTGCCTTAGCTGAGCATCGCCGCAAAAAAATCCCTGTTATCGAATACCCCGATTTACCGATAGCGGACAAGCGCGAGCAAATTGCCGAGGCGATTAACCATCATCAAGTGCTTATCATTGCAGGAGAAACGGGTTCTGGTAAGACTACGCAGCTGCCGAAAATATGTCTGGAATTGGGACGAGGCGTGCACGGCTTAATTGGCCATACCCAACCTCGACGCTTGGCTGCCCGTACTGTTGCACAACGCATTGCCGATGAATTGCAAACGCCTCTGGGCGAGGGGGTGGGTTATCAGGTGCGTTTTACCGATCATGTTTCGGCAACATCCTATATCAAATTAATGACCGACGGAATTTTGTTAGCGGAAATCCAGCGGGATCGCTTTCTCAATCGTTATGACACCCTCATTATCGATGAGGCTCATGAGCGCAGCCTGAATATTGATTTTTTATTAGGTTATTTAAAACAGCTTTTGCCCCGGCGTCCAGATTTAAAATTAATTATCACCTCGGCGACAATTGATCTTGACCGTTTTTCAAAACATTTTAACGATGCACCGATTGTTGAAGTCTCCGGCCGCACTTATCCGGTGGATACGTTATACCGACCGTTAGAGACGTTATTAGAAAAGGAGGCCGAAGAGGGTGATCTGGCTTCTGGCATTAAAACGGCAATTAGTGAACTTATCCATAACGAAGGGTGCCATATAGGTGATGTACTGGTATTTCTCAGCGGGGAAGGCGATATTCGTGAAGTAGCTCGTTATTTGAGAAAAACTCAGCAACAGAGTCGAGATTGGCGTCACTGTGAAATCCTTCCTCTGTATGCCCGCTTAAGTAACGCTGAACAAAATAAGGTATTTAATACTAGTCGACGTCGCGGGCGGCGCATCATTCTTGCCACCAATGTTGCAGAAACGTCATTAACCGTGCCAGGTATTCGTTATGTGATTGATCCTGGTTATGCGCGTATCAGTCGCTACAGTTATCGAACAAAAGTTCAGCGTTTGCCGATTGAGCCCATTTCTCAGGCCAGTGCCAACCAGCGTAAAGGTCGCTGTGGTCGGGTGGCGGAAGGTATATGCGTCCGCTTATACGAAGAGTCAGATTTTAATAGCCGGCCGGAGTTTACCGATCCGGAAATCAAACGCACCAATCTTGCTTCAGTCATTTTGCAAATGCTGAGTATGAAAATGGGGGATGTGGATCGCTTTCCCTTTGTCGATCCACCGGATCACCGGATGATCAGTGATGGTTTTAAATTGCTGGAAGAATTGGGAGCGGTGGATAGCATGCGTCGCTTGACCGATATTGGTAGAACGTTAACCCGCTTTCAAGTCGACCCCAGGCTGGCGCGAATGATGATCGCAGCTAACAAACAGGGCTGCCTAAAAGAAATGTTGACGATTGTTAGTGCCCTTAGTATTCAGGATCCTCGCGAACGCCCCGCTGATAAACAACAGACCTCTGATGAAAAACACCGGCGTTTTTGGCACCAGCAGTCGGACTTTTTAACGTTGGTGAATGTGTGGGAGTACTACGAGGGGAAGCGACAGGAGCTGAGCCAAAGCCAATTGCGCAAAATGTGTCAGCGTGAGTTTTTCTCGTTTCTACGAATGCGCGAGTGGCGGGATATTCATCGCCAGTTGCGCCTGGTCTGTCGCGAGTTGGGTTATAAGGAAAATACTGAACCCGCCAGTTATGAATCAGTACACCGTGCATTGCTGGCGGGTTTACTTGGTCATATCGCCAACCTGGATGATGATCGCCAGTATATCGGGGTTCGCAATCGCAAGGTGCGGATTTTTCCGGCTTCTTGTTTGTTCAAAAAATCGCCAAAATGGATGGTGGCGGCAGAGATTGCTGAGACGTCACAGGTCTACGCTCGCTGTTGCGCGTTTATTGAGCCAGAGTGGCTATTAGGAATAAACGACTCACTATTTAAACGTAGTTACAACGAACCTCATTGGCAGCAGAAAACCGGTCGGGTAATGGCCTATGAAAAGCTCAGTCTGTACGGTTTGATAATTAGCGAGCGAAAACGGGTGCATTACGGGCCGATTGATCCTGTGGTGTCGAGAGAAATCCTCATTCGTAGTGCCCTGGTGGAAGCGCGAATACCAAACTCGACACCCTCTGGCAAGGCGCCATTCTTCCTGCATAACCAACAGATGGTAAATGATATCGAAGTGCTGGAGGCTAAATCCCGACGGCGGGATATTCTGGTCGATGACCAGCAACTGTTCCAGTTTTACGACGAGCGCCTTGATCATAGCATCACCACCCTTAAGCACTTTGAAAAATGGCGGCAATCCATAGAGGAAAAACAACCTAAATTATTATTTGTTGATAAAGAGCGGTTGATGCAACATGGCGCTAGCCATATCAATGAAGCGCAATTTCCAGCTACGGTAAGATCCGGCGATCTGGTATTTGCTTTACATTATCGGTTTGAACCGGGTCATCCTGCCGATGGCGTTACCGTGACTATCCCTATTGGTTTGTTAAATCGTGTACCACGACATCACTTTGAATGGTTAGTGCCGGGAATGTTGCGGGATAAATGTATTGCACTGATTAAATTGCTACCCAAACAGTTGCGTAAGCAAGTCGTACCTGTGCCGGAATATGTTGATAAGTTTTTGGCACAGGTAATTGTCGATGATGTGCCCTTGTTAGAGGTTTTAACGTGTCAATTGAAAGGTTTGGCGGGAGTGACGGTTGCGATGGAAAGTTGGCAGCCGGATCAGCTGGATGATTTTTATCGTATGAATTATCGAATAGTGGATGCAAAGGGCCAGCAACTGGGGCAGGGCAGAAACCTCGATAAGCTGTTGGCCAATTTTAAAGGTCAGGTCACCGAAACCTTGCAACAGCAAAGCCAGCACAGATTTCAGCTGCAAGATATCAAAACCTGGGATTTTGGCGAATTGCCGACCGAATACCAGTTTGATCAGGCGGGGGTAACAGTTACTACCTATCCCGCGCTGGTGGATTGCAAGGATAGCGTTGCCATCGAGCTAAAAGATTTTTCCGAACAGGCTGAACGTGAGAGCCAGGGCGGTATGGTGCGATTATTGATGTTGCAGCTGCCCCAACAAATGAAATACCTGCGCAAAGAGTTATTGCGAGGTAATACCATTAGTTTGCAATTGGCCAGACTTCCACAACATCGTTCTGGGCTTTCACAACATCGTTCTGGACAGTCCCAGCAGCGAGATCAGTGGTTGGATGATTTGCTGTATGTGGTATTTTTTCGAGTGTTTATTGTGGGGCAAGTGCTGCCACGCAATAAACAGGAATTTCAGCAACGCTTAAATAAAGCTAAAACAGGGTTGGTGGAGGAGGCTATGACCGCTGCCAGGCTCTTGACGGAGATTGCCGATTCCTACCAGCAGATTCGCAACCAATTAAAACAGTCCAATGACTTGGCCTGGGCCTTTGCTATTGCCGATATTAATCATCAGCTATCCCTGTTGTTTGCTCCAGGTTTTATTGTCGACACACCCTGGCAACACCTTGAGCAATTTCCCCGTTATCTCAAAGCGATTAGCCAGCGTCTGGAAAAGTTGCGGGGGCATTTTCAACGAGATAAACAATTATCTGCGAGCTTAATGGCACTCAGTGAGCCGTTCTATGTGGAATGGGAAAATAATCATCAGGCGGCTATGCGCAGCGATTTATTGCTGGAGTTTCGTTGGCTGTTGGAAGAGTATCGGGTATCCCTATTTGCCCAAGCGCTGGGAACCCAGCAACCCGTTTCAGATAAACGTTTGCGTGAGCAGTGGAAAAGGGTTCAGCAATCACTACTGGATTTGAGCACCTAGCTTGTAAAATCAAAGCTGTTAAAATGTAGAGACTATGACTATCGTCCTTAAATATGAATCGATAATGGTTTCCCTGCCGTCTGCGGACCAGGTCCATATCACCCGGTTTTACCGCGATAAAAAAAACCTCGGTGCGCCGGTTTTTATGCTGCATTCTACCTTACAGGATAGTAGTACTTTTTATGGACATGACGGCAATGGTCTGGCTTGCTATCTGGCAAGACAAGGTTACGATGTGTTTGTGGCAGATTTGCGGGGCAAGGGTAAAAGCTGGCCCCAGGTGAATGCCTTTTCCTCGTTTGGTAATCATCAAGCGATCAATGAAGATATTCCCGCCTTGCTGGAGAAAATTGTCTCTAAGCGGGGAATGGCCCCGCAGATTTGGATAGGTCATGGCTGGGGAAGTGTATTGATGTGCAGTTTTTATGCGCGCTTCGGTGACAGTGTCTGTCCGGTTGCTAAAATGGTGCACTTTGGTGCTCGGCGGCAAATTCAGGCATCTAACTACACCAAAACGTTCTTTATTAGTTTTATCTGGCAGAGATTGTCGAAGTTATTGATTGCTATCAATGGCTATATGCCCGCCAAGCTGTTGCGACTTGGGACTAGCAATGAATCAAAGGACAATTATTGTGATTATTTGCAGTGGTCCAGTACTAATGATTGGCATGATACAGTGGATGGCTTTAGTTATGGTAAAGCCATTCGTCAGCAACAACTCCCCCCCAGCTTTTACTTTGCTGCCCTGGGTGATAGAACGTATGGCGATCTCGAAGATGTACGGGAGTTCGTTAAAGAGCTGGGGCCGCACGATGGTCGTTTAATGATATTGAGTCGTCGGGGTGGTAATTTACATGATTATAATCACCTCGATATGCTGCGACACAAGGATTGTGAAAAAGACCATTTTCCCCTGCTGCTAGATTGGTTACAGCAAGCCTAAGATCCTGCTCTGATAAAAAGTGGGTGGATTAATCGTTTTGTGTGGCATGCTTGTAACGCTCAGGGTATTGGGTCTGTTCTTACTATCCCTAATTACCCCCACCTTCTTGAATAAGACCAGGCTTCAAATACAAGTGTTTGTGATCCGCCAATTCCTATAGTGGTCAAGCCCCATTGTAGCTATCAACGCACCTGTTTAGCTAATTTCACTCTTTTCCGTTATTTTCTATGAACTTGTTGTACAGGTCTGGGTCATAGGCAGCACAACTAATGCGATGATCAGATTGGGATTT
>JAZFYA010000373.1:0-7149 GCA_036443315.1 Pseudomonadales bacterium
GATGCGTGCATGAGTTCTTCATGTGTTACCCCGTCTACTGGTTTGTAGGTGGTAATTTCGATAATCATTTTTTTCTCCTTTAATTTGAGGTATAACGCAGAGTGCAGCGGCAGACCACGCAGTGGGCTGTCGCGACTGCCACGACTTGTTATGAGCGATGCTACAAACAGATAACTGTAGAAAACCGCTCTATATTTTTATTGCGGTGTTGTTACTGCTGCTTATACGAACCTTACCAATAACTTTACACCGATGTTTAGTACTTCCAGTTTAATAAAATATTTGGCAATGCACAAATTCTGACAACTGAACTAATAAAACACACCCAAAGTTGTTCGAACTATACCAGAGCAATTAGCGGAACTGCGGTGTTGGATTGCGACCTTTGTTCCGTGTTGCTGAACGGTCCACTTTCAGTTGGCACATTACTCAGAAGGTTTTGCCTCATAACAGTTAATTAAAGAGACTTAGGCTCACTAACACGTTGGCCCACTAATTCAGGATAAAACAAAAGATCTACCTGATTTTCACTTAGGGACCTCTAGGGTCAAGTCTTGTCTTTTGCTTTTTTAAAACTCAATCTATAATCAAATGGCAAAACGCAAGACTTGACCCTATTATTTTTTTGAAAGGACCGGCGTTTGAGGCTTTGAAAGAAAAATCTATATTTTCGCAATTAAAATTAGATGATGATTTAGAAACTATAGTTTGGCCAAACGGAACTGATTTTTCCCCGGAATTTATATACTTTCAAACATTTAAAAATGATTCAACGTTACAAAAGCAATTTAAATAGTGGGGGTATATTGCCTAACGAATAAGGTGCAGTAGCTCAAATCTAACTTGACAGGCACCGGGAAAAAACGGGTAACTGTCAAATCAAGTCTGACCCCACTAGATACCCCATCAACGTCTTGCTCACCCACTTAGCCAAGTCCGGTGCAGCTATTTGTTATGCGATTTCTCGATCAAGCTGCCGTAAACATATTTGTGCAAAACGCTAGACATTAGAGTTTGATAGGGAATTCCTTCTACTAAAGCACGCTCTTGAAGCAACTCTAAATCTTTGCCTGAAATTCTAATATTCACTCTCTTATCTTTTTTAAAAGTGGCTTGTGCCGCAGCCTTGTACCTGGAGCGATCCTCCTCAGATAATACGGATTCCCATTCATCATTTTCATAGGATTCCAATATATCCTTTTCTTCTGGTGTAAGTTTATTAACCATCATTTATCTCCGAGATACTTCTTCGTGGCCTTGCGGCTGGGAATGATAGGGAATCACTGGAACACACACTCTACAATTGGCCATGTATACTTCCCCCTCATTCTATGCCGCTACCACTCCATTTGCTTACCTTTCGATACGAACGATACGAGCTATCGCGTTGCCTTGCATCTGGACCAAAATTTACGCAGCAGCGGATTTATGCCCATCCCAATATTCTCTTTTCCTCTGAACGTTTGAACGTGAACAGTGCTGCTTAGTAAATTAATTAAATTTAGCGTCCCCGGAATTACATTCATAACTCTTGGAACTCTCCTCTTTTTTGTCAGTGCTTTACACCGACAAAAAGTAAAGCGCTGCAATTACCACGGCAGCAGTTGCCACCCAGCCCCACATCGAAGAACCTGACGCAGCCTTCGGCTCTTTGGCTGGCTGCTTTGCGACAGTAGCTTGTTCTGTCGCCTCTGCCGCTGGCTGCTCACCCTCTACCAGCTTCCTAAGCTCTGCAACGAACTCCTCACCCATAGAGTCCGCTTTTTTCTGCATAACGCCAGTGCCAAACTTACCCAGCCTACCAACAATGCTGACATCCGACTGATAAGTCACTGAGGTCGTATTGGCATCAATGGCCTTAAGAATAAGGGCGCTTTCTGCCTTCACTCGGCTCGCTTTGCTACCTTCCTCACCCGAAGTCAAATACGCCGCGTATTCGGGTGGGCGCTGTTCGGTGGATTCAACATCAACACAAAACGTGGTTTTGATAGGTCCGACTTTGATTTTAATGGTTACCCTGTACTTACCCTCTCCCAGGGCTTTGACTTCCTGACACCCTGGCACACAGGAGGCCATCCTGTCCGGAGCCGTAATCAAATCCCACACCTCTTTTTGAGCTGCGTTCAAAGTAAATTCTTTTTCAATACGCATTGAGTAACCTCTTACAATTATTACAGTTTGCCCAAAGCCGCCAGCACTTTCTCAGGCGTGATCGGAAGGTCTCTGACACGAGCACCTGTGGCGTGATAAACCGCGTTTGCAATAGCGGGTGCTGGCAATAACAGGCACAACTCGGAAAGACCTTTGGCACCGAAAGGCCCCGAGGGCTCAACGGACTCTATAAAAATGCTTTCGATTTTCCTGGGCATCTCAACGGCTGTGGGCATTTTGTAATCCAGGAAATCTCCGGACAGACAAGACCCAGTATCGGGGTCAAATTGAATATGCTCCATCAAGGCATACCCCATCCCTTGCTGGAAGCCCCCTTCAACCTGCCCTTCGGCCGCCATGGGATTAATTACCCTGCCAATATCATGGGCGTATACCACCCGCTCAATGTTGACCTCCCCAGTCTCCGTATCCACTTCCACTTCCACAAACTGTGCGGCAGTAGGACATGGGTTGGCTGAGGGCGCCATACTGGATACACCAAGAATAGTGCCTTTGTTGGCCAGATTCGTTGCCACCGGCCCTTCATCTGTCATCTGGATAAACGGTGATTCGGCGTTTGCAATCACTTGTTCAATGGTCAAACTGGCCGTGTTTGAACCTTGCAGAAATATCTGCCCATCCCTGACGTGCAGATCTTCAGGCTGTTTGTCCAGCATACTGCCAGCTATCTCTAACAGACGGGTTTTCGCCTTGGCGGCCGCCGCCTTGATTGCGCCACCAGAACTATAGGTGCCGCGACTGGCATGTATAGGTGCATCAAACGGCACCGTTGATGTATCCGCATAGCCTATGCGGACTTTATCCACAGGAATACTCAACTCTTCTGCCACAATTTGGGAAAAAACTATCGTTTGGCCACCCCCTAAATCAACAGCAGCTGTATTCAGATCCACACTGCCGTCGCGATTAAATTTCACCATCGCACCAGAATGTTCGTAGATGTCGGGAAAGCCGACACAGCCACTGACCCAGAAAGGATGGCAAGCGAAGCCGATACCACGCTTCTTAACACCATGCTTCTTAACACCATGGTCACTCCCTGGCTTGACGTCTTTAGACCAGCCAATTCTTTCGGCGCCAGCACGCAAACACTCATCTAGCCGGAAAGTATCAAGTGTTAACCTATCCTGAAGCATTGGATGTGGATCACCCTCTTGATGGGTGTTTTTCAACCTGAACTCGATAGGATCCCAGCTTAGCTTGTCACAAATTTCATCAATTTGTGACTCCACTGCGAAGCAACCCTGCGGACCACCGTAGCCTCGATAACCACCACCCACCATATTGTTGGTATAGACCGCGTAGCCCTCCCAAGTCCTATTTTCACAGCCGTAAGAAAACATAATTCCGGCCATACCATGCACCATAAGAACTTCGGCGCCATGCTGACAGTGTGCACCGGTATCCAAAATACTTTTTGCGTATCTGGCACTGAAGGTTCCATCCTTCTTTACGCCGGTTTTTAAATACACTTTGATCGGATGCCGGGCAGTCGAAATAAAATCTTCCGCACGCGTGTGCTCTATACGAACAGGCTTGCCGACCTTTTTACTCAACAGTGCAGCGATCGGCTCTATGTAGCTAATATCAAGCTTACCGCCAAAACCTCCACCAATATAAGTGGGCTTCACCACCGTGACTTGCCCTTCGGGAATACCCAAACAATCAGCGAGCTTTTCACGCAGACCATAAATTTGCTGCATAGACGAGTGCATGATTAACTGTCCATCAACATGCCAATCTGCCACACAAACCTTTGGCTCCATATAACAGGTATGCACGCGCTGCGTTGCGTACACACCTTCAAAAATATAATCTGCTTCGGCAAAGCCGGCATCCATGTCCCCCATACTTATCACCGGGCACTTAGCAATATTGTTAGGGGTATCTCGGTGCAACTGTGGCGCTCCATCCTGCATCGCCTGCTCCGGGTCAAATATGGCGGGAAGCTCTTCAAACTCTACGTCAATCAAGGCAGCAGCCTGTTCCGCAATTTCTGGCGTGGTCGCCGCAACAGCCGCTATTGGCTGACCAACATAGCGCACAGTATCACTCAGGATTAACATATCCTGCACCATACTCTTAGCGAAGGTAGGCATAAAAAACACCGTAGAGTATTTTATGTTTGGCACTTCCTCCGGCACCAAAACCGCCTTAACGCCAGGCAGTGCTGCAGCCGCTGATGTATCGATACTGAGGACACGGGCATGGGGATAAGGACTACGTAACAGTTTTGCGTGCAACATACCCGGCAATTGCACATTGACGGGGAAACCACGACCGCCTGTCACCTTATCGACTGCATCGGGCCGTGGAACATTTTTACCAATGACACTGAACTCAGACATAATTATTCTCCCATTTATTGTCGATTACTGTTTGCTCGCTGCTTGTTTAATCGCATCGACAATTTTGCTATAACCTGTGCAGCGGCAAAGATTTCCAGCAATACCCTCTCTAATCTCGTCTTCGCTGGGGCTGGTATTCTCTGCTAACAATTGCTTAGCCGACATCATGATTCCACACGTACAATAACCGCATTGAACAGCGCCGGTCGCAACAAAAGCCTGTTGCAAAGGATCCAGCTCACCCGCTGTGGCCAGGCCTTCTACAGTAGAAATTTCCTTTCCTACCACGCCTAGGGCAAAGGTCATACAGGAATACACAACCTTGCCGTCTACATGTACAGAACAACATCCACAGCCGCCCGTGTCACAACCTCTCTTGGCTGCCTTCAAACCTAATCGGTCTCTCAGCGCGATCAATAAGGTATCGTAGGGCTGCACCGCAACTTCGTGGGTTTCGCCATTAATATTTAAACTGATGATTTGTTTCATTATTTGTACTCCCTAATCCAATCGATCTATTGCTTTTAGGATGGTTCGTTTCACTAACACTTTAATCATAGCTTTGCGATACACTTCTGAAGCACGGTGATCGTTCAGGGGAGTAATCTCGTTTTGCGCTGCCTCACCCGCTTGCAGCGCAGCGTCCTCGCTGAGAGTAGAACCTTTTAGACTGGCTTCCGCAGCAGTTGCTCGTTCGTAACTCTCACCGACACCGCCACCCAGCCAAACCTGCACATCCTCGCAAACACCTAAAGCATCGACCGAGAAGCAAACTGCTACATTCAGAATTGCCAGGTCATTGGCATTCACTTCCATTTTGATGAAAGCGCTCACCGTGCGGCCGACCGGCACTGGTAATGTCACGGCAGAAACGAATTCGTTTTCTTCCAGCGCGTTATCAAATAAACCAGGGAAAAATTCGTTTAGCGGGATAAATCTTGATCCACTCGGGCCCTCACTCGTCACCACACCTCGCAAAGCAAGCAGACTGACTGGAAGGTCGAAAAACACACAGGACGAAGCAACACAACCCCCTACCGTTGCGGTGTTGATGATTTGCGCCGGAGGGTAAGTTAACGCATCTTTGATAGCGCCGTAGGCTGGGTCAGATTGAACCTTCGGCTCCCACTCCAACTGGCGGAATTTGACCGTTGCCCCCAATTCCAGGCCGTTACTGTCAAACTGTATCTGGTTCAGGCCCAATTTCTGAATATCAATGACCACTTCCGTTTCTGTCACCAACCCTCTGGCAATCAAGCCGGAGATAAAAGTACCTCCTGCTACGATCAGCGCATCGTCCTGATTCTCATGCAGCAATCGGATTACTTCTGCCTTATTCTGCGGCAGATGGTACTCCCTTAATTTTGTTAACGGCATATGGCACACCTTTTGTTCGTTGAATAATAAAGTGCGGAACAAGTAACGGATCACATTCAACGGCTTAAGCAATAAAATTTATGCCGGTAACAAGCTCGAAAAATGTGAGACGTTCATCACCCCCTGTACTGTCCTGCTGTCATCCAGAAATTCAACAAGTGTATCGCATGTTCCGCGCATGTTGACGTAAGCATAAAGTCCTTGTTCACCCATGTTCTCAACATGAGTATTGCCACTTTTCTGATAGAAAAAACTTCCAGGTGCATATTCGCGGCCAGTATTCTGATTCGAAATAGTGCCATCAAGCACTAATACAGATGTTTCACAGACATGTCGATGTAAACCGGGTTTCCAGCTTGCATCTGCTTTCATAAGAAATTCAACAGAGTGCCTTTCTTCATCGACAACAAGCACTTTTACATTGAGCCCTGGTATGATTTCATTCCAATCCAGCTGGCTTACCTCGCCAGTAACGGCGCGTAACTTTTTCTCTTGAGTATTGTTCGATTTCATTTCTTATTGCTCCGGTCATTGTGAATTTTAATGCCGCTCGTTTTTCTACTAAGGCTTTGATAGTTACCAACTATGGAAGCCACATCAATAATCCAGAACAATGGTGTCTGTCGCTATTCCCATCCTGCGAATAATATGTAAATACCGTACTTTTAATGTTAAGCAAAGAAGTTGTTAAAAAGATATTTTTATAGGAATTTAATCATTATTGTCTTCGTAGTATTCTTATTCCGCGGGCAATATACAGATACTGTGTATTTTATTGCCATTGAGATGGCATAGAATAACAGTCATATAATAAAACCGAATAGACTTAAGGATATAAAAAATAGGGAACACCATACGTAGCCATAAAAAAGTATCAGGATCAAATGATGGGTACCCCACTATCAAAGTATTTGCACTTTCATGTTAATCAGCGCGAAGCTATACCGGCGCACATTGCACCGATACTGGAACGGCTTAATAGTGATTCAGAACAATGGTTAAAGAGCTTTCACTCCCAACAAAGGCCCCACCGAAAAGCTTTTTGGGCTATAGAGAAACTACAACAATATTGTCGGCATTGGCAGCAGCGGTGGTTGTGGGGAATGCGAACGCGCGCTGGGTAATGATGCGCTAATAAAACACTGATAGATGAATTGCTGCTTGGATTTAAGGGGACGGAGGGATTAAAATTTAATCCCTCCGTCCCCTTTTTTCTCCCTTTTTTCTAATCCCTCCGTCCCCTTTTTTCACA
>JAZFYA010000374.1:0-5522 GCA_036443315.1 Pseudomonadales bacterium
GGGTGGCTAGACTGTGCAGTATCCAAGTCGGTAGCACTGAAGTAGCTGTTCGCAATGCAAGGCCCGCTAAAGGGCGTGGGGTTCCAACCGATAGTGGGCCTTGCATTGCGAACAGCGGGTTCAAAGCCCATCAGTTATAGCCTTAAGTCAGTACCATTCGAGTCTGGACCCACTGTGCTCAGTAGGTATCGCAGGGCACGCTGAGCATGTATCTGCCGCATTTATTTCCATAGATATCCTCTATGCTGGTTTTGCAGGAGCAAAACCCTGTCTCAAACCTGTCTCTGCAAATGGCAGCTACACATAAACGCAGTGGGTATCAGCTCACACAGAGGCCGCAAGCAATGCATAGCGCTAATGCCCTTAAGCCTTGGCATTACCCGCGCGCTTGCGCTCATTCTCTTTTAATAATTTTTTGCGCAGCCGGATACTTTCCGGCGTGACTTCCACTAATTCATCGTCCTCAATAAATTCCAACGCCTGTTCCAAGGTGTGCTTCACCGGCGGTGTTAACACTAAGGCCTCATCCGTACCTGAGGCACGCACATTGGTCAGCTGCTTGCCCTTTATTGGGTTAACCGCCAGATCATTGCTACGCGAGTGCAAGCCAACAATTTGCCCCTCGTAAATATCCTTTGCATGACCTAAAAATAAACGCCCGCGACTCTGTAAATTGAACAGTGAGTAGTTTAGCGTTTTACCCGTCACCATGGAAACCAGCACACCATTTTGACGACTGGTCACTTCACCCTGTTTTACCGGACCGTAGTGATCAAAGACACTGGTCATAATACCTGAGCCGGAAGTCATGGTTAAAAACTGCGAACGGAAGCCGATTAAGCCGCGGGAAGGGATAAGAAACTCCAGCTTAACCCGGCCTTTGCCATCGGGTTCCATATTGGTCATCTCGCCTTTGCGCAGACCTAACTCTTCCATAATGGAGCCTTGATGCTGATCTTCAACATCGATCACCACCTGCTCATAGGGCTCGTGAATGTCACCATCCACTTCCCGCTGAATCACTTCTGGACGCGACACTCCCAACTCAAAACCTTCACGCCTCATCGTTTCGATCAATACCGACAAATGTAATTCACCACGCCCGGAGACTTTAAATTTATCAGGAGTATCGCCCTGCTCTACTCGCAACGCCACATTATGAATCAACTCCTGATCCAGACGATCTTTAATATTGCGCGAGGTGACAAACTTGCCTTCCCTACCCGCGAAGGGCGAGTCATTTACCTGGAAGGTCATGCTGACGGTAGGCTCATCAACCAACAGGGCTGGCAGTGCTTCTACCTGTGCGGGATCACACAACGTATCGGAAATACTTAAGCCATCGATACCGGTAATACAAACAATGTCACCAGCCTCTGCCTCGTCCACTGCAACGCGCTCAAGACCTAAGTGCCCCATCACCTTCAGAACTTTACCTTTTTTCTCCTTGCCATCAACCGACGCTATAATCACTTGCTGGTTGGGTTTAAGTGTTCCGCGGGCAATTCGACCGATACCGATAACGCCCACATAGCTGGAGTAATCCAACGCCGATATCTGCATCTGCAGCGGCTCATCGATATTGACATCGGGGGGGTTTACTTTATCAACGATCATTTGAAACAGGGGCGTCATATCTTCCGCCAGCTCGTCAGCTTCAGGGCCGGCAATACCATTTATCGCCGACGTATAGATAATAGGAAAGTCGAGCTGTTCGTCGGTGGCACCCAGGCGATCAAACAAATCAAATACCTGATCCATCACCCAGTCAGGACGGGAGCCAGGGCGATCCACCTTATTAATGACCACAATCGGGTTGAGGCCCTGCTCAAAAGCCTTGGAGGTGACGAAACGGGTTTGCGGCATAGGACCATCAACGGCATCTACCAGTAGCAAAACGCAGTCCACCATCGACAGTACCCGCTCAACTTCACCACCAAAGTCGGCGTGTCCCGGGGTGTCAACAATATTGATATGGTAACCATTCCACTCAATGGCAGTATTTTTCGCCAAAATGGTAATACCCCGCTCTCTCTCCTGATCAGTGGAATCCATAATACGTTCGGTGCCCTGATCCTTGCGATCAAGGGTTCCTGACTGCTCTAACAGCTTGTCCACCAAGGTCGTTTTACCGTGGTCAACGTGGGCGATAATGGCGATATTACGAAGTTTCTCAATCACTACAGACACCTGCTGTTATCTTCAATAGCTACGCACCGAAGCGTAGAGGGGCAAAAAAAAGGTGCCGGAGTATACATCAATAGGGACTGCTACGTGCTATGAATTAATTGGCTTTTGTCATCTGACATTAGGAGGTTGCCCTACCCCTCACGCTTTTCTACACATTGAATCAATACCTGCCTGATCCAGGGGGTTCTCGAAGGACAAACCCGAGAGAACAAACGTGGAGTGCGGTAATGCATTAAACAGCCCTGAAGGGCGCGCCACTCAATTCAATAAAAGCCACATACCACAAATAGCCCAGACTTATCACCTCAAGAGCTACTATAATTCTTTGCAAATACCAGCACGTAGACCAATATAACACCCCATTTGGAACTCCATCTATGCGCGACAATCAAAATAATTCAGTACAGTGGAAAAACCATTGGACCTTTATCATGGCAGCCACCGGCTCCGCCGTCGGCCTCGGTAATATCTGGAAGTTCCCTTATATTACCGGCGAGTACGGTGGCGGGGCTTTCGTTCTCGTGTACCTGGCTTGCATTCTGCTAGTAGGGATCCCGATAATGATGGCGGAGACCTTGCTGGGGCGCTCTGGCCGCACCGATCCCATCGACAGTATGTTGAAAAACGCCCAACAGTCCAACCGCTCAAAGCTGTGGTCGGTGGTTGGCTATATGGGGGTGCTCTCCGGGCTGATGATTATGATGTTTTACAGTGTCGTTGCCGGCTGGGTGATCGATTATTTTGTGCAGAGCGTCACCGGCAGTTACACCGATGCTGATGTTGAAACCATCAACAATAACTTTACTAAGTTGGTGACCAACGATAGCCGCGAGCTACTATGGCATACGCTGTTTACCGTCGTCACCGCAACGGTAGTGGCCGCCGGCGTGGTCAAAGGTATCGGCCGCGCGGTAGTGGTTTTAATGCCGGTTCTGTTTGTATTGATGCTGATTATGCTTGGCTACAGTGCGGTGGAAGGGGATTTCGCCAGCGGTTGGCGCTTTATGTTTAGCGCTGACTTTTCCAAACTATCAGGCGATGCGGTGCTGGAAGCGCTAGGCCACGCCTTCTTCACCCTAAGTCTTGGCATGGGCGCCATTATGGCCTACGGCGCCTACATGCCGAGTTCCGCCTCCATTGGCAAAACCGTGTTAGCCATCGGCTTTCTCGATACTCTGATCGCTCTGGTTGCGGGCCTGGTGATATTCCCACTGGTATTTGCCAACGACATGATATCGGCACAAAGTGTCGGCTTGATGTTCAAAACACTGCCCATCGCCTTCAGCCATATGCCCGGCGGCCAGATCTTTGGCAGCATCTTCTTTGCCCTGGTTACCATCGCTGCCCTTAGCTCCTCTATTTCACTGATCGAACCCGGCGTGGCCTGGATGGAGAAAAAAGGCATTAGCCGGGTCAAGGCCGCCATCGGTTTAGCCCTTGTCGCCTGGGTCGGCGGCATACTGTGCCTTTACGACGGCGCGACCTTTGATTTTCTCGATGACCTGACCACCAAAGTTACCTTGCCTCTGGGCGGATTACTTATCGCCGTGTTTGTTGGTTGGCTTATGCCGCAAACCGCAGTCAAGACCGAATTAAAAATCCTCTCACCCCAACGCTACATTGTGTGGCTGTGGATACTGCGGGTGATCTCTCCGCTGGGTGTTATTATCGTTTTTGCTAATAGCCTTGACCTGTTATAAATCACCCGGTGCCAGCGATTAACCTTAGGGATGGTGTTGTTTGCCCAATATACCATCGTGGGTTACTGCGAGGACGGGAGAGATTGCGACCAGTACACCGACGACGAACATCGACAGCCTGGGACAATTGGGAGAAGACCAGATCTATTTTAGGTTAACCTTAAAGTCCAGCAAAGTTGACTATAAATCTGCAGATCATGTAGCCAGCCTCCAGTAGCCCCATCCAACTGGAGGAGTAAACTGTGGAACGGTGCGCTTGCCACCAAGGCCCTGGCCCATAAACTGGCTCGCGCCGCCTATTACGTCATTCAAAACCGGGAGCCTTTCCAACTCGAACGCCTGTTTCAGTAACGATTTGAATGATAGAGAGAGCCAGTTAAGGAGATGGTTAACCCAGAAATCTGTATGGACTCTCTATCATTCTCCTAACATGACATTACCATATCCGCAGTGTCGGTAGCTGCGGTACCGGTGTTGAGATGGCGGTGCGGGTGGTTGAGGTGCAGGCGAGGCTCTAAGAGTGCCTGTCCCGACTCATAGCCTATGCCCGTTCTATGGGCAGTCGAGTTTTTCGGTGAAATCAACCAATATCAGGACATCGGTTCCTTGATTACGATAATTAACCTTAATTCTTTGAAATTTAGGGTATAAAATCATATGATTAAGAGAAGAAGGCTTGCTATATTTTTTCGTGGGTCTCTTGATTACGGAGTAGGTGGTTTAATGATAAATGACTAACCCCTTATCTTTAACAACAATACAGGTCAAATCTTGCCTCGTTTTTACTTTGACCAGGAGAACGGAGAATAAGAAGAATAGGTCTTTTAATTAAACTGTTATACAGTAAAAATAGCTAAGGGCATAAGATGAAAAATATTTTTATAATTATATGTATTGCAATTGTTACTGGATGCGCAAATTATGGGCGTAAAGAGAGCGCCCCGTATGCTGTGCTTAACATTAATGCACCGTTGTTACAAAAAAGATGGCCAATGGCCTATGTAGCTACGGTCGAAATGTACGATATTGTAAATGAAAATAAAAAAGTCGGATTTTTTCAGGTTTTTGTTAAGGATAAAGTGGGCGTCTTCAAAATTCCTATCATCGATAGTATGCAGTTAAAAATCATTGTTAAATTTTTATATTATGGCGCGGCAGCATCGTGTGAACCGGTTCTAGATTTCAAGCCAAGAGAATCCCAAGAGTATATCCTTACAATTGAAAAGGGTATCCAGAATGAAACTTCCTGCCTCGTGGTACTGAAGGATAGTGCGGGCACCGAAATTGGTAGAACTAATGGAAAAATCACTTTCACAAGCCAACATTGAGTTACCGGTATAACGAATAAGGATAAGCCGCGCTTGCCGCGACTTATCCTGTTGTTGAACGAGCCCGGTATCGATGCTCTTTATATAGCAAATATATAGCATGAACTTGATGGGAATAGCGACGTTGTAAAACGTCGCTATTTTTTGGCGTGGATTTAGTTTGCGTATCTTTATTAGCTAGAGTTTAGAGTTTCAGCAAGAAAATTATAACAAAAATTTCAGCGTGAGCACTCCGGGCCTGCAGGACCATTGACACGGTGGCCGGTCGCAAGCTGGTTGGTCTTTGCGGCTGCTGCGGAACTCG
>JAZFYA010000375.1:0-3773 GCA_036443315.1 Pseudomonadales bacterium
GGCCGTAGCCTTGATGAATTGCCGCCACAAAGCAGAAAGTTGTTGAAGCAAATACAGCAATTAGTGGCGGGCGAATGCGTTAGTCAGGGGATAGAGCAGAGCCATTACCGTTTTAGCCGCAAAACAGTGCGTCACTACACACACTGGGGCAATACCCAGCTCACCCTGCACCTAAAGCGATTGGAAGAAATGGAATACCTGCTGGTGCATAAAGGCGGTCGTGGTCAATCCTTCGAATATGAATTGTTGTATGACGACCAAGAAGACAAGGAGAGCCATTTAATGGGTTTGATTGATGTGGATCTGTTAAAAAGTGGGACTACGACAAAAAGTTAACGGGGGTAAAGTCGAAGAAAACGGGGCTAAAACGGCCCCGAAACGGCCCCAAAACGGGGGGGTATCGGGGCCACAAAAATGGCTGAAAGCCGCAGTAGATAAGGGTTGTAGTGGAATTGTCTGAAAAACCTCTAAAAATGCACGTCTGGGGGTGTAAAAAAATTCACATCGTAAAGACAAATGCATCGTAAGCACGGATAACTCACAATGGCCTTACGCAAAAAGAGAAACAGCTACACTGGCCGCACACGCCTGGCGATAGAACACAACGGTTTTTATCCATACTTGCTTAACTACAGCAGTTGCTTGCAGATCCGGGGTTATGCAGCGCGGACGATTCAAGTACATGACTCCGCTATTAGACGGTTCATCGTTTGGTGTGATGATAGAGATCTACATGATCCTAAAGGCATTACACCGCCGCTGTTAGAGCGCTATCAAAAACACTTGTTCCACAGTTGTAAAGCTAACGGTGAGGGGCTAAGCAAAGGTACTCAGCGAAGTTTACTGACAGCGCTTAAAACCTTTTTCAAATGGCTTACACGGTCAAAGCACATCCCCTACAATCCAGCGGCAGAATTGATACTGCCCAGGACCGTACAGCGCATCCCGCGCTATATTTTAAACGCAGATGATATCCAGGCAGTGATGAGACAACCGGACCTTAGAACGCCCCAGGGGCAGCGGGATCGTGCCATTTTAGAAACCTTGTATTCCACGGGTGTTCGCCGCACTGAATTGATTCAGTTACAAGAGGACGATATTAACATCATCCAAGGGACAATCCTGATTAGGGAAGGTAAAGGAAAAAAAGACAGGTTGCTGCCGGTTGGCAATACTGCCTTGAGATGGATTGAAACTTACCGAGACGACATCAGGCCGCAGCTAGTGCAGAACCTTCACGACAAGACCTTGTTTCTGGCAGACTATGGCGAACCGTTTGGCATCAGCCATTTAGGCAATAGAGTGAAACGGTATCTTAATCAAGCGGGTATCGAGACGCCAGGCTCTTGCCACCTGTTCCGCCATGCGATGGCGACCCACATGCTAAACAATGGTGCAGATATCCGCTTTATCCAAGCCATGCTAGGCCATAGCCGCTTGTCCACCACAGAGATCTATACCCGCGTCAGCATTGAAAAGCTCAAGAGCATCCATACAGCGACCCACCCTCGTTAGTCCCCTTTGGTTAATAAAGTATCAACTTGATCCCTTGATTACCCCCCGTGAAGCGAGAGAGTGCATCGGGGCATGTAAGGTGCTAAGGTGGACCCCGCACTGGGCTGCGCGTTCTTTAAAACATTAATGACATCAGGGTTGTGACGTTCTTAAGCGGCGCAGTGCGTCGGAAGTGATCAATTATCAAAATGATCACTTGGGGACGCCGATACAAATCGTAGCGCAAAATTCGGCGATTGTTTGGGCAGCACAGCACGATAGCTTTGGCAAAACTACCGTTACGACGAACACAATTGAAAACAATCTGAGATTTCCAGGGCAGTACTACGACGAAGAGACTGGGACGCACTACAACTACTTTCGGGATTATGATCCGGGTACTGGAAGATATATTCAAAGTGACCCGATTGGATTAGAGGGTGGGCTTAACACCTATACTTACGTTGAAAATAACCCCTTAAGCAATATTGATCCCCTAGGTTTAATTAAATGGACAGGTTCAGTTAGGACGGTATCTGTAGTTCTCGGAGGTGGTGCTACTCAATTTAAATATAAGTTAGAGTCTGAATGTGATGCAAATAATGTGAAATACAGGGTTACGGTAATAGCGGGAGGACCTGCCGTTGGATTTGGAACCCAAATAACTGGAAGTTTTTCCAAAGCGAATTTCGAAGATGGCAATAATGTAGCTGATCCTTTAGTTTTTCAAGGGAGAGCATTATATGCAGGAATCTCATATGCTTTTATAGGCATAGCGTATCAGTATGGCGCAGTGCAGTTAGGTGGTGCACGTTCTCTTGGTGGCGGGCACCAAGTTGGTATAGACGCATCAATTTCTGGCGGAGCAGGAATTTCTACTGTAACGGCAATAAGAAAAATTGATTGTTCATGTGAGGAATAATGGTGTTATTTAAGAGCAAAAATATTAATAAAATTTACTTTTACTTGGGGTTGATCCTCCTCACCATGTCATGGATTGTGCTTCTTATTTCTGATGTTTCCACCCTGGAGTATATTCAGTTATCACAATTGGCGGTGACAAGTGCTATTGCTGGTTTTATTCTATTACTAATCTCGTTGAAAGACTTTGTTAGCGAGAAAAAATCTAATATTTTTATTGAAACTTTTTTTATGACGATGATATGCCTAATCGCCTCAGGTTCAATAATAACTTTTATTTATGATGATAAAGTAGCAAGCATCCTTATTTTGGAAAACTATTTTTTAATGGCTTTATTTCCCCATGTATTTATTTCAATAAAATTAAAAGATGTAATAGACAAAAAAGATAATGAGGCGAACTCCCTATCTACACACTAGTGATTAAGGCCAGTGGTATTAAACCCTACTTCTAAAACTTACGTCTGATCTCTGTTGGAGCGTATTGTGAGTCAATACAACATATTAGAAAATATTTATAATAAACACAGAAGAAATTTTAAAGAAAACGGTGACTCAAAACAAATATGTTGTATGTGGTCAACAAATGATCCTCCAGATGTTATCGAGGGTACAGAGCCAATTGTTGATATTGAGCAAGCCTTTGATGTTCAGATTAATGAAGATGGTGCTTTAGAGCTTTATGACATGACATTAAATGAAGCGATCAATTACATAAATGTCATAAAGAAGAAACAAAGTTAAAGGTGATAGATTTATTTTTTAGCTGCTGAGATATCGCCACTGCTCCGCAGAGGCTGCGTAGTCTGGAAGTTTAAAGTTTAATAGCAAGCCCAGTAAAAATATAACGGCTACCGCTGTCCACAACAAGGCTAGTCACCAAGTGTGCAACCGTCAAAGCGCAAACTTGCCGCCAAGCCTTATTGCGGCCAGCGGACTTAAAAGCTTTGTTCCCAGCCCCGCACTCCGTCACCACAAAGAAATGGGGTCAGACTCTAATTAAGACGATCATTCCTTAATTAACCTTTAAGCTGGACATCTGCCAAATGCATTCCTTTGCCAAATGCAAAGGGTCAGGTCTTTGATTTATGATTGCGGTCATTGAGGCAGACATTTGACTACTTCCCCCGCATGTCACATGCCTTGCAAGAAAAAGCGCAAGACAAGGTGCCACGCTAGCTCTGCACCATCCTTTTATTTTAGTCGCTCCGTTCGAGTCCTGGCTCCGCGGAATAAACGGGGACAGACCACGGTTTAGGAACGGAAAGGGCAGGGACAAGGGCAGGGGACGGAGGATGCAAAATTTAATCAATAGGTCAATTACGACTTAATGAGGTAATAGTAAAATAAACGGGGAC
>JAZFYA010000376.1:0-18466 GCA_036443315.1 Pseudomonadales bacterium
ACCCATACGCTCTGAGAGGGTCGTCAACTTTCTGTTTGACTACTTATAATTTAATACTCGCATGCTAGTTTGGCATCAAATAGCTAATATATGCCGAAATAGTCTTAAAATACCCACACCTAAAGTATTAGTGTCCACTAACCTCTGGACTGCTATTTCTATGGTATTTACGCAACCCTGCTGACCTTGCATCTAGGCTGACGGTAATAATATAACTAAATAACATAGATTAAGGACTATGAAAGCAGGCTAAACCTGTCTAATTTTATAGCATAGAGCGGATTTTATAGGAGTTACGATGTATCCCCGCAACGGTAAAACAGCAATAGCAATATACCAGCCAGCAATATACCAGCCAGCTGCTAGAGACCATTCTCTGTTGCTACTACTGATTGCTATCTTGTTGATAGTTACTGCCTTTAGCTCCAACTCTCACGCCGAACAGAATAATACCACCGCAACCGTATCTAGCCCTTTCTATAAGCAGTTACAACGCTCAGGCAAGGACCACTATCGCCCAGCACAAAACAGCCTGTTGCAACAGGTCATGGCACCTAATTTGATATTTAACGCTTCCCCCACAGATCCCACACAAGACAATGAACTAGCCTTTAACTACCTCTGGATGCAGCAGTATCAAGAGGGTTATGGGTATAAAGGTGGTGGCGCAGCCATGGGCAAACTACTACGTATGGGTGTTAAAAACTTCTATAAGTCCTACACCGGCAGCAATGCTATTACAGGGATAGGTGCTGATGACGATATCGCCAGCCGTTTTTCTGATCTGGATTACCGTCTGCGTCTTTCCAGCGACAGGGTAAAGCTCGGGATTGAATACGAATTCTAGAACCTGATTGTCCTAATACAGTGATCTGTTATAATGGCGGCTCCTTAAAATCCCGTCCGCTACAAGCTATGAACAGCCCCATTGAAACTTTGCCAATAGCCGGTCTAATGCGCCGTTTGTCCGCCATGATGTACGATTCTCTATTAGTATTTGCTGTACTGTTCACCGCCACTTTACCCACCCTCTTGCTCAACAATAACCCAAAACAATCCATCGAGAATAAGCAGATTGTGCACGAACTCTATCCATTGGCTGAAGGATGGCTCTTTCAAGTTTATCTGTTATTGGTTTTTATCGGTTTTTTTTGCTGGTTTTGGCGCAAGAATGGACAAACACTGGGGATGCAGGCCTGGCGTTTGCAAGTTGAAGATTCGTTCGGCAAACGTATTTCCACCCTGCAGTGTCTACAACGCCTGCTAGGAGCAACACTCTCGCTATTATGTTTGGGTGCCGGTTATTGGTGGATATGGTTTGATAAAGATGGAATGTGCTGGCATGACCGCTGGTCAAAAACCCGAGTCGTCGTACTGCCGAAGAAGAAATAATTCCCACCACTGGGGTCCCACACAGTACCGTGGCTATTTTGATCCGCTTCACCTATGTAAGTGCCATTCATATCTGTCCATTTGTAACAGCCATTATTTGGCTTTATGTAAAAACCAGAGACCGACCACTGTACCAATAATAATCGGCACCAGGGATGCATAGATCGGCTGAAAACCATAGACTAGACTGGCAGGCGCCAACATATCCTGAGCGGTTCGAAAAACAATCCCTACCAACACGCCGATAAATATTCTGAAACCCATCGTCACTTCGCGCAGTGGTCCAAAAATAAAGGAAATCGCGATCAACACCAACGTCATTGTAGAGAGTGGCTGCAATACTTTTTTCCAAAAAGCCAGACGATAGGGCCCACTGTTTAAACCTTGCCCTTCCAAATAATTGGCATAATGCACCAAACCTTTAATAGAAAGATCGATGGGGTCCAACACCAAAATATTTAACAGGTCGGGAGAAAGTTCGGTTTGCCACTTTTTTGATGCTGTTATTTTCCGATCAACCCGATCTCCTAATAATTGACTTTCTACTACATCTTCCATCAGCCAATAGTCCGCCTGATAAATCGCTCTTTCGGCAAATAGTGTATTTAACAACCGACGTTCGTCATCAAAGGCGTAAATAGTAACACCGTATAACACCCCATTGGGCTGCACCACATTAAAGTGCATAAACTGGTTACCTTCACGATGCCATAGACCTTCCCGGCTGACTACACTTTCTGATTTTCTTAACGCAGTTGCCTTCTCACTTTGCGCGATACTTTCTGTACCTGGAGCGATATATTCACTGATTAACATACCGACTAACATAATCACCAATGTCGGCCGCATCACCATCCACACAATACGCCCAGTTGAGACGCCGGCACTACGGACTACAACCAGCTCACTGGTACTGGCTAAACTACCTAGCCCTGCCAAACAACCCACCAAGGCGGCAAAAGGTAATAAATCAAAAATATTGCCTGGTATGGATAACAACACAAAGCGCAATGCATTGACAAACATGTAGTTGCCTTCCAGCTCGTCCATTTGGTCAATCATGTCGGCAATTGCATCAAAGCCCAATATCACTGCCAGCACCATTAAAATACCGGCACTGATAGTGGTGGAGATATAGCGGCTCAATTTACGCATTGTAGTTTAATCATCTGTTATTGGGCTATTTTAAGGTTACAACTACTTTAAGGTTGCAACTACTTAGACGTTACAGCTGCGAGTTTAATTGAAGAAAAACGCAAGCGACGCAACCCGTCACCACCGAATAACAACAGTAGTGCCAATAGCAAAAAGACACCGTGCACCCACCACATCCCCACATCTAATGGAATTTTCTCTTTCTCAATAGCATCCCTTGCACCATTGAGCATCACCAGATAAATAATATAGACAAAAAAAGCGGGTAACATTTTTACATAGCGACCACGGCGAGGATTGGTTTTACTCAAAGCCTGGGCGATAAGCGCGAGAATGGGTACTATAATCACCAGAGAGATACGCCACTGCAAGGTAGCTTTATCTTCCAATCGCTTTGAATTGATCAGTTGTTCGGTACTGCGAGCATCCACTTTCTTAAAATTATTACGGTGACGCTTGGATTCTTTGATTCGCTGTCCATACTGTTCGAATTGAGTCACTTGAAATTCCTGTCCACCGGGTGGACCAACATAACGATAGCCATTAACTAACACCAAATAACGCGAATTTCTCTCGTCATCCACTCGCACCACTCCCTGCTCGGCAAAGATAACTGACAATTCAATGCCGTCTTTGGTTTTTGACTCCTCCGCAGAAAATACTTGCTGCATAACAGTCCGGGTATCGTCCAGTTTTTCGATATAAGTCACTCTGCCTGTTTTTTCATCAACTCTAAAGCGCCCCGACACCAACAACTCCAAGCCACTAGAATTCTTAGTATCCTGAAAAATGTCCTGAACCTTAGCGATGCCCACAGGACTGGCATATAAACTCAACCAGGCAACAAAAGCCGCAACAAAGAGGGAGGGTATCAAGGTGTATAAAGCTAATCGAGCCGTCGATAAGCCACAGGCTGACATTACTGTCATTTCACTTTCAACATAAAGGCGACCATAGGCCAGCAAAATTGCAATAAACAATCCCAAGGGAAGCACTAATTCAAGAAAACTGGGAAGGCGGTAGGCCATGATGCTGAGAACGACTTCCGGAGCCAAATCACCGGAGGCAGCTTGAGCCAGGTATTTTACAAAACGGCTACTCATGACAATAACCAGCAATGTGGCACTGACTGCCAACATGCTAACCAATATTTCCTTCGCCAGATAACGAAAAAGAATCACGACTGAATAAGTCCTTAGCCATTTAATTTATTCTGCGCTGTGTTTACACTTTCAACCACAACGGCAAGCCATTACACTAGTGCACCTACCATTGCGGTGGAACGCATTATCCATCAAACCGATTGTTTTGTCGTTAATTTTAAGGACACTTTTATGGATGTTGTTATCAAGCAAATTGCCCAACCCAAAATCCTTCGCAGCCAATGTTTGGTCGTCCCTATCTTTAGTGATGGCAAGTTGTCCAAAGTAGCTCGACAGTTGGACAATGCCTGTGGCGGCCTGATCCGCACTATTATCAAACGCGGCGATATTAGCGGTAAACTGGCGGAAACTTTATTAATTCCATCGATACCGGGAATAAAGGCTGAACGACTTCTGTTACTGGGCTGTGCTGAGGGGGAAAAACTGTCAGCAGCGGACTACCGCAAACTGTTGAATGCGGCCCTGAAGGCGCTGGCACAAACCAAAGATGCCTGCCTGTTAGTAGAAGAACTCTCAGTTGCAAACCATGACCAGGCATGGATGGTGGAACAACTGGCGATTATTAGCGGCACCAACAACTATCGCTATAGCGAAACCCTAAGTAAACCCAAACCAGCGGCTAAGCTAAAACAGATAACCGTGGCATTAAAACCCTCCAAAGCAACTAGAATAGCCGCCACCCAAGGCAAAGCAATCGCTATGGGTATGAATACTGCTCGCGAGTTGGGCAACCTGCCTGGCAATATCTGTACACCCAGCTATCTGGCTAAGAAGGCAAAAGCGTTAGGGCGCAAACATCAGGCGCTATCAGTGTCTGTACTAGAAGAAAAAAAAATGCGGGAGCTAGGCATGGGCTCACTGCTATCAGTGTCCGCAGGGTCTGATCAACCCGCCAAACTCATCGTTATGGAATATAAAGGTGCGGCTAAAAGCCAGAAACCTCACGCGTTAGTCGGTAAAGGTATTACCTTTGACAGCGGTGGCATCAGTATTAAACCCGGTGCCCGTATGGATGAAATGAAATACGATATGTGTGGTGCGGCCAGCGTTGTTGGCACTATAGCCGCCATTACCGCGTTAAAACTGCCCATCAATGTGGTGGGGATTATTGCCGCCAGCGAGAATATGCCGAATGGTGCTGCGACCAAACCCGGTGATGTAGTAACCAGTATGTCCGGTCAAACTATTGAGGTGCTCAATACCGATGCAGAAGGTCGTCTGGTGCTCTGCGATGCACTGACATACGCTGAGAAATTTAAACCCCAGTCGGTGATCGATATAGCTACCTTAACCGGCGCCTGTGTAGTGGCACTGGGTAAACACGCCACGGGGTTATACAGTAACGAAGATGACTTTGCCGAAGAATTATTAGCCGCCGGGAAACAGGTAGGTGACCGTGCCTGGCATATGCCCTTGTGGGATGAATATCAATCTCAACTCAGTAGTAACTTTGCCGATATCGCTAATATCGGCGGGCCTGAAGGCGGCAGTATTACCGCAGCCTGTTTCCTGTCCCGTTTTACCAAAAATATGCGCTGGGCCCATATGGATATTGCCGGCACCGCTTGGAATTCTGGCACCAATAAAGGTGCAACCGGTAGACCCGTTGGCTTGTTAACGCGCTATTTAATTAATAACAGCCGAATTAACAACAGCGTCAAATAGGTCAAGAAACGATTAAGCTGGGAATGATGACTAAAGTCGACTTTTACATTCTGCCAAACAGCACTATCGAGCAACGTCACTTGTTCGCCTGCCGCCTGGTGGAAAAAGCTTACAAGCTGGGTCATCAAATCTATATTCATAGTGATGATGAGGCCCAGACCAATGCCCTGGATCAATTGCTTTGGTCCTGGCGCAACAGTAGTTTTATACCCCATCAGGTTGAGCAGACCACCATTGACAATCATGAAAGGGTGCAAGTAGGCTATAACACCGCCAATGGTTCAGCGGCGAACCATAACGATTTGATGATTAACGTATCCAATGCAGTGCCCGAATTTTTTAGTCGCTTTGAGCGGGTTGCAGAAATCGTGATTCAGAAACCTTCCGTAACCGATTCAACCCGTGCCAATTACCGCTTTTATCGAGACCGCGGCTATCCTTTGAAAACCCACGACTTGCGAAAATAACTCATCCAAGCTGTACTCTATAATAACAGTAGTATTCTGAACTACTTTGAGCAGCACCACACTACAAGCAATAACACACGATGCGTAACAAGAAAGATCCCCCAGCTTCCGAGCAGACATCGGCAGACGAACTACTCGGACAACTGGAGTCTATCAAGGATTTGCTTGAAGACGCCAACTTCGCTGACGACCTGGATATTGATATTCCAATTCTGGATGATGTGGTGACTGGGGAGCACAACAGAGACAACAACTCGTCGCTGCTGGATATCAATAGAAATTTTGACGAAGATGACGATGGTGACAAAGACAGCATCTTAACCACAGAACTCAACCTGGATAATCTGGACACCAACATCACCATCCCCAGCTTTAAACTCTCGGCCACCCTCAGCAATGCAAGCCCTACCCTGAAAACCGCAGCGGATAACCCGCTTGATAACGTTACACTACCCGATACAGAACCTACAGCTTCAACAGGTGTTGAAGCAGATTTATCGGCTCACATCGACGATAACAGCCCTGACTATCAGCGTGAAGAGCCGCAGGAGGAACAGCAAGATCAATCCGCTCAGAAACCACCACCCGATCATTTACCCTCCCCCAAAATCCAGGCAATAACCGCCAACAACTTTGATATTGATTTGCTGATTCAGGAAATAGTTGACGAGTTTATTCCTGTGCTCGAAGACCAGCTACGACAACGTTTATCCGACTGTTCACCGCTTGTATTGCAACAATTGGCGGAGAAACATCTGCAATCCTAGCCTAGACAACGATCGGCCTGAAGGGCAAGGCCTAGCCGCAGTAAAATCCACCCTCTGGTGAAATATCCAGGCTAGCGGTTTTTGCCCCGCACTATCTCTTGTATACTTATACCCTTTTACCGCCCCTACGCTGGTTATTTCAGTCGCTGGCAGCAGTAATCCGTTAACTCCTTAAACAACTGGCAGTAACAACACACAATGGATAAAACATTCCAACCCTCTGACATTGAATCCAAGTGGTATCAACACTGGGAAGACAAGGGCTATTTCGCCCCCAGCGGTAAAGGCTCACCCTATTGCATTATGATCCCACCTCCCAATGTCACCGGCAGCCTGCATATGGGGCACGGTTTCCAGCAAACTATTATGGATGTGTTAGTTCGCTACCAACGAATGAAGGGCCGCAATACACTGTGGCAAGTCGGTACCGACCACGCCGGTATTGCCACTCAAATGGTGGTGGAACGCCAGCTTGAAACCGCAGGCACTCGCCGTCAGGAACTGGGCCGTGACAAGTTTATCGACAGGGTCTGGGAGTGGAAAGAGCAAAGCGGCGGCACCATCACCAAACAGCTAAGGCGTATGGCGGCCTCTACCGATTGGTCCCGGGAACGCTTTACCATGGACCCTGGCCTGTCCGATGCGGTGCAAGAAGTCTTTATTCGGCTGTACAAAGAGAAACTCATTTATCGCGGCACTCGCCTGGTTAACTGGGATCCAGTTCTGCATACCGCCGTTTCCGATCTGGAAGTCATATCGGAAGAAGAAAATGGTTTTCTCTGGCACTTCCGTTATCCATTGGCCGATGGCTCTTTATTATTGGCTGATGGCTCTTTATTAGCTGATGGCTCCCCACTAGCTGAAGGCTCTTTATTAGCTGAAGGCTCTACTTATATCACCGTAGCCACCACCCGCCCGGAAACCATGTTGGGCGATACCGCTGTTGCCGTTGACCCCAACGACGAACGCTATAAGAACTTGATCGGCAAAACTATCAAACTACCACTGACTGATCGCGAAATCCCGATTATTGCTGATGATTATGTGGATATGGCGTTCGGTAGCGGCTGCGTTAAAATTACCCCTGCCCACGATTTCAATGACTACGAAATAGGCAAACGGCACGCTCTACCGATAATCAACGTATTAGACGATAACGCAGCAATGAACGAAAACGTGCCGCAAGCCTATCGAGGTTTGGATCGCTTTGACTGCCGTAAAAAAATTGTTGCCGATTTAGAGGCTCTGGGCCTACTGGATAAAATTGACGACCACACACTTAAAGTGCCTCGCGGTGATCGCTCCGGCGTGGTAATTGAGCCCTATTTGACAGACCAGTGGTACGTCGATGCTAAAACCCTGGCCAAACCCGCTATCGAAGCCGTGGAAAAGGGCGATATCGAGTTTGTACCCAAGCAATATGAAAATATTTACTTCTCCTGGATGCGAGATATTCAGGACTGGTGTATCTCCCGCCAACTGTGGTGGGGCCACCGTATCCCAGCCTGGTACGATGATGAAGCTAATGTCTATGTTGGCCGCGACGAAGCGGAAGTCCGCGCACAGCACAACCTGGGTGATACCGCGCTGAAACAAGACGACGATGTACTGGATACCTGGTTCTCCTCCGCGCTGTGGACCTTTTCCACCCTGGGCTGGCCGCAAGAGACCGAAGAACTCAACACCTTCCACCCCACCAACGTACTGGTGACCGGTTTCGATATTATTTTCTTCTGGGTTGCCCGGATGATCATGATGAGCCTGCATTTCAGACAGGAAGTACCTTTTAAACAAGTCTATGTGCACGGTCTGGTAAGGGATGCGGAAGGCCAAAAAATGTCCAAGTCCAAGGGCAATGTACTGGACCCTATCGACCTGATCGACGGTATCGACCTGGAGACCCTGGTCAACAAACGCAGCAGCGGTATGATGCAGCCACAGCTGGCCCAAAAGGTGGAGCAAGCTACCCGCAAGCAATTTCCGCAAGGCATCTCTGCCTACGGCACCGACGCCCTACGCTTTACCTATTACTCCCTGGCCTCTACCGGCCGTGATATTAAATTTGATATGGGCCGCATCGAGGGCTATCGCAATTTCTGCAATAAGATCTGGAATGCGGCCCGCTATGTGCTGATAAATACGCAAGACCACGCCTGCGGCCAAGATGACAGCAACGACTACGAACTTAGCCTGGCAGATCGTTGGATAATCTCCCGCCTGCAACAAACCGCACAAGACGTGGCCAAGGCTATCGAACAATACCGCTTTGATCTCGCCTCACAGGCCCTCTACGAATTTATCTGGAATGAATACTGTGACTGGTACCTGGAACTGTCAAAGCCCGTATTATGGGACGACAAGGCTGCAGCGGCGCTGCAAAAAGGCACCCGCCGCACCTTGATCCAGGTGCTGGAAACTACCCTTCGCCTGCTACACCCCTTTATGCCTTTTATTACCGAAGAGATCTGGCAACGTGTAGCGCCATTAACGGGCAAACAACTGGCCGGTAAAGACGGCGCCACCATTATGTTGCAACCCTATCCCGAACTGAACCCGGACGCTATCGACCAACAGGCAGAAGCCGATATCGAATGGGTAAAAGCGGTGATCGAAGGAGTGCGTAATATCTGCGGTGAAATGAATATCTCTCCGGGCAAAACCATCCCCATCCTGCTGAAAAATGGCAATGATGATGACCTGCGCCGCCTGCAGCAGAACCGCCAATGCCTGATGACTCTGGCCAAGCTGAAAGATATCACCTGGCTAAATGCGCAGGATAAAGCCCCACTGTCCGCCACCTCCCTGGTAAAACAGATGGAAATTCTGGTACCGATGGCCGGGTTGATCGACAAAGAAGCTGAAACCACCCGCCTGTCCCGAGAAATCGACAAACTACAAAAACAGCTGATCAGAACCGAAGGCAAGCTCAACAACCCTAAATTCATCGCTAAAGCCCCGGCAGATGTGGTTGCCAAGGAACGGGGCAAACAAGCGGCGCAGCAACAGACCCTCGACAAGCTGGAACAACAGCTACAGCAAATCCATCGACTCCTCTAAGGCATCTAATCACGTATTCTCATAGTCATCATCTTCAGTGCTAGCTAGTGATATGGGTAAATAATGACACTCAACGCTACTATTTTCCCATAAACTTTTTTTGCCAAAAAGTAGACATTCACAATTGAGTAACGTTAATATCAGGGTCGGACAAGAATAGTAATATATTTATTAATAACTGACTTAAGACGTTGTGATAGTTATCAATAGGTAGTGCTTCGTTGTTAAACCTAGAAAAGTTAAACCTAGAAAAATCAAACAGTCCTATTAGCAGATTCAAATATAGTGAGGAGTTGTTCAATGTCAGAACGTACCACAGGCACTGTTAAATGGTTCAACAACGCCAAGGGCTTTGGTTTTATCGCTCAAAATGAAGGGGACGATGTTTTTGTCCACTTTCGTTCTATTCAAGGTGATGGCTATAAAACCTTGGACGAAGGCCAGCTGGTCGAGTTCAACTTAACTCAAGGACCAAAAGGATTTCAGGCAGAGGAAGTTTGCAAAGTCTAACGACGATTTTATCTGCGGTGGTAGAGCGCCGGTCACCTGAACGTCTTCCCAGTTAAAATCCAGCGTGCACTATTTACGACCAAGACATTTATCTTCACCCTATTGATAAAACGCTTGTTTTTTTGATCAGAATTTAAATACCATACCCAAACTAAGGCCGCTGTTATTCTTACCAGCAATAGTCGCAATTTTATCATCATGGCCTTTGCCCACGATGGAAAAGCTTGCATTGTCGTCATTAGAGACACTACCTACAGTGACATATAAGGTGGCATTTTTATTGTAATGATAGTCCATGCCAGCACTTATCAGGCTGCCGCCACTGCCGGATGTCGTATCTAAATCATCCGCTGCATAGTAAGTGAGCTTAAAAACAGATTTATTGCGAGTATAAGACCAGCCTATACCCGCCATATTTCTGTCAGCTCCACTGGTACCACCCACGTCTTTAGCCTGTTCATAAAACGCGACCAGGCGATAGGCGCTCATCTTGTAGCTTCCGACTAACCTGAGCCCTTTAGTATCATCCATTGTACGGCTAATGATTTCATAGCCTGCCCCCAGGTAAAGATTGTCAGCTCTATACGTTAAGGTGCTGCTGATGACGTCATTATCGTTATCATCAATGCGATCTTTATCGCTTGGATCGGCATAATAAGCCAAAATCCACTGTAGGTTATTAAACGTATTCGCGGTGTAATATATGCCGTTATTGTAGCGGGCATCAAAGCCACTGGCGGCGACAATACTCCGGTTTTCACCCAGTTGGCGGCTATAAAATAAATCGACGCTGCGCCCTAACTTTTTTACAGGTGAATTGATGCGGCCTATTTTTAATGAGCCAAAGCCTCCTTTGAGACCGACAAATTGATTGCGCTGGTCGAGATTTTTATCGCTGGTTTCTGCAGCACCAACGTGCCACTCAAACTGAAAAAATGCTTTTAGCTGGTCATCTAAATCCATATCACCTTTGACACCAAAGCGTGATGAGTTACTCGAAACCGCTACTTCATTGGTCTTCCCATTGTCGATATAATCAACCGACAAATCAGCAAGACCATAAATTGTTGGACCAGTAAAGGCTGCATAAGTGGCTGCATAACTACTGACAGTGAAAAGAATAAGCACAGTAAATCCTAGTGCTAGCGTAAAGAATGTCTGTTGCATTTTTAGTGACTCCATTAAATCGAGTTAATCAACAAGCTAGCAACTGAAGCTAGCTTGTCACTGGGTAAATCAGCGTGTATGAAAATATTTTAGTTTTTAAAACAAACTGTATTCCCTCGATGTATCAATTATCGACCGCGCCTTGCTGTTTTTCCATGAGCAGAATTCCAGCCCGCAACAGGAGCTATTAAAACCCAAGAGGTTAAAAACTCAACTTCATTTCGATAAAAACACCGTCATCAACGTCTACATCACGACCATTTTCTGGTTCCAGTTGCAACGAACCAATACCTGCGCCCAAGCTAGCATTATCAAAAACCTGGTAATTAATACCTACAAACCATTCTTGAAAAGTATCGACATCGCTAAACGACAAAGAACTCGGCCCGTAATACAAACCCGCATTCAATTTCAATTGAGGATTTACAGGCACAAAAACTTCCCCACCGAGGGTAATGCCATAACCTGAATCATTATCGAGATCGGCGTAATAGGCCTTACCTCCCAAACGCGCGTCAAAGCTCTCCTTACTACCATGTGCAAAAAAACCGGCGCTTATCAGATCGCTACTTTCATCATCATTATGCACAAAAGAAAATTGCACAGAGTTCTTCGCTATTACCTGCGGGTCGAGTATTAATGAAACACTCTCTTCGCTAATACGCACAGTAAACTCATTGGCAACGGTGCAGGAACCAAACAACAACAGGCTTATCGTTAACAGTACTTTCATTGCTTATTCCTCGGATTATTTTTACCTTCAATGATTTAAAGATCGTAAAACCCTCAATATTCGACCGGATAAAGCCGTATTATAGTAGGAATTGATTGGGGGTTGTGCAACAGGTTTACCTAGGCGCCTGTGTATCGACACATATGAGCAGGACTACCCCCCCACCTTCAATTGATAACTCACTCTAAATACCTCGCTGCGCAACTGTTTCATCACCACTGTTTTTTGCTCCGACGGTAGTTGTTCATAACTTAAGGTGACGAAGGATCTAGTCGCTGCTAATAAATGTTGCTTCCAACTCAGCGGTTGCTCAGCAATACGACGCGCAAAATCAATCGGGCCCTCATGGGGTAGGCGGTTAAACCCTGCTTTCTCCAGGCTTCTACATAAACCTAGATAAAGCTTCACCTCTGGAGAAGATTGGATTTTCCCCCGCCCCCTCAACTGGCTAAACGCAACAACAGCCAACACCAGCGCGCCAACAGCCATCAATAACGTGGCAATCCGCCAAGGACTAACTTCACCTAACAAACGCTTTAACACATTGAACTGCCGCTCCCCGTCGTAACCCAACACCCAGCTTGCCCAGTAGTAACTGAATGCATCCATTTGCAAACGCAGTTGATTGAGCCATGCAATATCGCGGTAGCGCAATGGGGATAGCGGCGAATCCGCTAGAAAGTCACTCGCGTCCTCCCCAAGGGCACGCTCAAGACCAAATTCAACCCGCAGCGGTGAAACGGCAGCCGTAGGATCAACCCGCAACCAGCCCTTTCCTTCCAGCCACACTTCTGCCCAGGCATGCGCATCAAATTAAAGCTGCTGGCATAGTAGCTGCAAAAACCTTTTTTGGTATCAAATAAAAATTCATCGACACTATGCTTACCCAGCAGGGGTGGTTTCAACGTATAGAAAAAATGTTGCTGGCGGAATATATTCAGCACGCTATCAATAAATGCCTGGTTATCTTGTGAATCTAGCCCCTTTAACGACTCTAACCCCTTTAATGACTTTAACCATAGTTGCTGCGCAAACTGCCTGGCTCTAGGATTAACACCCGATGGCAAATCGGTTTCAAAATCATGTACTTGTTGGCTTAGGTGAGGCTCAATAATCGCCCGCTTATCCGAC
This sequence comes from Pseudomonadales bacterium, assembly GCA_036443315.1. Classification (GTDB taxonomy): domain Bacteria; phylum Pseudomonadota; class Gammaproteobacteria; order Pseudomonadales; family Dasaniaceae; genus Oceanicoccus. Next base: position 13,208 of record JAZFYA010000376.1, read on the forward strand.
AGTACCTGGTATGTAATTCGCGAATACACGTCTTCTATTCTTACCAACCGATAATCCGACATGATGTTAATTTTTGGCTCATCGCTATAGGCCAACGCCAAAGAAAACAACCAAGGTTGATAACTTGGCTCTTGAATAATACGGTAAGTTATAGGGCTATCAAGCGATGCTCTGATGGCTTTTACTTGCTGTTTACTCAGCAAGTCTTGTTTCCAACGCCCCTGATGCCAACCTCTACCATCAAACCTTGATAACACCAAACCACGCCAGTACATATCCTGGCTGCGGGGTATACCCCGCTCAAATACGGCCCTGAACGCCAGCGCCCCACTCTGGGTTAAATTGGCAATATCTCCCGGCGCCATTGTGTCGCTTATACCCATCTTAGCTTGATGAGAAGCCATAGGCACTGACCAGAATGGTTCAAAGCGGGGGAAAATAACAAACAGCACTACCATCAACGGCACAGCTTGTAAGAAAATGATTGAGGACTTATGCACACTAACCAGATTGAATTGATCGTAACTGTGCTGATGCAGCGCAACTAATGCCGTGGTAATCAACAGCAGGGTAAATAAAATAAAGGCGGCTATAGTAAAATCCTGCGAAAACAGAAAAGCCGTCAATGCAGCAAAATACGCCAAAAAGATAAGTATATATACATCACGCTTATTGCTAACTTCCAGTAGTTTTAATGAAAACCCTGAATACAACAACGCTACTGTTGGCTCCAGCCCATACAGCGTGCCATAGTTTCGATATATACCCACAAAGCACAGTGCAGCCAAAACAACTTTTACAACTGTTGGCGGTAGCGACCAGCGCCCCTGAAACACCATGACTCGCCACAGGGCACAAACCACATAGGTAGCCATCACCCACCATGGCAATCTACCCGCATGGGGAGCAAGCAGCGCTGCCTGTGACACCAAAATCCAGGCCAGGCAATTGCGGGGAATTTGCCAGGAAATACTCACCGACCCTCCCCACTGTCTGCATAAGCACTATCTGAAGAATGACTATCTGGATTGGAATAAGCACCCTCTTTACTATTAAAAAGAGCCAACACTGTTAATACCTGCGCCTGATGATGCCCCCCATGAGCGGGTGATACTTCTACACCGGGAAGACGCACACCGTATTCATCATTATTTCTTTCCAGCTTTAATACCCAATAACAGATTGCCGATAAGCGCTGTTCGGCATCACCGCCAAAGCTATCCCAATCCAGCCACAGTCGCTGTTCGCGGTAAGAGGCAAACTGCTTGGTTTGTAAACGCTGTCCCTTTGCATAACCTTTCCAAAAGATATGTTTTAGGGAGTCACCGAGTTGATAGTCTTTAAATTCGTAAAAATCGTCGCTTCCTACCACTGGAATCACTTCACCCTCTGCATGGTTAGAAGCAGCGGTAGACACTAACTCACAGGATATTGGCTGGGGATAGATTAAGACATCAAGATCCAGTGCAATCCATGTCCAGGCACGCAACAGCCCAAGGGGATAAAATGTTTCTACTTTTAGTCGCTCAGGCTTTAACAGCCCACGCTGCACAGCCGCAAGGTGCAACATTATTTTTTGCTCGGAAGACTCTCTAAGCGTGACGGAACCGACTTCGCTCTCGGGCCAGTACAGAGAGATATCGTAGTAATCTTGCTTACCATGCCGGGACACTAATAATTCAAACTCGGCATTATCGCCAACAAAGGCAGGTGTCGCGCGAACGGCGGTGATAATTAACCCCGATAGATTGGCAAAAGTATGAAGAATGGCCACGATAAAAACACTGGACAACAGAAACACCAGCGCAAACACCATATTGTTCTGATAATTAATCGCAGCAACTAACATCACCAATAGAAGCAATAGAAAACACAGCCCCTGCAGAGTAGGAAAAATAAAGATGCGCCGTTGATCAAGTGTCATTGAACGTGCGGGGGGTATACGTCGATCAATCCACTTTTTATAGCGTATTTGCAGACTGTTATTTATAGCGTCCAACATGGTCTACTTCACCCTATCAGTCTTAAACCTAGGTTAAACGATCACGGGCACTTCTTCTAACAACTTCTGCGATAAACCTCGGCTGTCACGGCGATAATCCAGCGATGTCGTTAGGCGGTGTTCTACCACTGCAGGCAATACCATTTGCACATCCTCAGGCACCACGTGACCTCTGCCCGACATCAGTGCCCAGGTTTTTGCACAATGCAATAAAGCCCGTGCACCACGGGGCGACAATCCATAAACAAAGTCCGTCGAACTTCGGCTATAGTCAACCAAACGCTGCACATAATCCAATAAATTCTCCGAGCAGTGAATATCATCTACGGCCTTTTGAATCGCTACAAATTCCTGGGGCGCTATCACGTGTTGCAACTTCATCAAGGTGCGACGACTATCTTCACCCAATAACAATTTTCGCTCAGCTTCACGATCAGGATAACCCAAAGAAATCCGCATTAAAAAGCGGTCAAGTTGGGATTCGGGCAATGGATAGGTACCTGACTGCGTGGCAGGATTTTGTGTGGCAATAACAAAAAATGGCGCAGGCAATTCACGGGTTTTACCTTCTATTGTCACCTGCCCTTCCTCCATCGCTTCCAGCAGTGCGCTTTGCGATTTCGGTGTGGTGCGATTAATTTCATCGGCTAGCAACACTTGGGTAAAAATAGGGCCGGCAATAAATTCAAACTGTGCTGAGTCGCGATTAAAAATCGACACGCCTAAAATATCCGCAGGTAGCAAATCGCTGGTAAATTGCACCCGTTTATAATCAAGACCCAACACTCTTGCCAGCGCATTGGACAGGGTAGTTTTACCCATACCGGGCAGATCCTCGATCAGCAAGTGCCCCCGGGCAATTAAACAACACAGCGCCAAGCGAACCTGTACGTCCTTACCTAATAATACTGTACCGATTTCTGCCACTGCCTGGTCAATGTTCTTTTGCATAGAGGCCCTATTTATCACTGCTTATTTTTTCGGCTACAACCCTGATGGCACTGACTTAAACCAAGCCTGCTTTAAGTGCCACAGCAAGTGTAGCATTGAAAGAAAGGAATAGATTAAACGTTGTTATGGGAGAGAACTAAACCATGGCAGAAAGGGATCAAAGCGGATTTAAGCGTTGTAGGAAGCCCAGCGTCTCTCTCGCCCATTATTATAGTGGACATTCATTAACCCCGTCATTACGCACAACCTCTGCCTATATGGTGCCACAAATCCGGGTGATGCCGGTTGCCTCTGTTCAAATTCGCAACAACATGGCCTGAATGATTCGAACAGAGGCAACCGACATCACCCTAACACCGTGCTAAATTTATGGTTCATCATTCTTTTTAGATTCAAAATACCGTATTTAGACTTGTTCAGAAGCTCCCTAGATTAAGCGTCGGAAACCAAGGACAGAATAGTCTCAAGCGTCCAATTTTTAGTATCTACCCAGCTATTGCATTGGCTGTTCTCTCTGGTATGATTCTCCGCTTGATTTTTCGTCAGCTCTGGACTCTGTATGGGTGTTGGGCTGCTTAGTGCGGTACTTGGCCAATCGTTTTTAGGAAGGAAAGCATTGAGTTAGGCCCAGTAGCGGCACGTATATTACCAGGAATAAACATATGAGAGCTAACATCCACCCAAAATACGCAGACATCACTGCTACTTGTAGTTGCGGTAATGTGATTAAAACCCGTTCTACCCTGTGTAGCGACATCCACCTGGATGTGTGTTCGGCCTGTCACCCTTTTTACACGGGCAAGCAAAAAATGCTGGATTCTGGTGGCCGTGTCGATCGCTTTAACAAGCGTTTCGGTAACCGCAGCAGCAGGGGTAAAGCATAGCTATCTACGTATTGCTTCTCAGATGAAATTAACAACGCTCGACCATTGCTGGTCGAGCGTTTTTTTATGTTCAGGACGAACGGTATGGCGCGGGCGCATAAATGCGCAGGAGCAACGATACTCAGGATGAACAGTATATCGCGAGAGCATAGATGCACAAGAACGATGATGCTTGCAGTGACCTGCTGTTTCCACTTTCTATGGACAACCAGTGCTTACGGGCAGAGTGATAATTGCCCTGCGAACGGTAATCTGCAGTGGGCTACCCTTAACTATATTGTCGATGGCGATACTCTGCATTTAACCGATGGTCGTAAAGTTCGAGTGATTGCTATTAATACCCCCGAGCTGGGGAGAGAGCATCGTTCTGCACAGCCTTTGGCGGATAAAGCCCGAGGAGCAGTAAAAGCGTTTTTTGCCAGTGATGCCAAAGTGGGGCTACAGTTAGGCGTTGATGATCGTGACCGTCATGGTCGAGTGCTTGCTCATGTCTTTCGTAGTGATGGTGGAAATCTCGCGGCGTTTATGCTGGCCCGCGGCCTGGCTTGGCACATTGTCATTCCCCCCAACGATCGATATGGATCTTGTCTTGCCGATAAAGAGACGCTGGCGCAACAACAATCCCTGGGCATTTGGCATAACAATGCTTATTCATTAAAAGAGGCAAAAACCTTACAGCTGAGTGATAGTGGTTTTCAGCGCGTGCAAGGCACCGTGGAATCAGTGACTCGCAGCCGCAATGGTTGGTGGTTGCAATTGGGGCAATTGGCCGTGCGTGTGCGCGATAAGGACTTGCACAACCTGGAGGGTTTTGATCCACGCCAGTTGAAAAATACAAGCTTGCTTATTCGCGGCTGGATTGTTGATAGAAGCCAATCAACAGCGGTTCAACAAAAAGGCTATTCCCCATTAATGATGGACTTACGTCATTCCGCTATGCTGAAGTAGTCGAACTTGAAAAATGCACTGGCAATATTGATGTTATAGACAGAGTGTTCCAGTGATTGCCCAATATTTGCTTATGCTTAATTAATCTCTGAAATGTCGAATTACTTTACATCAGTATATTTTTCACTCAAATCTTTATAAGCTTTTGATTTTTAATGCTTTTTAAAGATATGAATAGCACTTTATTGGCTACCCACTATTGAATTTGTCGATTTATTTTACATTTTTGAATAAAGCCTCTATAAAAACTACCCTATGAAATATTTTAACTCTATGAAAGTAAAAGAAAAATTTAATTTGGCACTACGATTGCTTTACAACTACTGGCAATTTCAAATAATATTGCTAAAAACTCTAAAGAAAATTAATTTCTCGAGTGATTAATCATAAAACCGTGATTGGTAGATCAAGCTAAACCTACTGTGAAGTCGGGGCGGAAAACAACGAGTCTTCTAAAATAAAAACACTTTGCTG
>JAZFYA010000377.1:0-7046 GCA_036443315.1 Pseudomonadales bacterium
CTGTGTACGCCGCACCTTTCTTTGCGGTATCGATCACGCCAGCAGCAAGACTCAAACATTTTTGACGAAGATAATACATTATTCATCAGTAGCTCTTTTCTGAGTCCGTCTTTTATCCTAGTTCGAAGTACTTGAAGCCCCGATGCAATTAAGCATAGCAATGCCATTGCACCGGCTCCGGATTTTGCTAGGTGGCTGGCCTCACCAAGAGTAAATCGCTCTACTCCAGGAAGCAGAAATAATGGCTCCTCCATAACACCTTCTTCGTGATAGTGAGTCAATTGGGAAATACGCGCATCATACCGATCGACAGTATCAAATGGATCTGGTGATCCCACTTCTTTGTCCAAAATAGAATTCTCCTTACACCAGGAACAGCAACTCACACTCCAATTGGGGAGTAAAAACTGATATATGGATTCTAGGTCATCATCCATTTCCATAATAAAACTCATTACGAATTGCATTTTGAAAATATTTGATCCTTTTTTTCAAAGCCATTGATATGAAAGTGCTCTCTACGTCATCAATTATCACAACCAGCTAAGGGCTTGTCCTAAAGTCTTGCTCTAAAACACCCGATTTAGATAATGTTATTTGCCACGCCCCCATTGCGAATCTCAAGATGTGTCTATGAAATGCGTTATACGCTGGTCTTAAGCTCAATGGCATGTAGCTTGCGTGAAATAAGATAAACTCAGTTAATGGTGATCAACGAAATGAATAGTAGAAGCTTGGACTACATTGGAATACTCGGCTACAGCACAGAAGTTTCTCAAGAAACCCGCCAGTCGATAGAAAGTCTTACTAGGGCTATCACCTTGCATGGGCTTGGAATTTGTGCAGGTTGTATAACGGGCGCATTATATTTTGCGTTTAGAGAAGCAAAATTGGTTGCTGGTCATACTTGGCTTATTAATCAATCTGAAGTTTCCCACACGGATAGGCATCTTTGTGATATTCTTGAAATGGTCGCCGATCCAATTGTTAAACACCAATCGATTGCTCAAGTGTGCATCGGGGGAATAGTCGTTTCCGGGGGAATGGAAACACGTCACTTAGTCGAATGTTTTCTCGAAAGAAACAAACCCGTATTGGCAATATCCAAAGATATTGAACAAGCCGGGCTATCTTCCAATTCACATATTAAGTCAAATTATAACCAGACAATTAAACAAATACTCAGCAGAGTCTAAAACCGATCGTCAATTAGTATGAATTTAATCGCACGCTAAAATATACCCAAAGCGATTGAAATTTAAGTTTTGGCTATATTTTGGCTATATTTTGGCTATAGATAGCTGTGCTGATAATAATCGACAATGTCAGCCATTTACACAAGCTATATTGGTTTGAGTTTTCCAACTTTGCACCTTTCTATAGAGTGTTGATGGGCTAACTTCAAGTGCCGCAGCAGCTTTCGGTATATTACCATGGAAAAAATCTATGGTATTTTCAATGGTTTCTTTTTCTGATAGCCAAAGCGGCTGAACTTTTGGATAGTTCATAGTGGTAGATTTGATTGTGGTACACGCACCTTTCCCAGCTATATCTGTCCCCGGCAATCCTTGTTTTAGCATGTGCTCTGTTACTTCGGTTCCATGATTTAATATCACAACACTGTGAATTAAGTTCTCTAATTGACGGATATTACCTGGCCATGTATAAGTCGACAGTAAAATTTTTGCCCGATCAGAAAAACCTGAAAATACCGCGCCTGTGCTGTTACAAAACTTCTGTAAAAAGTAATCGGCAAGTAATAGAACATCTTTACCTCGATCAATTAGACTTGGCAATCCAATAGAAATAACATTCAAGCGATAGAAAAGATCTTCTCTAAAATCACCTGACTGAACCGCCTCGTGTAAAGGAGTCGATGAAGCCGTTATTATCCGTCCTTCAAATATTTTTTCTTTGTTGGATCCCACTGGACAAAAACGCTTCTCTTGAATAACGCGAAGAAGCTTTGCTTGCAATGGTAATGGCAAACAAGTAATTTCATCCAAAAAAAGCGTGCCCGATTCTGTTGCAGAAAATAATCCCTGTTGGTTTATCACTGCACCGGTAAAAGCCCCCTTAGTGTGACCAAACAATTGTGACTCCATCAAATTTTCAGAAAAATTAGCACAATTAACAGCGATAAATACCTTATCCCTTCGGTTACTTTCAGCATGACAAGCCTTGGCCACTAATTCTTTTCCTGTGCCGGTTGCTCCAGTAACAAAGATAGGAATATTGGCATTCGATGCTTTCTTAATATGTTCAAATGTACAAGCCATCGCCTCATCAGTTGAAATCATGCCATGAAATCGGGGAAACTCATCGCTATTCTCATCACTAACCACTAGTTCACTAGTCCTACCTAACATACTATCGACTAATAAGAATAGCTCATTGCTACCCCAAGGTTTCGACAAGTACTTTTGAATAATTTTTTGATTGAATGCTAGAGCCACATCATCAAAGTCATGATAGGCGCTCAATAAGATATTATTAACCTGCGGATAGTGAGATTTTATTTTATCCAGTAGTTTAGTGCCTTGTATTATCGGCATTCGTTGATCTGAAATGACCAAGTCAGGTTGATGATTCTCACTGTATTGAAGTAATTCTTTAGGGCAGTCAAAATATAAGATATCCGCATCAATTTTACGCAAACTACGACGAATAGTTGATAGCATATTTTTTTCGTCATCAACAACAAACACGGTTTTTCTTCTGTCCATCATTACCAAGCTCCTTAAATAGTGAAATTACTTGTTGTATCGATACACCCAAAACACGAATACCCAATCAAACTAATGAGTTAAATAACGTATCCGTTTCGGCTTTTGATTGATTAACTAATTGATTAACGACTCAAGCCTAGTGCAATTGATAAACAGCGTATAACCTCATTACATCACAGATTATATAATGTGTCAATTGTGACAGTTGTGTCATATAAGACATTTCGAAAAACCATTTTGCCCCCCACTATAAATAAAGTGAATAAAGCTTTGCAATAGGTAAAGAACATTCACACGGAGCTAATCTATACCCAATATAATGCTCTAACCAATTGTTTTACAAGAATATTATCTTTTTTGACAGGTGTTCATGGTAACTTGTGACGCCTGGTGGCCTGGTGGAGATAATGCTGGCTTTGATGTCGGCATAGCGGTTTCTTTCATTGTCTTCATCCAGATGACGTTGAGGCGCTATCCCCCTGTGGCTGGATAGTTAGATTGATGTAGAATTAGCCAGCGAACTCCCCGCTCTTGAGGGAATAAGAAAATTTTTATAATAAAAATGAAGTTAGGTTTATTTGCAATTTGCAAACGAAGTTGAAAGTGGCGGATAGACTATTTCCCAATAATCCAGTCCCATAGTCCTAAGGAAAAATCACTAAATAAATTAATATTGAGCATCGATTTAACGATATAGGAAAAAGTGATTCCCAAAAACGCTAGCGTTGCCAAAGTAATCAATACAAACAGTATCTCAAATTTTCGAAACATAATTGCACGATTACGTATAGTCCTGCGATGATCAGTGCCGGCTAAGAAGACAAAATACCAAGAGAAACCGGGGATTCCGATGGCTCCTCGGAAGTCGACGGGGTGTATGCGTTGCTGGTTAAAGGTTAATGCTTGGTAAATAGCGCGCAATTGTACTTCTGTAAATTCCTTTCCGACATCCTCTGGCATTCGTTGTAGTAGCCCATAAATAAATGGATCGTCACGGATGATTTTCGGATTGAATAAACGTTTTTCTTTCTTGGTATGTATATTGCTCATGTCTATATGAACTCCAAAAAATGAGGCTGTGAACAAAGAAGTAATCAAATGTTGAGCCAACTCAAAAACAATCACTATTTTTTGCGCAATATGAGCTGGATGGCCGTTGCCGAGATTCTAATTCGGGTAACACGTATTGTTGCAACCATAGTGCTTGCCCGTTATCTAAGTCAGCAGGACTACGGCGTTGCGGCTATTGCGCTAGCTGTCGCTGAGTTTATCCGCGTTTTGACCAATAATGGTATTGGTATAAAGATTATCAATTCTAGCGCGAAAGATCTTGATCGTAACTGCAATATTGTGTATCGACTAAACTGGCTAATTAGTTCACTTATCTTTGTAGTACAAGTGCTAATGGCACCGGTTGCCGCATTTTACTATGGCATCAATGATCTCTCCTTGCTTCTCATCGCTTTAGCGTTCCCTTATATTGTCTATCCATTTGCAATGGTGCATGTCTATCTCGCACAACGCACGAATGACCTGAAATTAACCGGTTTGATGTTGGGAGGAATTGTTGGTCTTGACAATTTAGTGAGTGCTGTTTTGGTTCTGCTGGGTTTTGAGGTGTGGTCGGTAGTGTTACCCAAGCTAATTGTTGCGCCCATTTGGGTGGCAATCTATCGTCAAAAGGTTGACTGGATGCCCTCTAAAACAGTGCGATGGCGTGCTGCTTTTTCATTCTTTTCCTTTGGTAAAACGATATTTTTAACGGAGTTTCTAAAAGTTTTGCGTCACAATGTCGATGTGATTATCATTGCAAAAGTATTGGGTCTTGAGCTTGCTGGACTCTATGCGTTTGCGAAAAATGCCGGTCTTGGCATTAGCCTTTCCTTAATCAATGCTTTGAACACTGCTCTATTACCAAAGCTTTGCGCAGTGAGTAACAAAGAAGTAGCAAGCGAGTTTCGAAAGGGTATTAAACTAGCCACGATAACAGTACTGCCGCTGATTGCTGTGCAAGCAGCGCTGGCGTCAATGTATGTTCCGCTGTTATTCGGTGATAAATGGAGCCATGCAACGTCACTGGTCACATTACTTTGTCTTTCTGCAATTCCTAGAACGCTGGTAGATGCATTTTCTCCCTTAATGCGTGTTCTTGAACAACAAAATCTTGAGCTACGTATTGCCACCCAATTTAGTTTTCTTTATATCGTCGGTTGCTTGTTAAGCGCACACTTCGGACTTATGTTTGTTGCCAGCTTTATCGGCTTAGCTTATGCGCTATTCGCTATCATTATTTATGTTTTTGTCCTAAAAAAGGTTAGTCGTTTTACTCGCTATGAAGAGGTGACTTATGTTGTGCCATGATATGGAAGTAAATAATAGAAATCCTACAGTTTCAGTCGTTGTTCCCCTGTACAATACCCAGCGATACATCGCTGAGTGTATTGATTCAGTGCTCGCGCAGTCGTTTGCAGATTTTGAATTGATCGTTGTGAATGATGGATCCACAGACGGTTCGACGAAGATTGTTCAATCTTATGCTGATAAAAGAATGCGCCTGGTTAATCAGGAAAATAGAGGGTTGGCGGGTGCAAGAAATACTGGAACTCGCGAAGCGCGGGGAACATATATTGCATTCTTAGATGCTGATGACTATTGGCATCCGGATAAATTGGCCCTCCATGTTTCACATCTCGATGATTCACCTAATGTAGGCGTGAGCTACAGTGGGTCAATATTTATTGATGAAAATAGTCTTCCTCTGGGCATTGTTCAAAGGCCCAAATTATCGAATATATCAACTGCTCATATCCTGTGTAGAAATCCCGTTGGCAATGGTTCAAGTCCGGTAGTGCGAAAGGACGTTTTTAATCAGATTGAATTCACTTGCGGCGAACTTTCCCATCGAGATCCCTGTTATTTTGATGAGGATCTTCAGCAGTCAGAAGATATTGAATGCTGGTTACGGATGTCATTGACTACCGACTGGTTGTTTGAGGGAATTAAAGCTGAGCTGACGTACTATCGTGTATCGAATCAGGGCCTATCCACTAATTTGGCAAAACAATTTAAAACATGGGAAGCAGCTATTGGCAACAATCGACACTTAAATCCCTCGCTATTCAGGAAGTATGAATCCTTGGCAAAAGCCTATCAGTTCCGCTATCTAGCTCGGCGTGCTGTACAGTTGCGGGATCCGCAGCAAGCTTTACATTTATTCAAGAAAGCACTCGACGCCAGTCTATTGATCGTTGTGTACGAAGCGCCTCGAACGTTTCTTACCTTCTTGTCCATTTGTGCACTGAATTTTATTCCTCGGTCGCGATACCAGACACTTGAAAATATTGCAATGCGCATAGTGAGGTAATATAGATATGGATAAGACTTTAATGTTCACAGTCGCTATTAACGGCTATCAGCGTATATTTTCTGAAAATATTGAGAGTCATAAGCGCTACGCACAGTTGCAGGGTTTTGATTATCAGACTGTTGCGCGACCCAACAAACAATCACCCAGCGTGGCCGCGTGGTTGAAAGTTGTCTTAGTGAGTGAAGCACTCAAACATGGCTATGATTGGGTATTTTTTATTGATGCTGACTGCTACATAAAAGAACAAGCCCCATCGATACACAGCTTATATACACCAGACAAGTCTATCTATGTTGCAAAAGGGTTTTCAGGGAATTTTAACTCTGGGGTATTAATCGTTAGAAATACACAAATGGCGAAGTTGTTCTTTCGTACTTTACTGCTTAATTGTGAACGTAACGTGGCAGGGCAGGACTGGGGGGAAAACGGCCACTTTATTTTTTACAGTCGATTTTGCAAAGAAATCCAAACCATTGCCGTCGAATGGAATAATAACCGAGACCCCAAACTTCAGGACTATATTCGGCATTATTGTGGTGATACACCGATGCGTAAACTGTATCAGTTTTCCTGGGATGCAAAGGTTTGTTTATGGTGGCGATATTTTCGAAATAGGTTGCAGCGACGACTGTTAAAGTTAACGGCCCCTGTAAAGCCAAATCTTAAAAAAGACCTGCATTCAGCACTGCTAAGTTGTAAAGCATACTACACGGTTTTTCAATAGCTTATTCAGCGCAGCTACTTTTTGCAGTTAAATACTCTTCTTTTTTGGAAGGAACTAATGTCTTCAATATGGCACGATGCTAGGGCCTGCAGGATAATTGACACTGTGGCCAATCAGGGCGCGTTTAAGCTTGTTGGTCTTTGCGGCGTTTTTAGCGAGGACTGTCTGAGCGCAGCGAGTTCCGCAGCCGCCGCAAAGACCAACAAGCTTGCGACCGGCCACAGTG
>JAZFYA010000378.1:0-11319 GCA_036443315.1 Pseudomonadales bacterium
CCCCTGCACTAACCAGGGATAAGCGGTCTCCCGCCTTCAACTGCAACTGGCATTTACCCACCAATAATTCTCCATTTAGACGATTTTCTCCTGGCTGCCCCGCTTTGCCGCCAGCAAGCCCCCAGGGAGCATGGGTACGACGTTCAGTTAACAAGGTCACCGACGTTTTATTTAAAAATTCAAACTCGCGAATAATACCCTCACCCCCACGATTTAAGCCCTTCCCGCTAGAGCCCTCACGCAATTGGTAACGAATCACCCTGAGAGGATAATGCATTTCCAGGCTTTCAATTGGCGTATTGAGGGTATTCGTCATATGAGTTTGCACACCACTCAGACCATCACCACAGGCACTAGCCCCCATCCCTCCGCCAATGGTTTCGTAATAATCCCAGCGCGCCACGGCTCCACTCGCTTTTGCCCCCATGGCAATATTGTTCATGCTGCCATGGCTGGCGGCCGGAATGCGATTGGGCAATGCCTGCGCCAAAGCCCCCAGCACCACATCCGTAATTCGGGTAGAGGTTTCAACATTGCCAGCGGCGACTGCGGCCGGTGACCTTGCATTAATCAGACAACCCTCTGGCGCACTCAGCGTGATAGGGCGAAATGTACCGGCACAGGAAGGCACATTAGCTGGCATCAAACAGCGGAATACATAAAAAACGGCGGCTGCAACCACCGATAGGGGACAATTAATATTCCCAGGCACCTGCTCAGCAGTACCACTAAAATTCGCTGCAATACCATCAGCGCTAACCGTTAATTCCACCACTATTGGAATATCACACAGCCCCGCCCCATCATCATCCATCACATCACTAAACCGATAGCGGCCCTGGGGGATTTCCCGCAACGCTGATAAGGCAGTTCGATATCCGTAATCATTTAATTGCCGTAGTGCCTGGTGATAACGACCCATTCCAATACCGGCAATTAACTCAGCGAGACGGTCAACACCCACACGATTGGCGCTCACCTGAGCCACAAAATCTCCTCGATTAATATCATCCCCAAGTCGTTCCATGAGAGTTTGCTGCCAGCGGTTATTGCATAGCAAATGGGTAGGCGCTATCACTATCCCCTCTTCCTCCAAACAAGTGGAAATCGGCATAGAACCAGGACTGGTAGCACCAATATTGGCATGGTGGGCACGATTAGCGATAAAGGCAATCAACTGCCCCTGAGTAAAAACTGGCGCAATTACCGTGACATCTGGCAGGTGAGTCCCCCCCAGATAGGGGTCGTTAACTACCACCATATCACCAGACTGCCATGTGCAGCGTTCAACAATCCCTGCCATAGCAAAGGCCATGCTACCGAGATGAACGGGGATATGTGCGGCTTGGGCTGACAATTCACCCGCTGCATCAAACACCGCACAGGAAAAATCCAGTCGGTCTTTGATATTGGGAGAAAAAGCCGAACGCTGCAGTACGGCTCCCATCTCTTCACACACGGATTCGAGACGACTGCTAAACACAGCTAATTCAACGGCGTTTAACTCAGCATTTACACAACCCATCCCTATCCCCATCTCTATCAATCAATCGAACCCATCCAAAACCCACGAAATGCAGAGCCTACAATGCTGAAAACCCACACCACAACGCAGCTCACGCCTTCCATCTCGCGTCCTGCGCATCCAGATGTTTTTTCTGAATCCAAGGATTGCCAAATGGCTTTAGCCGCTATATTATTCACTATTCGACCAGGCAGCTCTAGCTGCCTTTTTGTGTTTATGGACTTTATCTTCTATCGATCAATAAAAATAACCAGACTTATCGCTTTTCTGATTATTCTGATGATTGATAGCGTCATAGAGTAATAGATAGAAGCTAAACGCCAGATAAGGACTTAATTAAGTAATGACACTGCCAGCCATAATGGATACCTACGGACGCCTGTCGGTGAGCTTTACTCATGGCAAAGGTGTGTACCTATATGATGCCGAAGGCAATGAGTACCTCGATGCCATTAGTGGTGTTGGTGTGAATGCTTTAGGCCACGCTCACTACGCCGTCAGTAAAGCCATAAAAGAACAGGCCGACCTGCTGATTCATACCTCTAACCTCTACGGCATAGACCATCAAAAAAAATTGGCTGAGTCGCTGTGCAGAATTTCCGGTATGGACAATGTCTTTTTCGGCAACTCCGGTGCTGAGGCCAATGAAGCAGCAATCAAAATTGCCCGTTTATATGGTCACAATAAAGAAATTGATCAACCCCATATTGTGGTAATGGAAAACGCCTTTCACGGCCGTACCATCGCCACACTAACCGCGTCCGGCAATCGCAAAATCCAGGCAGGTTTTGAGCCCTTATTAAGTGGATTTGTTCGAGCCCCCTACGGAGATATTGAAGCACTGCAAAATATCGCCAGCAACAATACCAACGTAGTGGCCGTGTTGATTGAACCCGCCCAGGGAGAAGGCGGCGTTAATTTTTTGCCCGAAAATTTTCTCAGCGACTTGAGGAAACTGTGCGATCAACAGCAATGGCTGATGATGCTGGATGAAGTACAAACCGGCAACGGCAGGACCGGCAGTTATTTCGCCTATCAGCAAGAAAACATTCTCCCGGATGTGGTCACCACTGCAAAAGGGCTGGGCAACGGACTACCGATTAGCGCTTGCCTTGCCCACGGCAAAGCCGCAGAAGTTTTTACACCGGGCAACCACGGATCTACCTATGGCGGCAACCCGTTAGTCTGTGCTGCAGCGCAAGCGGTGGTTGATGTAATCGAAAGCGAAGACCTCTGTGAGAATGCCAAAACTATTGGGGATTTTCTTCTGCAAGGATTAACCACCGCACTGGCTGAGCAGACCATTGTGAACAATATTCGTGGCAAGGGTTTGATGATCGGTATTGAACTGAATCGTCCCTGTGGAAAATTAGTCAATGCCGCCAGAGCGAAAGGTGTACTGCTAAATGTAACAGCAGGCAATGTTATCCGCTTATTACCCCCACTGATTATCAACCAACAACAAGCCCAAAAAGTTCTGACCACTGTCATCGACATTATTGACGAGCTTCCTCGTACTTAATGAGTTAACGCTGAAAACAAGTTAAAAGTATCAAGACCATGGCCACAAAACATTTTTTAACACTGCTTGACCTGACCACTCACGAACTTAACGCGCTGATTGATCGCGCTATCGCAATGAAAGCCGAATTGCGTAATGGCGACTACGGCGAGCCTTTTAAACATAAAGTCCTGGGAATGATTTTTGAAAAATCTTCCACGCGAACTCGTGTTTCCTTCGAAACCGGGATGACCCATTTGGGCGGGCATGCAATGTTCTTATCACCCAGAGATACTCAGTTAGGCCGTGGCGAACCCATCGAAGATAGTGCAAGAGTTCTGTCATCAATGGTCGATATTATTATGATTCGCACGTTTGGCCATGAAATTATTGAACGCTTTGCCCAGTGTTCCAGTGTTCCAGTGATCAACGCACTGACCGATGATTTCCATCCCTGCCAATTGCTCGCCGATATGCAAACCTATACCGAACATCGAGGCAGCATTCAAGGCAAAACTGTCACCTGGATTGGCGATGGCAATAATATGTGCCAGTCCTATATTAATGCCGCCAGACAATTTGATTTTGAATTGCGTATCGCCTGCCCAGAGGGCTTTGAACCCGATACCAAGCTGATAAGCGACAATAAAGACAGGGTCTCTATCCATCGCGATCCGCAGCAGGCAGCAAAAAACTCAGACCTGCTGGTTACAGACGTTTGGGCCTCCATGGGCCAGGAAGAACAGCAGGCAGAACGAATAAAACATTTCGCAGGCTATCAAGTAAATCAGGCCTTATTGGATATCGCAGCTAGCGATGCCCTGTACATGCACTGTTTGCCCGCCCACCGCGGCGAGGAAATCAGCGCTGAATTAATGGATGCCAGTGACTCAGTGATATGGAACGAGGCGGAGAATCGCTTACATGCGCAGAAAGCCTTGATGGAATTTTTACTGACGACCTTGTCGTAACTGGAGCCGACGCTCAACCAAACTTTCTTATCGAGGCAGATTAATCACGTGCTGCAAGTTAAAAATATCCAATGCCACTATGGTAGCCAGCCGGTATTGGCAGATGTCAGTTTTCACGTCAATGAAGGGGATATTTGTTGCCTGCTAGGCCCTAGTGGTTGTGGTAAGACCACCGCGCTTAGGGCCATTGCCGGTTTCCATGCCATCTCACAGGGACAGATTAACCTCAACGAACGGGTGCTGGATAAACCCAACTTTCAGGTTGAACCGGAACAACGACAAATTGGCATGGTGTTCCAGGACTATGCCCTCTTTCCCCATTTAACAGTACGAGACAATATCCGCTTTGGTATTCGCAAGCAGTCGGAAATAGAGCAACGCAAAATCGTCGACGGTTTGCTAACCTTGATAAAACTCGAAGACATCGATCAACGCTACCCCCATGAATTATCCGGCGGTCAACAGCAGCGCGTTGCACTCGCACGGGCACTGGCTCCCAACCCTAAACTATTATTACTGGACGAGCCGTTTTCCAACCTGGATGTAGACTTGCGTCGCCACCTGAACCTGGAAGTGCGAGACATTCTCAAACAATACGGCATCAGCGCCATCCTAGTTACCCACGATCAGGAAGAGGCCTTTGCCTTTGCAGACCAGATCGGTCTGCTACACGATGGCAGGCTGCAGCAGTGGGCTCCCCCCTTTAATCTCTACCATGAACCCAACAATCGCTTTGTCGCCAACTTTATTGGCCAGGGTTGTTTGCTACCAGGGCTCGCGATTGATCAATGCAGTGTTAACACTGAACTAGGCAAGATTACTGGCAACCGTGCCTATCATTGGCAGCCAGATACGCCAGTTGATATCCTGCTACGCCCTGACGATATTGTTCTTGATGGCGACCAGGGCATCCCTGCGAAAGTCATCAAAAAAGTGTTCTCAGGCAGCGCTACTCTCTACACCTTACGCTTGCCCACAGGCAGCACTGTAAAATCCTTATTCCCTAGCCATCATGATTATCTGTTGGGTGATATGGTTAACATTAAGGCCGAAGTCCAGCATCTCATTGCCTTTACGCCGGATGAATGACAATTAAATAACCTCCTTGAATATCAAACGTTTCAGATATAACAAAAAAATTTAGCCACCAAAATTTGACGCTAAAGCACTTGATTTTCGTCCACCGATTGCTACTTCTGAGCCTGCAGGTTAGCGGTTACAGACACCCGTACTTACGCACATTTTATCCACAGCTTTCTCTCAGTATATTCCACTTGCAATGAACCCAAAACCGCATTATCTTGTATGTAGTTTTTCGAAAACCCCAATATATAGGGGTAGCGCTTCGCAAATATTTAGCTAATATCTATAAAAAAGCTTACTAGTTAGCATTCACTAAGTAGCGGAGCATGAGGAACAAATGAAATACCCTAATGGGAGAGTTCAAGATACCCGCATTTCACTACGGCTACCGCACCCTTTATTGTCATTGCCCTACCACTGCAGTGAAATGGATAGTGTGGGGAGTAGAGCTAATGCAGTGGAAGGGTGAAGATATCTTGGCATTTAAACAACAAACACTGCTGAACTAAACTGCCCACCGCAGTTTCCGGAGAAACTATGCATACCGACGTCGATAATAACAAGACTGCATCATCTGCAGCCCCCCAGGCAGCCACTCCAGCCACCACCCATACCGAACTTCAGGCAACAGCTCCAGGACAAATGCGTGTTATCAAACGCAACGGCACCGTAGTTAGCTATGATGACAGCAAAATTACCGTGGCCATTACCAAGGCTTTTCTTGCGGTTGAGGGGGGTACGGCAGCGGCATCGACCCGCATCCATGAAACAGTAGAAAAACTCTCCCAACAAGTCAGCGCAGTGTTTAAACGCCGGATGCCCTCCGGCGGCACACTGCATATTGAGGATATTCAAGACCAGGTTGAACTGGCGCTGATGCGTAGCGGCGATCATAAAGTTGCCCGTGACTATGTTTTATACCGCGAACAACGTCGCCAGCAACGTGAACAAAAAGCCGCCCAGGAATCCAACAAAGCACACCCAACTATTCGCGTTCTGCGGGAAGACGGCAGCCAAACCCCCCTCGATTTAGGCCGCATGGAGATCATTGTCAGTGAAGCCTGTGCCGGACTCAACGATGTTGATGCCCATAGTATTATTGATGAGGCGCTGAAAAATCTTTATGACGGAGTCCCCATCGCCGAGGTTAATACCTCACTGGTCATTACTGCCAGAACCCTGGTTGAAAAAGAGCCCAACTATACTTACGTCACCGCCCGTCTGCTGCTAGACAGCCTACGTGCGGAAGCGCTTTCATTCTTTGACATTGCCGAAAGCGCTACCCAGACGGATATGGCCAAGCTTTACGCCAAGACTTTACCCATCTATATCAACAGAGGTGTTGAGCTGGAACTGCTCGCCCCCAACCTCCTCGATTACGACATGGAAAAACTGGGGCAAGCGCTGGATTCCGACCGCGACCTGCAGTTCAACTATCTCGGCCTGCAAACCCTGTACGACCGCTACTTTATCCACAGCGATAAAACCCGCATCGAATTGCCACAAATTTTCTTTATGCGTGTCGCTATGGGCCTTGCCCGCAGTGAGGAGCAAAAGGAAGCGCGCGCTATTGAGTTTTATCACCTGCTTAGCTCCTTCGACTATATGAGCTCAACACCCACGCTGTTTAATGCCGGTACCCTGCGCCCACAGCTGTCGTCCTGTTACCTAACCACTGTGCCCGATAACTTGCACGGTATTTACGGTGCCATTCAGGATAACGCTATGCTATCCAAATGGGCCGGCGGCCTGGGTAATGACTGGACGCCAGTGCGCGCTTTAGGTGCCTACATCAAGGGGACTAACGGAAAATCTCAAGGAGTGGTACCGTTCCTGAAAGTAGTCAACGACACGGCGGTGGCAGTTAACCAAGGCGGCAAACGCAAAGGAGCAGTGTGTGCCTACCTCGAAACCTGGCATATGGATATCGAAGAATTTGTCGAGCTGCGTAAAAACACTGGTGATGACCGCCGCCGCACCCACGATATGAATACCTCCAACTGGGTGCCCGATCTGTTTATGAAACGGGTATTTGACGCGGGTGAGTGGACACTGTTCTCACCCAACGACGTTGCCGATTTACACGATCTCTACGGCACAGCCTTTGAAGCGCGCTACATCCACTATGAAGAAATGTGCAAAAACGGCCAGATCAAGTTATTTAAGACCGTACGTGCGCCAGAGCTGTGGCGTAAGATGCTGGGCATGCTGTTTGAAACCGGCCATCCATGGATCACCTTCAAGGACCCCTGTAATTTGCGCTCGCCACAACAACATGTCGGCGTAGTCCATTCTTCTAACCTGTGTACCGAAATCACCCTCAACACTGACAAGGAAGAAATCGCCGTTTGCAATCTAGGCTCCGTTAACCTGGCGCAGCATACTGATGAACACGGCCTCAACCAGGTCAAACTAGAGAAAACCATCAAAACCGCAATACGTATGCTCGATAATGTGATCGACATCAATTACTACTCCGTTGATCAAGCCCGTACTTCCAATATGCGCCATCGCCCTGTTGGCCTTGGCCTGATGGGTTTCCAGGATGCCCTTTACAAACAGCATATAGCCTATGGCTCGGACCAGGCTGTGGAGTTTGCTGACCGTTCAATGGAAGCCATTAGCTACTACGCGATTCAGGCTTCCACAGATCTGGCGGAAGAACGCGGTGCTTACTCAACCTTTGACGGCTCGCTGTGGAGTCAGGGTATTTTGCCCATCGACTCGATACAAAAGCTGATCGATAACCGCGGTGCCCACTATATTGAAGTTGATCAATCACAAACGCTGGATTGGGACAGCTTGCGCGCTCGTGTTAAAGACAAAGGGATGCGCAATTCTAACCTTATGGCGATTGCCCCAACGGCAACTATTGCCAATATTATCGGTGTATCCCAGTCGATCGAACCGACGTACCAAAACCTCTACGTTAAATCCAACCTCTCCGGTGAATTCACTGTAGTCAATCCGCATCTGGTAAAAGATCTAAAAGGCCGTGGTCTGTGGGACAACGTCATGGTTAACGATCTCAAATATTACGAAGGCAGCGTGCTGAATATTGATCGCATTCCCGAGAACCTAAAATCGCTCTATGCCACGGCCTTTGAAGTGGAACCTCGCTGGATTGTTGACGCCGCCAGCCGCCGCCAGAAGTGGATCGATCAGGCACAATCTCTCAACCTCTATATCGCCGGAGCCTCGGGTAAAAAGCTGGATATTACCTATCGCATGGCCTGGTATCGCGGGTTGAAAACCACTTATTACCTGCGCGCTCTAGCGGCCACTGGTACCGAGAAATCAACCATCGATACCGGTTCGTTAAATGCCGTCGCTGCCCAAGCGGAAAGCAGCCCCACAGTTGCAGCACCAGTGCCGCAAGTCTGCTCGCTGGATAACCCTGGCTGCGAGGCATGCCAGTAAGCACATTATTAATGAGCAAAGAAGCGTCAATCAATCGCCCCGCTATTCTCTTCAGCGAAGCAGGGCAAAACATAGCACAAAAAACCAATACAACAGTCCAAATTGTTAGGGGGTAAGTGAATTATGCTGAATTGGGACGAATACCACGTCGATGAAACCGAAAGAAAACCGATACCACCAATGGCCGCAATAGAAGCAACCATCAACGAAGTAGCTATAGCTGAAAAACCAGCTGATGCGTTAATTGCTGCAACATTAGCCCCAAAAACGCTTGCCTCTGCAAGCACCATCGACCCTACCAGCAATGGCAGCGAGCCGGGTGACGCCGTCGCCATAGCGAAGGCTGCCATTGCCAATCTTGATGTCACCGCAGGTTTGGAAGAGCTGGAAATGGGCGCCGCCCGCCTTACCGTTGACGACAAGGCAATGATCAACTGCCGCGCCGACCTCAACCAATTGGTGCCCTTTAAATACGACTGGGCCTGGCAAAAATATCTGGATGGCTGCGCCAACCACTGGATGCCTCAGGAAGTCAACATGACTGCAGACGTTGCCCTCTGGAAAGACCCCAACGGTCTCAGCGCTGACGAGCGCCGCATTGTAATGCGCTCACTGGGTTACTTCTCAACGGCCGACTCACTAGTGGCTAATAATTTGGTACTGGCAATGTACCGCCACATCACCAACCCCGAATGTCGTCAATATTTGTTGCGCCAGGCATTTGAGGAAGCCATTCACACCCACGCCTATCAGTATTGTGTGGAATCATTGGCCATGGACGAAGGTGAAGTGTTCAATATGTACCGTGAGCTACCCTCCATCGCTAAAAAAGCCGCTTGGAGCCTACGCCACACCCACTCCCTGTCCGATCCACATTTCAAAACCGGCACCCCGGAGAGCGACCAGGAGCTACTGCGCAACCTGATCGGTTTCTATGCAGTCACTGAAGGTATTTTCTTCTACTGTGGCTTCACCCAGATTTTGTCCATGGGCCGCCGCAACAAAATGACCGGTGTCGCTGAACAGTTTCAGTACATCCTGCGCGATGAATCTATGCACCTGAACTTCGGTATTGATGTCATTAATCAAATCAAATTGGAAAACCCTCAACTGTGGACCGAGCATTTCCAACAGGAAATCATCCAAATGATTCTGGAAGGTACCCAGTTGGAAATTGAATACGCCCGCGACTCTATGCCCCGTGGTGTGCTGGGTATGAACGCTGCGATGATGGAAAAATACCTGCAGTTTATTGCCAACCGTCGACTGACCCAGTTAGGCCTGTCGGGACAATACCAGGGCGCGCAAAACCCATTCCCCTGGATGAGTGAAATTATGGACCTGCGCAAGGAGAAAAACTTTTTTGAAACCCGCGTTATCGAATATCAAACGGGTGGCGCTTTAACGTGGGATTAACCCCGCAACGAATCAGGGTCAAGTCCCAGACTTGGCCCTTAATTCCTCAACAATAACTGCCTCCATAATTTAGGGTAGGCAACAGCTAAAGGATAAGGCCATGAGTGACGACAAAAAAGCCCAGGTTGATTCCGAAACCATCTTGATGACCTTGGATCAGATCGGTCAAACCATCGACATTATGACCAATGTGGTGGGACGACTCCGGGGCTATATCACCGAGCAACTCGATGGATCTGCAAGCAGTAGCACCAAAAACGATCAACCAACACACCATCCTGGCAATCCGCAAACACTTCACTAACTCACCACCCAACACCGATTGCCCTGAAATCTTGATCAGGGCAATGTTGTCGATACTTTAACCCCTCTCAAACCGAACACTATTTGCGGCTTAACCATTGAGAACCCAAGAAGTCTCTGAACAAGCATATAACTATTTTCTTAAGTAGTTTCCCTTATTACTATAGGTAGATGAGCGAATTATTTATGCACTCTCAAATTGATATCCTTCCTTTCTAATTACTTCAACAGCATCAAGAGGGTTTAATATATGTTAGTGTTATCAAGACGCTTAGGAGAAACGTTGATTATCGGTGACGATGTCAAAATTATGGTTTTAGGTATCAGTGGCAACCAGGTACGTTTAGGTATTGCCGCGCCTAAAGAAATATCCGTACACCGAGAAGAAGTTTATCTACGTATTCAGAAAAAACAGGAGCAAGTAGCTCCTGTTGAACAAAGTGCCTAGTTAGCTAAACCCTGAACAAGTATTCCATGATATTGACAAGATATCGCATCTAAAAGCCTTATCGTCAAAGTCTGGTGTTACTGGATTTTTTACTGTGGCTCCGCCTTGCCCTAAATAGCAAATATCTCCACGTGCATGTGCAGCATCGCATCAAAATTCAAAACGGCTGCAAGTCACCCTTGCAGCCGTTTTTTTGGCCCTGTGACGTTTGACCCGGTCAATATAGCTTGTTTAAACAGGTATACTAAAATAAAAGGTTGTACCACCCTCACTATTAGACCTAAAACCAATATCACCACCATGGTCCTGAATAATGGACTGACAAATAGACAGGCCTATCCCCATACCATTTTTTTTTGTCGTATGAAATGGATCGAACAAGTATTTCTCAGCCCCGTCTGCAATACCAACACCATAATCAATCACATTAAAAATAATCACTTGCTGGTTTTTTGATTGACTCTTTAGTGCAGTAGTGACCAGAACTCCCCGTTGACGGTTATCCACGTCCACCATAGCTTCCATACCATTGCGAATTATATTCAACGCGACCTGCTGGATCCGCACTACATCGACAGTAATTAAAAGCCGGATGTAGGTGGTGTTACTACCCTAGATGCCAATGTGATGATCAGAGAGGTGATAGCACTGG
>JAZFYA010000379.1:0-5335 GCA_036443315.1 Pseudomonadales bacterium
CGTTGCTAAGGTTGTAGCCAGCACTGGAGCAAGTAGGAGCTTATCGGCCTACTTGTTTTAAAGAATCTTCAGGAACCGCCCAGTGCGGACCCGCTTGCTTGGGTGGTGTGGGGAGGGCTGAAGAGAAGTCAGCCCTTACCCGATGTGCGCCAGGCATGGCGCGAAGCGCCGTGACAGGCGCACATTGTTATTCTGATAGTAACTGGACACGGGAGTTCCAGACCCCCTAACTCTTCCTGGTTTGATATTGTGGCCTCTGCGATATCAGGAGCGAAACACAGATGGCATCATCAATCGGAATAGCAGTAGGCAATGTCACGTAGTGCTGAGCAACCAGCAAGCGAAAGCGAACTGGGAAGTGACTTGGAGGTGAAAGTCCTCTGGGGACCTAAGTGGTGAGGAACCCCTAGCTGAAGGCAACTGCGCTACTGCGAGGTAGGGTGGGAAGGAAGCTGGAGGCAAAACCCTGGCCCGAGGTACACGAATCACAGACGAGGCGATTGCATCGTGGGCGAGAAGGCATTGGTATTCGAAGCCCAAATAACCACTCAGACGATCAATCGTAAATGTGGCGGGTATATGGGGTGAAGGTCACGCGTCTTACCCTGGGAGATCTGCCTATCTATTCTGAATAAGGGCTAGGAAAACCGGAAGGTGGACCGACAGAGAGGCAGAAGTCAGCAGACCCCATATTAACCTGATGATCAGGTGAAGGGGGGAACATACGAATCAAACCTGTGCGTGATGTTCGTGAAATGATGGGGACGTAGCTAGCAAGGCAATCAATCTTGCACACCGCTGAGCTGAACTGGCAGAACCAGGGAGGACTTCGCAGTGAGCGTCAAACATTTCCGGCACGAGGCGAGAACACAGGTTGCATAGAGAGGAAACGAGTTGTGTTGATAGAGGATGTATTTTCTACAGATAACCTGAATGCCGCTTACAAGAAAGTTGTGAGCAATAAAGGTGCTCCGGGCATCGATGGAATAACAGTCAACGAACTCAGAGATTATTGGCTTGCTCATGCAGATCAGATCCAACGAGAGATTACCCGTGGTACGTATACGCCCAACCCGGTGCGGAAAGTAGAAATACCCAAACCGGGAGGTGGTATTAGGGTGTTAGGGGTGCCATGCGTGGTTGATCGTTTGATTTTGCAGTCACTGCATCAAGTTCTTAGCCCAATTTTTGAAGAAGGTTTTTCAGACTTCAGTTTTGGCTTTCGGCCAAAGAGAAGTGCGCATGATGCGCTAAAATTGGCAGTGGAACATATCGCTGTAGGAAATACCTGGGTTGTCAATGTTGATTTGGAGAAATTTTTCGACCGAGTTAATCACGACATACTCATGTCACGTATAGCGCGTAAAATTGAGGACAAGTTAGTGCTGAAATTAATCCGGCGCTATCTTCAGGCGGGCATTATGGATAACGGAGTTATCCAGCCGCGTCGGGAAGGAACGGTCCAAGGAGCACCGCTATCGCCCCTGCTCAGCAATATTATGTTAGATGACTTGGATAAGGAGCTAGAAGAACGAGGGCACCGGTTTTGTCGGTTTGCAGATGACTTCAATGTATACGTGAAATCGAAGCGGGCGGGAGAACGGGTGATGGAGTCCATTGAACGGTTCCTGTGGAATAAACTCAAGCTTCCGATTAATAAGGAGAAGAGTTTAGTGGTACGCAGTAGTCAGCATGTTTATCTTGGCTACGGCTTCTATGGGTACAAGAATCCTCGGCTTAAAATAGCGCCGAAATCCTATGAACGACTCAAAAATAAGATCCGAGAGTCCCTGCCGCGTTGGCGCGGGATGAAACTGCAAACGGTTATTAAAGAAATAAACAGGATGGTTCAGGGATGGATTGTTTATTTCAGGCTTGCAGATGGGAAAGCGAAGATTGAAAAGTTAGAGAGTTGGATATTGAGGCATTTAAGGTGCATCGTGTGGCGTCAATGGAAAACGTCGCGAACCCGCTTCAATAAACTTCGCTCCTATGGGGTAAATCGTTCAAAAGCAGCGAGAGCCGCTTGGGGACGATCAGGGCCGTGGTATAGCTCGGCAACGAGTGCGATGAATTTTGCACTGCCTCGCGTGTATTTTCAATCTTTGGGTTGGCTGGGTCTTAGCAATCTCTATAACAAATTCAAACTCGATGTTAAGTTCGTATGAACCGCCGTATACGGAACCGTACGTACGGTGGTGTGGGAGCCGGGCTCTAGAGATGGGGCCTAGCTACCCGATTAGGGCATTTTCGCCATTCTGCTGTCTGAAATTACTCTATCGTAGCGTTTAACAAAAGAAGCCAACTTTGTCGGGTCTATTATATATGTATTTAGCCATTTTGCGATGGCTTTCTGTATAACGAATATGAGATCTGAAAAATTAAAATAGGTTGTGTCATGATCATGTTTAGCAGGAATGCCTTTTGGCGCGACCATAAAGCTTATACGCTTGATCTTTCTGAGTTTAACTTTACGTGAGTCAAGATTTGTCATATGGAGAATAGAATTCCTAAACTCCCATAGCTCCTCGGAGGTTACACCAAGCTCTTTCGATATATTTGAGTAGCTATTAAGCCACAAAACGAATACGTTACCCTTTATATCACCGCTATCCAAGTAGCCTAGGGTGTCTATGAAAGATACCATTAGCTTCATGGAAGAAAGATAGTGTTTTTCGTTAAAAAGATTTTTTACTGCTATGTAGTGGTCATTGTGAAGCAATGTTCCAATGTCTAAGGCGCCATCTACCATATACTCTTCAAGGTAATCTGGCATCACTCCTGCACCAGTGAGAGGATGGTCTTGGAATTGACTAATTGGTAGCGATTCGAAGCCAGCTTGTATGTCAATCCTAACGACACCATCTACAACTTGAGTCAGTACAGTTAACGGCGCAGCAGGTGCTCTTAACTCCTGAAGTATTTCTTCGAACACATCTAAAGCTTTTCCAAGTCTCATTAATGAAAGCATATCTGCATTAGTAAAAGTATTTTTTTCGTTATATAGGCGCTTAAAAGTGTGATTTACCACTTTGCCATCGTATAAACCAGCCCTTTTCAACCAAACTCTAATCATAAAAGTAGCCCTCTCTTATAACGGTAATTTGGTAATATAAATTTCTGTATGAAAATTTTATAGCTTGTTGAGCCGGAGGCAAAACTTCCAGGCTTCTCCAAAGTCTCACGGCGCAGTGTGGTCAAAGGGTGAATGAGTGTGGGTAAATTGTGGGTGACCGAGGAACGAGGGTCATCCATAATTTATCCACACGTTCGCTTGCGACATTCACGCTTTGTCCACACGGAGTCCGCGACGTGGACAACGGGAAATAATTCTTTACAATACTCCGCCCATGAAACAGTATTTTGACAATATAGATACCTTAAAACGCTTCACCTCGGAACTTGATCGACACCAGGATCAGCTCAAATGCCAGCACTGCTCTAAAAATGACCAATTTGTCCCTCATAGCTTTATCTACAAACAGTGTCATAAAGCCCTAGCAGAGAAGGTAGGCAAACGCATTTTCTGCTCCAATCGCTATGGTCACTCGGGTTGTGGTCGTCCCTTCACGCTTTATGTGGCAAGCGCCTTGCCCTCACTGCAATATGGCACCACTCACTTGTTTATCTTTCTTTCTTCACTGCTTGCCAACTTCACCGTAAAAGCCGCTTATAAAAAGGCAACAGGTCAGAGTGCCTCTCGTAATGCTTGGCACTGGCTTACGAAAGTAGAACGCAGGCTCATGCACTACCGAACCATTTTAAAAACACGCCCTCACACTGTAAACACCCGATTCAGCACCCGAAGCAAACGCCTTCAAATATTGCTACCCACCTTAACACGGCTTTTTTCCTGCTTTGGTGATTGTCCTTGTGCCAATTTTCAACTTTTAAATCAATGCTGTTTTATTTGATTACTTCTACCGAATACTCTCCTAGTTTTTAACCAAAGCACTTTTCAATTGACCCTAAGCCCTCCGAAGTCAAACACGGGGGTTGCCTACATGGATGTAGGTAAGGGGCATGAGCAGGACGCGGGAACTTTGCCTATTTACCATCAAACACCTTAACAAAATATGACGGGGCTAACACAAGTTCAACTGCGCAACAGAAATGTGCGGTTTTATTGCTTAACTTTTTGCATTACTCTCCACCTGATTTTCATTCACTCAACCGTTGGAGAAATACCTTGATGAATTCCATCCCTGTTATTAAACAAAAAAAATTCCCACCCCTCGAGCTTAGGCTCAGGGTATTAAGTGCCATCGATTATGCGCCAGGCAATAACATTCAAGCACGCATAAAAAATGTGGCGACACGTTTGTTTACCGACCAAGAAACCGGCATTGAATATCAATTTACTTGGCGAACTATTAGCACCTGGCTTTATCGATTTAAGAAGCGTGGTATTACCACACTCGATAACAAAACCCGCGCAGATAAAAACAGTTATCGAAAAATTCAGATCAATGAACTAGCGGAAGCGATTAACCATATCATCTCTACGTTAAGTAAAAATAAGACTGGCATCATCCCAAAGCTTACTCTGTATCGACAGTTGCTTAAGCAAAACTATTTTCAGCGTAGCCAGCTTTCACAAACGTCATTTTATCGTATGGTGAGGGAAAATGATCTGCTGAACTTTGAGCAAACTAAAAAGTTAAGACAATCTTTTGCCATGCAATTTGCTAATGAGCTATTGCAGGCCGATACCATGTATGGGCCATCCATTAAACAACCCGATGGTAAATGGCGAAAAACTTTTTTAATTGCCTTTATTGATGATGCCAGTCGAGTCATTACGCATGGTGAATTCTTTTATCGTGACAATACTGAAAATATGATTGATGCCTTTAAAACCGCGTTATATAACAGGGGAAAACCCACTCGGCTCTACTTTGATAATGGCTCGAATTATACCTCAAAAGAAATCCTTCAAGCCTGTGTTAGACTGAATATTCATCTTTCACACGCTCCCATCCGTGACGGTTCTGCAAAAGGAAAAATAGAACGATTTTTTAGAGGCTTTAGAGATAGGTTTTTAACCCAGCATCTTGACTTTAAAACACTCGATGAGTTAAATGAAAAAACCTGGCAGTGGATAGAAAATGATTACAACTCCCAGCATCATACTGGCATTCAAATGGTGCCACTTGACCGTTTCAATCTTGATCATAGCAAGATAAAATTCCTCACTGATGATGAATATTCCGAAGAAGTTTTCTTTATTGAAGAAGACAGAAAGGTCAGCAAGACTAAGGGACTGTAAGGAAATAACTTGAACAATATTATGATCTGGTCTATCTTCTCTATTCATGAAAGAAGATATAAATGA
>JAZFYA010000380.1:0-4425 GCA_036443315.1 Pseudomonadales bacterium
TTGCGAACAGCTACTCCGGTGGTACCTGGATACTGCACAGTCTAGCCACCCTCGGTAGTCTAACCCCTCACCAGGGCGTGGGGTTCCAACCGAGTGAGGGGTTAGACTACCGAGGGTGGCGGCGGGACACTACGGTCGCAAGCCGTTAACAGCACTGCCCTTAAGTCAGAGCCATTCCTGGTAAACCTCAATTAGCCTGTCTCAATATCAGTGATGGTGCTGTCTAGTCTTCCATTAGCCAGTCTGGTAGTGATTTTCTGGCCAATGTTAACTGCGCTGGCATCATTGACAACCTGGTCGGCGGCGCTGGTGACGATAGCATAACCACGATTCAGCGTGGCTAAAGGGCTGACAGTATCCAGCAGGCGCATGGTATTTTTTAACCGTTGTTGCAAGCGTTCCAGTTGTCGCTGGATTTGTTGTTCCAGACGTTGATAGTAGTTGCTGGATTTAAGTTTGAGTTGTTCGATCAAATGTAAGGGGGTTTGCTGTTGTAGACGGGCGCTCAGTAGATCAATGCCCAATTGCTGTTGTTGACGATAGCTGCGCGAGCTATTAATCAGCCTCAGCTCCAGTTCATCCAGGCGTTGACTGTGTTCCAGCAAGCGGCTACCAGGGTGGCGTAAGCGGGATTGAAACCAGTCCAGTTGTTGTTTTTGTGTTTCCAGTTGTAACAGTATTTGCCGGCTTAAGCGCTGTTCAAAGCCATTAAACGTTTGCAGCAGTTCCCTGCTGTCAGGGCTTAGTAATTCAGCCGCAGCGGAGGGGGTGGGCGCGCGGACGTCGGCAACAAAATCGGCGATAGTAAAATCTACCTCATGGCCAACGGCGCTAACCACGGGCAAGTGGCTGTTATAAATCGCTCTGGCAACGACCTCTTCATTAAAGGCCCACAAGTCCTCCATAGAGCCACCGCCGCGGCCAGTGAGGATAACGTCAAAATTATAGCTGCCCTCAGTGGCCAGTTGGTTAGCGCTATCGATGGCGGCGGCAATGGTTTGGGCAGCCCCTTGTCCCTGCACGGCGGTTGGAAAAATCGTGACTGGAATATCAGCAAAGCGCCTCGCTAACACCGTTAAAATATCGTGAATAACGGCTCCTGTCGGCGAAGTGACAACAGCGATATGCTGAGGCAACGCTGGCAGTTTCTGTTTGTTATCCGGGTCGAACAAACCCTCCTGTTGTAATGTGTTTTTCAGTTCTTCAAAAGCCCTGGCCAAGGCGCCATCACCAGCGGGTTCCATATGTTCAACAATTAGCTGATAGTCTCCACGGGCCTCATAGAGGCTAAGTTTGGCCCGAACCATCACCTGCTGTCCTACCTCTGGCTGAAAGCGCAGGCGGGCATTGCTATTGCGAAACATAGCACAGCGAACTTGGGCCTGGCTGTCTTTCAGTGAAAAGTACCAGTGACCGGATGAGGGAAGGGCTAAATTGGATATTTCACCTTCAACCCATACCGATGGAAAGTTACCCTCCAGCAGCTGTTTGGCTTGCCGGTTGAGTTGGCTTATCGACAGGGTGTCTCGTTTAGAGGAAGTACTTTTATTTATAGGCATCGGATTATTGTAGCTTAATATTCTGTCAACTTGATATTGCTGCTTAAGCCATCTGCCAGCGTTGGAATTCGTTGATCTAAGGTCGCAGCGCTGGATGGTTTGTCTTCGCTATGCTCGATTCAAATAGGCCCAACGGCTCGGCTTGGATCTGAGCGCCAAGAATGTGAGCCATTCACTGGCTGCTTGCTAATATGACGCCTACCGCTTTACAATCCTATGACAGGTTAAATGCCCCTGGCACACCCGTCTCAATCACAGCAAATCTACTTTTATACGCCGTTATCGACAGTTATCGATTTACGGAATAAATGCAATAGCTTAAAATAATCGGTTTTTAGTCTTGCAAGGAAATATCCTGATAAGACTGACAAGCCGGGGACTGCAATGGCCCATACTGGCTGCTAATTAGAATGGATCAGACTTATGCCACGAATTGCCCAGGAAGCCCTCACTTTTGATGATGTTTCGCTGCTGCCCGGATACTCCGAGGTAACGGCCAAAGACGTTAGCCTAAAGACGCAACTCACCCGTGGGATCCAGCTCAATATTCCATTGGTGTCAGCGGCGATGGATACGGTGACTGAATCTCGCTTGGCCGTTGCAGTGGCCCAGGAAGGTGGTATCGGCATCATCCATAAGAGTATGCTCATCGAGGAGCAGGCTTATCAGGTCCGTGCGGTGAAAAAACATGAAAGTGGAGTGGTCAAAGATCCCATCACCATTGAAGCTTCTGCGCCAATCAGCCGCCTGTTTGCCATTCGTGAAGAGCATAATATTTCCGGTGTGCCGGTTTTGGATAACGGAGATTTGGTGGGTATTGTCACCAGCCGAGATGTGCGTTTTGAGACGCATATGGACAAGCCAATATCTACCATTATGACCGCCAAGGATAGGCTGGTAACAGTAAAGGAGGGGGCTGACCTGGCAATGGTCAAGGAGCTGCTGCATAAGAACCGTATCGAAAAAGTACTGGTAGTGAATGACAACTTTGACCTATGCGGCATGATTACCGTGAAGGATATTAACAAAGCCCAAATTTATCCCAATGCTTGTAAGGATTCCTCGGGCCAGTTATTGGTTGGTGCATCGGTGGGCACTAGTGCCGATACTGATGATCGTGTTGCAGCGCTGGTTGCAGCGGGTGTTGATGTACTGGTGGTGGATACCGCCCACGGTCACTCCAAAAATGTAATCGATCGGCTGCATTGGATAAAGAAAAACTATGCGGATATGCAGGTGATTGCTGGCAATATTGCTACCGGTGAAGCCGCCTTGGCCCTGGCAGAAGCTGGAGCTGATGCGGTGAAGGTGGGAATTGGCCCCGGTTCCATTTGTACTACCCGTATCGTTACAGGTATTGGGGTGCCACAGATAAGTGCTATTGCCAATGTGGCTGCAGCGCTGAAAGATATGGATATTCCCCTGATTGCCGATGGGGGTATCCGCTTTTCTGGTGACTTACCGAAGGCCATTGTTGCCGGTGCCAGTGCAGTGATGATGGGCAGTATGTTTGCTGGTACTGAAGAGGCACCCGGTACAGTGGAACTGTATCAGGGTAGGACTTATAAATCCTATCGGGGTATGGGCTCTTTAGGGGCGATGGCGCAGACCCAAGGTTCCAGTGATCGTTATTTCCAAAGTGCTGCGGACGGTATTGAAAAACTGGTCCCTGAAGGTATCGAAGGTCGCGTACCCTATAAAGGCCCCCTGTCAGCCATTGTTCACCAGATGATGGGTGGTCTGCGCTCGGCAATGGGTTATACCGGCAGCTCGGATATGTACACCATGCGCACCCGGCCACAATTTATAAAAGTGACGGCGGCGGGTGTGAGTGAAAGCCATGTTCACGATGTCAGTATTACCAAAGAAGCGCCCAATTATCCCCAGGCATAAGTTATCACTGCACGTTCAACGGGGCTATTCAGCCCCGTTTGTTGTTGAATAAGTCAGCGCCTTAAACCACTACTTTTTGAGAGCAGCAAGAGAGAAACAAGAGAAAAGCAATGTCAGCTGATATACACGCTCAACGAATTCTCATCCTGGATTTCGGTTCCCAGTACACCCAGCTGATTGCGCGACGAGTGCGTGAAATCGGTGTCTATTCAGAAGTTCGTGCTTTTGATATGAGTACGGATGCAATCAAAGCGTTTAACCCCAAAGGCATTATTCTTGCCGGTGGTCCTGAGTCGGTGACTGGAGGTGCTTCTCCTAGTGCGCCTGACTGTGTTTTTGAGATGGGCGTTCCTGTTCTCGGTATTTGTTACGGCATGCAAACCATGGCTGAACAGTTGGGTGGCAAAGTTGAATCTTCAACCTTGCGCGAGTTTGGTTATGCGCAGATAAAAGTGCAAGGTCATGCTGAATTACTGCACGATATCAAAGATCATGTGCATAGCGATGATGGTTGCGCACTGTTGGATGTGTGGATGAGTCACGGCGATAAAGTGACGGCAATGCCCGATGGTTTTGAAGTGATGGCGTCGACTGAGTTCTGTCCCATTGCGGGTATGTATCATGGGGAGAAAAAATTTTACGGTATCCAGTTCCATCCGGAAGTTACCCATACGTTGCAGGGAAAAAGAATTTTTGAGCACTTTGTATTAAAACTTTGTCATTGTGGCGTGTTGTGGACTCCCGCCAATATCATTGAAGATGCCATTAAAACCGTACGTGCTCAGGTAGGCAGCGATAAGGTATTGCTGGGTCTATCCGGCGGTGTCGATTCGTCGGTGGTCGCCGCACTGTTACACCGTGCTATCGGTGATCAGTTAACCTGTGTTTTTGTCGATAACGGTTTGCTACGTAAAGACGAAGGAGGCCAAGTGATGGATATGTTCGCCAAAAATATGGGTGTAAAAGTCATACG
>JAZFYA010000381.1:0-5088 GCA_036443315.1 Pseudomonadales bacterium
GCTCCTGCACATCCATGCGCCTGCGGCATTAGTGCATCCATGCACGTCACACCCCCTTTTTGCCCATGGCTGCGTTGTTTGAACTTGACAGTTTGAACTTGAAATATTGACAGTTTCCTGCGTTCAAGCGCCTTGCTATAAACAACTTTCCATAGATAAATAAGGGACGCACTCTAAAACCTAAATTTCAATCGCTTTGGGTATAGCCGTATTCACTATCAATTTATACGCATGACGATGCGACTTCCAGGCTAGGCTCATCATATTAAGCGCAGCGGAAACTGTGCTTTAAAGATAAGTAATAGAATTCTATTTAGACAGGCATAAAAAAAGGCGGGCAATAAATGCCCGCCCCAATGCACGTAGAAACTGCTTTACGCGCGCTCCCTCGAGACCACGCTGAAGGCATTCTATGAAAACCTCCAGAGTAAAACCAAATAACCCTACATAATGATAACGCAGAGTAAAACACCAACCTCACAACCAAAACTCTTTACCGCCAATAGCCGCAGTGACAGTAACAAATAGCGAAATTCGGTTGAGATATTAACGATCTAATGGCATGTATAAAACAACCATTACCCCGATCTAGCTAATTAACGGTATAGAAAAACAGTACAGCGCACCACCTATCATTCTAATCATTTGGCACACGTTTAATTAAAGCCTGTTACCAGTATAGGCTAATTTCTAAATATGCCAAGAAAATACTAAGGACTTGTTCAACAAAGCATAGTAGGTATCACGAACCACGCTACGCGGGGTAAGCTCCGTTGAACCACTAGCGATCATAAAATTTGCAGTCACTCTGGGAAGGCTCAGCAAGAGGCTGGACGGTTTAGTGGATACAGTAATCGTCAACACTGGTAATCATTTCAATTTCTCCAGTACAGTGGATCAAGATCCACTGTACTGGCCAAACCAGTTTAAAAGTAGCTACTAATCTAATAGGTTTTACACGATTGGTTTTGCTGAAATGTGTCTACTATTGACCTCTAGGCAGCCAAAGCATCAGGCGACCAGACATAGCCCTTTGATCGGCAATTTGCAGCTATACTTACACGCCGACCGATTGATTATTTAACAAGAGACTAGCGTCCCCATGGCAGGATTACTTTCCCGGTTTAGATCCATTTTTAGCTCCGAGGATAATAGCAAAGCTTCCCGCACCATCAGTGACGGCATTGAGGTTGTCCAACCCAGCACCTTCAGTCTACTGACTGCCCAATATGGCTTTTACACCACCATCCTCGGCAATATCGACGACCAAAAACCCCTGACAGTACCCCATAAGCTGGTCCTCGGTGCTGTAGAAAAATCGCTAGCCAATCAGGACAAGCGCATCAAGGCCGTACCGCGCTTACCCTCAATAATCCCCAAATTGCTACAAAGCCTGCGTAACCCTAAAGCCTCCGCCAAGGACTATGTGAAGATCATCAACAAAGACCCAGCCATGAGTACCGCTGTACTTAAACTGGCCAATAGCGTGTATTTCAACCCTATTAGCAAGCGTGTCACCAGCATTGAAACCGCAGTGGTAAAACTGGGTATTGAAGGCTTGCGTACAGTGTTGTCGGCAGCGGTGATGCAGCCAGTCATTGAACGTCAATCCTATTACTACACCGAGTTTGGCCACAAGCTGTGGACCCACGCCCTATGTTGCGCCGTAACCTGTGAATTAATTGCCAGGCAACGGGGGCTGGAGCCTTTCAAAGCCTACCTGCTGGGACTAGTACACGATATTGGCAAAATCACCATCTTTAGCCAACTCAGCAACCAGTTCCAGCTAAATGCCAAGCAGGACCAACCCGGTTACGCCGCTTTTGCTCCGCTGATGCAGTCCACCTCAGAAATGCTCAGCTATACGATCGCCAAAGACTGGGAACTACCAGAAGAAATTTGTTCCGCGCTGGAACAGCAAATCAACCTCACCACCAGCAACCAGATCGGCCCTTATGCTCATGTGTTATACCAGGCCAACCTGGCTTGTGAGATTTATGCTATCGTCCAGGAAGATGAAAGCCAGCAAGATGCAGCGCAACAGGCACTGGTTGATATGGCTTTGCCTAGTGATTTGTTTGAGCGATTGGATTCTATTAGTGTGGAGCTATAAATACTCATAGAATTATCCCCCTACAGGTACATTATTTTCAATAACTGACCAACAATTACCCTGTAACGCTGTAACCCAGCCTCGTTATCGACGAGGATCACCTCAAAGAGAGACTGCCGCGCCGCTCTCTCATTGACCAACCAAGAACATCTACAGCACCTCTTGGGGCGGAGGTGCCCACCCAACTGGAAACAGCTCACGCGGTGATGA
Organism: Pseudomonadales bacterium; assembly: GCA_036443315.1. Classification (GTDB taxonomy): domain Bacteria; phylum Pseudomonadota; class Gammaproteobacteria; order Pseudomonadales; family Dasaniaceae; genus Oceanicoccus. The sequence continues at coordinate 2,324 of JAZFYA010000381.1, forward strand.
ACAGCCCGTTTATTTTTCCCAGTCCCCTCAAACTAGTACTCTATCAACTTGATAATGACAGCCTCCCCTCCTAGTTATTCAAGCGGTAATAATTGTCATCAATCCCTGGCCATAACCCACAGCAGCAATTTCGAAATCCGACCGCTCACCATCATTTTGAGAATAAATTAGAAGACACGAAGGGTGAGACGCTGAACCTCGATGCCATGTTCAGTAACATGAAAAACGACCTGAGCACGGATTCCAAAAATCTGTCAGAGTTAGATCATGTCCTCGCAGCCCAAGCCGATACCATGGATCGCATCCGACGCATGCGTGAGACGATCGAGAGTAAAGACAACACCACTAACCTACAACTGCAACGCGAATTGGAAATCGTCCAACAGCGGGTTCAAAGCGCCTCAGTTATAGCCTTAAGTAAGTACAAGTGAGGGGTTAGACTGCCGAGGGTGGTGGGATGCACACAAGTGTTAGAGGTCGCAGTAATGAACAGCGTTGCCCTTAAGTAAGTGCCATTCCCATCCGACATTAGTTAATCCAATTCGTTTAGAGATTCACCAATCGCATTGACCAGGCTATCAATCTGTTCCCGCGCAATGATGAACGGAGGAGCCATCATTATACAATCACCACCATAGCGCACATAAAAGCCTTTCTCCCAACACTTCATCGCCACTTCATAGGGACGACGCGCCGGCTCACCCGGAAAGGACTCCAGAGTCATTCCCGCCGCTAAACCATAGTTGCGAATATCCACCACATACTGAGTATCCTTCAAACTATGGACAGCCGCTTCAAGAATTGGGGCTATTTCTACTACGCGCTGAATCAAGTTGTCATTCTGCAGCAGATTAAGCGTTGCCAGCCCCGCAGCACAGGCGACCGGATGAGCAGAATAGGTATATCCATGAGGGAATTCCACCATATAGTCCGGGCCACCGTTATCCATAAACGTATTGTAGAGTTCGCCCTTAACAATCACCGCACCCATGGGAATGGTACCGTTGGTGATTTGCTTGGCGACAATCATAATGTCGGGGATAACACCAAAAGCATCGGCCCCGAAGTTAGTTCCGCAACGACCAAAACCAGTGATCACTTCATCAAATATCAACAGGATATTGTGCTTGTCACAAATTGCCTGCAGCCGCTGCAGATAGCCCTGTGGAGGAATGATTACACCACCAGAACCGGCAAATGGCTCTACGATCACAGCTGCAATTGTCGATGCATCATGTAAACCAATTAGCGACTCCAGATCATCCGCCAAATAACCTCCCTTCTCAGGCATACCTTTAGTGAAGGCATTTTCCGGCAGCTGGGTATGCACTAAATGATCAGCTTCAATCCCCTGGCCATAGAGTTTGCGATTGCCGACCATACCACCGACACTGATGCCTCCAAAGTTCACCCCGTGATAACCCTTCTGGCGACCAATCAATCGCGTTTTGCCCCCTTCACCCTTTAGACGCCAGTAGGCCCTGGCCATTTTTAGGGCCGTATCAACACTCTCTGAACCTGACCCAGTAAAAAACACATGATCCAAACCCTCAGGCATTATCTCAACCATACGATTGGCCAACTCGAAAGATAGAGTGTGACCGAACTGGAAGCCCGGTGAATAATCCAGCTTCGCCATTTGCCGGCTAACCGCTTCGGTAATCCGCTGATTCGAATGACCGGCACCACAGGTCCACAGGCCAGACAGGCCATCCAGAACCTTACGACCTTCCACATCGGTGTAATAAATCCCTTTTGCAGATTCAATCATGCGGGGGTTTTGCTTGAATTGTCGGTTGCCGGAAAACGGCATCCAGTGGGCTTGTAACTGTTGCTGACTTAATCCACCGGTCTTAGCCTTAAAACTCATTGTGATTCCTCCAGCAACTGTTAGCAGACGATAATGACGGAATACTTTAACGTTAATTTATAGTTGTATAAATTACCATCTATCTGTATTTAGTTTCATCTCATTGAAACGTATAAATCGACATTTTTTGTCTCTCTGGGAAACAAAGGATCTTAGTGACGTCATGAGTATGCAGATAAGGGAAATAAATTTTACGCTTGTATAGTGGTACGAAACACCAATTTACAAGCGTGCTGGCGAAGTATCCGGGCTAGAGAGAACAACAGGGTGAAGATAGCACTTTTAGACCAATTAAATGATAAGCACACACTTTAAAAAAACAAAAAGCCCGAATTAATCACCGTTAGCAACCCAGGCAACGACTCAAAGACTAAACCAGGTGGGTGCATGGTGCTGGATGAGCCAGGATACATGCTGCTTCCTGAATCGGGCCGAGCGTTACTGTTCCTATTTGATTAGCCAGTTGTATGATAAAATCAGCCTCATCATCCTAGAATCTTCAGTAGGGCCGCCCTTACTATCCACCCTTCTATGAGACCCGCCTTGTCAACCCCTTTATTGACTGTCTGTTATTTTAAATCTTCATCATTATTGTCATAAAACCATTGAGTCTCTATGATCATTAATAAAAAATTGTCCAGGTGTTGAATGGCACTGACTTAAGGGCAGCGCTGTTAACGGCTTGCGATCGTAGTATCCCGCCGCCACCCTCGGTAGTCTAACCCCTCACGCGGTTGGAACCCCACGCCCTGGTGAGGGGTTAGACTACCGAGGGTGGCTAGACTGTGCAGTATCCAGGTACCACCGGAGTAGCTGTTCGCAATGCAAGGCCCGCTCAAGGGCGTGGGGTTCCAACCGATAGTGGGCCTTGCATTGCGAACAGCGGGTTCAAAGC
>JAZFYA010000382.1:0-3221 GCA_036443315.1 Pseudomonadales bacterium
CCAGCGGAAGCAGTCATTCGAGATTAATGAATTGACTATGGATAGTCTTCCATGTCCATGATTTTGTGAGCATCTAGGACAAATTACAAATTCAGTATCCTTTGGTGGATTATTATACAAGTAGGTAACTATTACACACTTCCATTGGATTAATTGGATGAGGTGTGTCAGATTGAAGTTGGTCAGATCAACTGGGGAGTGATCATGAAGGTGACGGAAAATAATGGTTTCTGGAAAGGTGAAAATGTTTTCTTTGTTGCAGCGCTAGCACTATACGCTTCGTGTTGGTTTTTGCCGATTATTGACGGTCATGTCGGCTTTGATGGTGCCCGTGAGGCTCACGTGGCTTTCTGGAAGTTGCTCAAGGGGGAATACACTGTTGATTCTCCTACTAAGATTTTTGAGATTATTTTCATTTCAATTGGTTGGCTGGCTAATGAACTTTTTGTCCTGGGTATTGTTTTGCTCCGTATGAGGCCGGTATTTGCAGTTCGTTGCATAGCGTTTTCGCTTGGTATTATGATTTCCTGGCAGGTCGCGATGGATGAGTTCCCACTGCTTATCGGCTATTGGTTCTGGGTCGTGTCTGGGGCGATTATGCTGTATTTCGTCGCTAATACACTGTCACACGAATCGGGACGCGCCATCAAGGCCATTATTGTTGAACCAGTGACCTTGTCACTTCTCTTGTTTCCGGTCGCTAACGTTGCCGTTGGCGTTATTACCGGTATGAAACTATGACAATTTCTATGTTGGGCAACCCTTCTTTTGTCATACGAATTACTTTATTTTTTTGCCTTCTTCAAACTGTCTTGCTTGATAGTTTATTTATTATCTATACCTTAACCGCTGGCTTGATTTTACTTCCAGTCTCATTGTTCATTCTAAAAAATAGAAAGACCATTTCGACAGCCGAGGGAAAAGGCGCTGCACTCGAATCAACCAGCCAAAGAGCCCTGCAACAAAGGCAGGAAAACGATCAGGCATTCAGTTCTTTAGTTGCCACCATGAACTACGTGTGCCAAGTACTGCCAGTGCACTCAAAACAATTGTCAGAAGTCGTGTCGGATACTGAAACAGCGGCATTGAATTTGGGAAAAAATGTCAAGATTATTTCGGACAGTCTAAAGGAAAGTCTCAACAAATCGATAGTGGTATACAATATTTTAATGGGAAGTGAGCAAACCGACGACAGCAATAACAGTATTGCCGGCATGTTTGACCAAAATAGGGAGGTAATGGATAGCTTGTTGGAAAGCTTCAATGACCGTTTGTCTGACTCTGAGCAAGTGCTGGAATCTTTTGCGGAATTTGAAAAACGTAATACCGATGTTGAAGCGCTGGTACAGCGGATTGAATACATAGCCAATACCACCAACCTCTTATCCCTAAACGCCGCTATAGAAGCGGCTAGGGCGGGGGAATACGGCAGAGGATTTGCAGTGGTGGCAGATGAGGTACGGGCACTATCCGCTCAGTCCACCCAAACTGCGAATGAAATCAGAGATCAAATTCGCGGGTTTACCAGCCTGACCAGAGAAATGACCGGCGTGTTAAAAAAGTATATTACCGATGAGCAGGCGATAATTAAGGCATCAAAGAACCAAACAAAACAGAAGGTTGATGAAATCTCAGATGTATTGTCACAAGTTGTTGGACTATTGAAAAGCAAGTCTAACACGCTACAAGAGGAAAACTCCTATATTCAAGGTGAACTGGGGAATATTTTAGAATCCTTGCAATTTCAGGATGCGGTGAGACAGCGCATCGAACATATGCAAACTGATATGAAAAAAATCGTAAATTTACTGGGGGATATTGACTCTACGCTGAGTGATGATGTGAAAGCGAAGGCGGTTGAAATGGCGAACGAATTAGCCGCCCGTTATACCATGTCGGCGGAACGCAAGGTGCATGCAGAAATTATAGGCACTAATGTAAAGGGTAATGCGGCAGCAGATGGCAGCATTACCTTTTTATAGTTACCAATGATAGTTACCAATGATAGTTGCCAACTATATTTGCCAACTATATTTGCCAAATTATGCATTATTAGGGCCGGTAAAAAATTGTCAGGTAAATATTAAGAGAGGTAATTTAAAGTGAGTAAAAATGTGTTATTTGTTGACGATTCAAGCTCTATGCGCTGGATTGTTGAAAACGCATTAGAGGCAGCGGACTATACCGTAGTCACTGCTGTCGACGGTAAAGATGCTTTGCCAAAGCTGCATGAAAGACGTTATGACGTGGTGATATCCGATCTTAACATGCCCAATATGAATGGTATTGAATTTATTAAACAGGTAAAGATCGATCCTAATAATAAGTTTACGCCAATTATCATGATGACCACTGATTCTTCTGCAACAGCGATGGCGGAAGGCAAGCAAGCGGGGGCAAAAGTCTGGATTGTTAAACCCTTTAAGCCGGAAGAGGTGATCGCACTGCTTGATAAAATTATCCAATAAGGGCCCTAAATGTGGGCATGCCAAAGCAAAATCCTTGCACGTAGTCGCAACCGATGGTTTTTGCGGTTTAAAAGTCACTGATATGTTCGAAGCCACTAAAACCATGATGTTCATGTTCAAGTAGACGCATGTAATGCGCGTAGTCCGCTGGGTTGTCATCAATGATGAGTAGAGGTTTGGCTGCTGCCATCACAACCTCCTGTATTTTTCGAGCATCGAGGTAGATAAATGGTAAACGTTGACCCTTGACCAGGAGTGCTCGTTAGAGAGATGCTACCTTGATGTAATTCAATGAGGCGTTTGGCGATGGGCAACCCCAGTCCCGTGCTATCGACCTGTTTATTCAAAACTTTGTGTACCTTTTTATATTCACAGAACACGGCATCAAAATCACTTTCTTTAATGCCAATGCCAGTGTCCTGCACTTCGATGACAGTGCAGGCAGTAGAGCCACTTCCCTGCTCATAAGCACGCAGGACAACTTGACCTTTTTCAGTGTATTTAATGGCATTGCTCAGTACATTGTTGATGATTTGCCTTAATCGGTTTGCATCGGCAACCAGAGTCAATCCATCGCTTATCTGCTTGTTTAAACACAGTCCATGCTCCTTGGCCATGGGGACAAAATGCTGATATATTTCCCTCAGCAGGCAAGTGAGATCACACGAGGCAAGAGACAGAGACAGCCGTCCCGATTCAATTTCTGATAGATTTAACAATTCGTGTATCAACGAGGACAGTTGTTCACAGTTG